>JBBIQU010000324.1:0-7139 GCA_037442185.1 Chthonomonadales bacterium | reverse complement strand
CTCCCAATACATATTACTGGCTTTATAATCAGGCAATACTCTGGTAATTACAATACCTTCCCAACAGGATTCCTTCATGACCTACGAACAACAATTTCTCGACGCGCTCAAATCCATTTTCATCGGCGCAAAAGTAGAAGGCGACTCAGGCTATATCAACCTGATGAAGATAAAAGCCAATTACTTTGAAAAAGGCGTGTTTCCTGTTTTGATGAAAGACATCGATTCTGCCTGCAAGCCTTTTGAGCCAAAGTTCCGCGAAGAGTTATTCGATAAACTCTATGATTTCTTTCAGCATTATTTCAGCGAGAGCGGAAGTATTTATTTTCGCAACACGGCGCAACATCACAATATTTACGAGAAGGTGTATACCGATGACCGCGATGTGATGTTGTTCTGGAAGACGCACATGCTGTATTACGTCAAAACGGACAGGCTCTTCAACAGCATGGAAATCGAAGTGGATGGCGAGAAGTTTTTCTTCGATGTTTCAGGCATGGAACTCAAACGCTCAAACGAAAAGCGCGAGTTGACCTATGCCTTCAAGTCCATCAAAAACGGCGTCATCACGTTGACAGTCGGCTATTCGGAAAAGGGACGCAAGACCAAAATTGACGAGATTGTGAAAGCCGTCAAAGACAAAGGCATGACGCTCGATGAAGAGACGCTTGAAAAAGCCTTTGCGGTTTTCCAAAAGCAAAGTGAAGTGGATTACTTTATCAACAAGAACGCCAAAGCCTTTTTACAGGAACAATTCGACCTGTGGATGTATCAATATATTTTCAAAGGCGAAAGCGAGTTCAACGAATTGCGTTTGAAGCAATTGCAAGCCATGAAAGGCATTGCCACCAAAATTATTGACTTCATCGCGCAGTTTGAAGATGAATTGGTAAAAATTTGGAACAAGCCCAAGTTTGTGTTGAACAGCAATTACATTATTACGCTGGATAAGATTATGGGCGCAGAATCCCCCTCTCTCTTAAAGGGAGAGGCGCGGGGTGAGGGTCAGGCGCGAAGCAAAACAGACTCCACCCTCACCCCCAACCCCTCCCCCTCAGGGAGAGGGGAGGCCCTGCTCAAAAAGATTTTCAAACACAAAGGCATGCAAGACCAGATTGCCGAATGGATTGAACTCGGCATGGTGGAGGAGAATTTCAAACTTGAATTGGTCTTGGAAAAAGATGTAGTGGGCGAACCGCGTTACCCACAATACCAATACCTGCCGCTGGACACAAAATATTTCAAAGACCTTGAACTGGATATTCTGGCGTTGTTCGATGATTTGGATTCTGCTTTGGATGGCTGGCTGATTCACAGCGAGAACTATCAGGCGCTCAATACGCTTTTGCCGAAGTTTCGGGAGCGGGTGAAGTGTGTTCACATTGACCCGCCTTACAACACAGATACGAGCGGTTTTATGTACAACAACAATTACAAACATTCAAGTTGGCTTACGATGATGGAAAATCGAGTCAAAACAAGCCTTCAAATGATTTGTAAAGAAGGTTCCTTCTTGTGCCACATTGACGAAAATGAGTATGAGCGTTTACAACTTTTGTTTGAACAATATTCAATTCCAAACATAGGAACGATAATTTGGGATAAGCGAAACCCAATGCTCGGGCGAAAAGGAATTGCCACTCAGCACGAATATGTTGTTTGGCGTTCATATCAAGAGACGCCTATATACCTTCAAAATGATAATATTCTCCTAATACTTCGTTCAGCAGAAGAAATAATCAAGAAACATGGCTCTGTAACAGAAAAAGCACAAAAGGAATATATAGCATGGCTTGATGGTAATTTAGAATTTAGTGGGGGAGAAAAAGCATATCGCTACTTGGATAATCAGGGGCATGTTTATCAGAGTGTTGGATTAGGCGCACCAGAGCCAAGAAAAGACCCAAAGTTTTTTATTCCCCTTGAACATCCTACAACAAAAAAACCTTGCCCAGTGCCGCCGAATGGGTTTTCGCGTACACCTGAAACACTTCAAGCAATGGTAGAAAAAGGCGAGATAATTTTTGGGATAGACGAAACTACCCAGCCTCGAAGAAAAGTCTTTCTAACAAAAGAATCTCAGCGACAAATTTCGTCTGTAATTCAGGATTCAAGTCGCGGAAAAATGGATGTTGATAAACTCGGTCTTGAATTTCCATACTGCCATCCTGTTTCTCTTTATGAAAAGTTAAATGGGGCAGTTGCACAATCTGATGAAATCATTCTTGACTTCTTCGGCGGCTCAGGCACAACCGCGCACGCGGTCATGAATCTCAACCGCGCCGACGAAGGGCATCGCAAATACATTCTGGTCGAAATGGGCGAACATTTCAACACGGTCATTTTGCCGAGAGTCAAGAAGGTGGCGTTCAGCGATAAATGGAAAGATGGGAAAGCCCTCACCCCTGCCCCCTCTCCCAAAAACGGGAGAGGGGAAGAAGGCGGCAAAGGTATCAGTCACTTTGCCAAATACTTTGAACTGGAACAATACGAAGACGCGCTCAAAAAGGCGCGTTATGAAGACGCTCCGTTATTTCAAGGCACACAGGACGCCTACACCAGTTACGCCTTCCTGCGCGATTTGAAAATGCTCGAAGCGGTGAGCATGAACAAGAAACAGAATCAGGTTGAAGTGAGTCTGAACCGTTTGTATGACGGCATAGACCTTGCCGAAACGCTATCCTGTCTCACGGGCAAATGGATACGCCGCATCACAAAAGATAGCGTCGAATTTCAAGACGGCACATCCGCCAGTTTATCCGCGCCTGAATGGGATAATGTCAAGCCGTTGATTTGGTGGTAGAGAAACACCCAGACCGTCCACGAATAAGACCACGAACTCACGAATGCAGGCGGTATTCGTTTATTCGTGAAGAATTCGTGGATGGTATTTGCAAGGAGAACCTATGCCGCTCGTAACTGATGAGACTGGAAATGACCTGACCTATAAAATCATCGGCTTGGCGATGGCAGTTCATAATGAAATCGGATACGGTTTCAAAGAAGAAGTCTATGAAAAAGCGCTGGAAGTAAAACTTAATCATGCCAACATCGAACCGAACCGCCAATATGAAGTTTTTGTAGATTACGAAGGCGAGCGGGTTGCGACTTTCTATTTGGATTTATTCCCAAACCAGCAAGTAGTTGTGGAGGTCAAAGCGTTGAGCCATCAATTGACCAACGATGAACTGGCGCAGGTCATCAATTACTTGAAAGCCACAGGCGCGCCCGTCGGCTTGTTATTCAACTTCGGACGTAGAAGGCTGGAATATCGGCGCGTCTTTCCTGGCAAGGATATGAAACCTGTCCAAAGAATTGGGCGGGATAATGCGATTAAGAAATGACATCATGAAATGACCGTCCACGAATAAGACCACGAATTCACGAATGGACGACTCCCGTATTCGAGTATTCGTGAAAAATTCGTGGACGGTAGGCTAAACAACATGGCAAACCTTCATAACCTGCTCAATGATATTCCATTTGAAGACCTTCCGCCCGCTTGGACGACCTTCGACCTTGCCTCCTTCTCACGCGCCAAATCCCTATGGGATTATCAACAGTCCGCTTTGCAAAATGCGCTGAAAGCATTGCACAAATACTATAAGGACTTTGGCGCGGATAAAACCAAATTTTTCAATTGGTATCTGGATAACCGCATCGAACTCGACGCCTTGACCTTCGGCAAGAAGCGCGACAACGAATCCCTGCTTGCGCCTTACTACCCCATCTCTCCCCTCTCCCTTTCAGGGAGAGGGGCTGGGGGTGAGGGTCGCATCCCTTACATCCACTTTATTAACCGCATGGGTTTTTGGATGGCGACAGGTTCGGGTAAAACGCTGGTCATTGTCAAAATGCTCGAAGTGCTTTACGCGCTCAGGCAACGCGGCGAAATCCCCGCGCATGACGTGATGGTACTCACCCATCGCGAAGACCTGCTTGGACAATTACGCGACCATGTTAACGACTTTAATGCATCTGGCAAAGTCCCGCATATTCACTTGCGCGAATTGAAGGAATACCCCGAAGTGAAACGCGGCGCGAGTCGCATGTTTCGCGCACAGGAATTAACAGTCTTCTATTACCGCTCCGATAATATCAGCGATGAACAAAAAGAACGCCTGCTTGATTTCCGCAATTACGAAAACAACGGCAAATGGTATCTCCTGCTGGATGAAGCGCACAAAGGCGATAAAGACGACTCCAAACGCCAGCATATTTACAACATCCTGAGCCGCAACGGTTTCCTGTTCAACTTCTCCGCCACCTTTACCGACCCGCGCGACATCAAAACCACAGCCGCCGAATTCAACCTAGCCAGTTTCATCGAAAAAGGCTACGGCAAACATATCAGCCTGCTGAGACAGGAAAACCGCGCTTTCAAAGACAAGGAAGATTTTTCCAACGAAGAAAAGCAAAGGATTGTGCTTCAATCCCTTTTGACTTTGGCTTACGTTGCGAAATCACGCGAACAGTTATGCGACGCGACCAGCACGCTTCTTTTCCATCGCCCGTTGTTGCTTGCGCTAGTGAACAGTGTCAACACCGAAGAAGCCGACCTCAAACTCTTCTTCCGCGAATTGGAGCGCATCGGGAAAGGTGAAATTTCATCACAGGCGTTTACCGCCGCCAAATCCGCGCTCAAAGCCGAGCTTGAATCTGAACCCGAATGGGTGTACGAAGGCAAAACCTTTGCGCTCGACCAATCTTTGTTAAACAGCCTGACGTTAAAAGATATTTACAAATACATCTTCAACGCCGAAAGCAAAGGCGATATTGAAGTACTGGCGCGTCCCTCCAATGACAAGGAACTCGCCTTCAAACTCAAAACATCTGCCGCGCCATTTGCGCTCATCAAAATCGGTCAGACGACTGAATGGCTCAAAGATTTCCTGGCGGGTTATGAAATCGTCAAGGGTTTTGAAGATGAGAGTTTCTTCTCGCGCCTGAATGAAGAAGACAGCGAAATAAATTTATTAATGGGTTCGCGCAGTTTCTACGAAGGCTGGGACTCCAACCGTCCCAACGTCATCACCTTTATCAACATCGGCACAGGCAGTGAAGCGCGAAAATTTGTTTTGCAATCGGTAGGGCGCGGCGTCCGCATCGAACCGATGAAAGGCAAGCGCAAACGATTGGAGAATCTCCACAACGCCAAAGAAGTGGACGACCTGCTTTTTCAACAGGCAAAACCGTTCCTTTCCGCCGCGCAATCGCTCTTTATTTTCGGTACAAAACGCGAAGCCCTCGCCACCATTTTCGCCGGGCTGGCAGACGAGAAAGAAAAAGAAGAAGGCATTGAGCTTGTATTGGATGTGAACACATCCGCATTTTCAAGTTATCCAGTTTTAATTCCAATCTACCGCCGACTCAATGGTCACTTGCTTGTGGAGCAACACGAACCGCAAAAGTTTGAAATTCAACCAAACGAAAGTCAACTGCTCAAAAATTACGTTGATTATCTTGGGGATGAACGCTTACTCCTTGCGCGGCATGGCATGTCCCCACAGCAAATCGGCTTGCTTGAACAGACATTCGCCGCGCCTGAAAACTTTTTCAATCCGAATACAACTCGCAAATATGGCAATGTCGAGATCCTGTTACCCCGCCTGATTCAATACTTCGACATCATCCCGCATGAAGTGGAAGGTTTCAAATCGCTGGAAGATGAAATCAACCACTTCAAACATATCCGCGTATTGTTGAAGGATATTCAAGAACTGCAAAAGAAAATTGACGCGGTACGGCTTTACAAAGACCCTGCCGAGCAGGAAGCGCAACTCAAAGGACAACTCAAAGCGGGCGAGATTGACATTGAACAGTACACGCTGGCGGTCAAAGGCATTGCCAGAACAGAGCAGTCCGAAACATTCGAGCATAGCGGTCATCGTTTGCACATCAAAAACATTACCAGCCATTATTATCTACCTTTGCTCTTGTCTGACGATGACCGAATTGATTACATCTCGCGCATCATCAAAACGCCGAGTGAAATTCGTTTTGTCAATCAACTGGAAGCCTATCTCAAAGAATCAGACAATCGCTTGAAACAATATGATTGGTGGATGTTCAGCCGCGCCGAAGAAACGCTGGATAAAATTACCCTTCCCTATTACGACCCGACGCAAAATAAAATGCGCGACTTCCACCCCGATTTTATTTTCTGGCTGGCAAAGGATTCAAAATATACAATCCTGTTCGTTGACCCCAAAGGCATCCGCGACATCGGCTGGACTTATAAAGTTGAAGGTTACAAAGACCTGTTCCTTGAAAATGGAAAACGAAAGATATTCAAACACGGCAAACAAAATGTTCAAGTTGCTCTGACGCTTTACACCGGCGACAGCAACCAAGTCCCCGCTGAATACCGCGATTTCTGGTACGATAGCCCAAAGAGAATTTTTGAACAGGATTTGTAGTAGTGATAAAAAACGAGTCTTCAAAGGTCAAAAGCGTGCCAACACAGCATCCTCAGGAAGTGTCCCAAGATACTTCCTTTCTGGAAACAGGATGGCCCGCCATCTTGAGTGGGCGCGCCAGGCGCTGAAGGGCCTCGCGCAGCGTGGGGCGCGTCACGCCGATTTGCTCCGCCAGGTCACGCTCGCCGGGCAGGCTGCTGTTGATGGCAAAACGCCCGGCCAGAATCGCCTCGAGCAAACGCTGCTCGGCAATCTCGGCGGGGCGCAGGATGGGTGTCCAATCGGCCATGATGAACTCCTGGCATGGTAAGTGGTCTGACCAGTTGGATTGTACCCGATTTTGTTCCAGCCTGCAACCCAATTGACGCGGCAAGTCGGGTTAACCCGGCTTGGTACGATGTTGAGAAATCCGGCTGCATCCAGCCTTTTCCGCGCTCGCCTGCGTCCAAACCAAGGCTTTGAAAAAGGAGCGAAACACGTTGTGCGGAGTTGATTCGGCTTGTCCATTACAAAGTCCCGTAAACGGGACTACTGGGTGTCGTTCTGGAAAGGTAAGATTGTATTGCATCCCTGCTTAAAAATCGACAGATTAAAAATCGACAGCCGGCAGTCCATTCGACTGCCGGCTGAACACGGATAACTGAATACTGAATACTGAATACTGAATACTGGATACTGGATACTGGATACTGGATACTGGATACTGAACCTACTCTTCCA
>JBBIQU010000323.1:0-3302 GCA_037442185.1 Chthonomonadales bacterium | reverse complement strand
TTCGATCTGCTGACAAGAGCCACGCGGAAGCCGACGTACCAGTTATCATGATCGGGCAAGAGGCGATTGCGAGCCGCACAACGCGCAGCATCGCGGCCGTAATTGTATGAACCGCCACGCAAAACCCGGTACAGCGCTTTGTCTGCCGCAGTATCCTCGCGCCCATCGGCGGGATCGTAGGGATATCTGAACAACGGTTCGACAATGTCGGCGCCCCACGACGTGCGCGTCCACTCCCAGACATTGCCGGCCATATCCAACACGCCATAAGGACTGGCTCCCATCGGGTAAGCCAGCGCCGGCGTAGCCATCTCCTTACGACTTTCCTTGGTGTTGCAGCGCTTCGCATCCCAGAGATTGCCCCACGGGTAAAGACGGCCGTCCGTTCCGCGCGCGGCTTTCTCCCACTCGGCCTCGGAAGGAAGCTGGAAATGCCACTTCTCACAATCGACGTCGATCAACTCATCCTGTTTCGCGCGCTGCACCTTGATTTTGCAGCTTTCGCTGCGCAATCGCTCCGTCAACCACGCGCAATAGGCCATCGCGTCGTACCAGGAAACGTTGATTGCCGGATGATCGGCCCAATCTTCGGGGAAACCCTCACCCGGCCAGTGCTCCGGGCAGGGATGGGCACGCGCCTGGACAAAGGCCAGGTACTGGCGGTTCGTCACGGGTGTGAGTGCCAGATAGTAGGCAGGCAACGCCAACGTGTGCTGAGGCAGTTCTTCGTCCTGAACGAACTCGCTTTGGTGTGGATCACTGCCCATCACGAAATCCCCAGGGGGGATGCATACCAGTTCTACATCGAGCAACGGGCTGGATTGCGCTTCGGTGTCAAGGGTGGAACTTTGCGCGCGAGCAGGCTGAGTCACGGCCACAACGGCGTCCTGAGGCGCGGGCGTTAGGGCCACAGGCACAGAGGAAGGCTTTGCCAGACCGGCTCGTACATCGAACAAGACGCCGTCTGGGGCACGCATGTACAGCACAGGAATCCCCCACTCCACAGAGTGCGGCGCGACGTAGCCGATCGCCTGGCGCGCCTCCGTCGTCGCCGTGTCCACAGGCAGCCCGTCGGCCAGCGCCTCGTAGAACGTGCGCGAAAATTCGATGGCGGCGCGATCGCTGATGGGGTACTGCATCGCCAGCACCGCCGGGAGTCCACGCCGGAGCAAAATCGCCGCCGTTGCGGAGAAGATGTCCTGCGTGCTGCCACGCGCCCCCTCACAGGCGTTGAGCAGCGCCAGCCGCAAATCACGGTGATCGGCCAGCAGCCGGCCCAACTGCGTCGCGCTCAAATGATACGCCGCACCCGACTCGTCGGCCAGCGCCACAAAGCCCTCCTCGGTCGGCCGGCTAAATCCGCCATGGCCGATGAAGTGGAAGACATGCCAGGGGCCGCGGCGCATCTCCCGCTGCAAGTCGCGCCAGGTCTGCCCTTCCAGCCACGTCAACGTGACCAGACCCGCCGCTCGCAATCCCGCCAGAGCGGTTTCCACGCGCAGCTTCTCCTGCGCGATATCCAGCGGCGGCAATCCCTCTGGGCTAACCGCCAGGCCCAGGATGCGCAATGGCAGTTCGGCGCGCAGGGGCTGCACGGGTTGTGGCAATTCAATGTAGCGCACCAGGGGGGTGTTGCGCGAGAGACACACATATTCCGCGCGGCGCGGGTCGTAGATGAACTCCCACGGCAATAGCGCCAACTCCGGCGACTGGACACGCAGCTTGAGGCGCAAGCCCTGGCTTTGCGCATCCGCCTCGCGCAGGCTCACGTCATAACGACTGCGCACTTCGCCGCACAGCAACACCTCGAACAGCGCGCGCCCTAAAGTCTGCACGGCGTGCTCCTCCGGCGTCAACACCTGTCGCAGGACACTCCCGGTACGCAGCAGCGCAATCTGGAGCGCCTGCAAACGGTTCTCCAGCTCCAATTCACCAAATGGAAATTCGACACGCTCACGAGCTTCGCCCGCCGGAGAACGCAGCACCGCGACCGGGTATTCCAGTCCATCCTTCACACCGATTTCGAGTTCAAAGTCCAGGTAGTCCAAATCCTTATCCCCCTTGCCCGATGAGTCACATGAATTATACATCGTTGTAGCGAGAAACCAAAATCTCCAAGCAACCTTGCGAAGGTCGGCGCACGGTTGACTTCATCGATAACCACATTATAACAAGCAGTGTAGTGACACAGTATTCGCATACATCACAATCTGGAGGCAACTATGCACACAGCATCCATTTCACGCATCATATGCATTGAGGATCAGGGCACAAGCGCGTGGGCCTACCTTGAGGACGATCAAGTCTACCGGCTCGAGGGGCATCCTTACAGCGCCGGTACGCCAGGCGCGCATATCGGGACGCTGGAAACGGTCACCTTGCTGCCGCCGGTCCGTCCCTCGAAAATCATCTGCGTGGGACGCAATTACGAGGCGCACGCCGCCGAGCATGGCGTCGAAGTGCCCACCGAACCACTGCTCTTCCTCAAACCGCCGAGCAGCGTGATTGGGCCAGGAGAGGCCATCGTCTTTCCAGCGCTCTCACAGCGGGTGGAACACGAGGCCGAGCTGGCGGTGGTGATCGGCAAGCGCTGCCGCAACGTCACCGCGGAAGAGGCATGGGATTACGTGCTCGGCGTCACGTGCAGCAACGACGTCACCGCCCGTGATTTGCAGCGTAAGGATGGGCAGTGGACGCGCGGCAAAGGCTTCGACACCTTCTGCCCTGTTGGACCGGGGATCGTGACCGGTCTGCGCGAAACAGACATCGCGGATCTCGGCGTGGTCTGCCGTGTCAATGGGGCTGTGCGGCAAGAGGGGCGCACCAGCCAGATGGTGTTCTCCAGCAGTACGCTCATCGCCTATGCTGCCAGCGTGATGACACTCGAACCGGGGGACGTATTCCTGACCGGTACGCCAGCCGGTGTGGGACCGCTGGTACCGGGCAATATCGTCGAGGTAGAGATCGAAGGGATCGGCGCGCTGCGCAACCCTGTGCGCTAGACGGTTCAGTACCCCTTTTGCAAGACGATCAGCCGCAGGTTCGCCTGGACCTTCGCGGGGCTTTTCTCAGACCACGGGCGCGGCGGGAGGTTCGGCATCGGTGTGAGCGGTGGGGGTTCGGTGGGTGGGCGTGGCGGTACGTTTGTCGGCACAGGCGTATCGGTGGATGTCGGGACAGGTGTGAACGTCGACGTGGGCGGCGGCGTCTGCGTGGGCGTCGGGCTTAAGGTAGACGTCGGGGTCGCTGTGGCCGTGCGGGTCGCTGTACGAGTCGGGGTCAGCGTATGCGTTGGCGTGGCA
>JBBIQU010000322.1:0-4841 GCA_037442185.1 Chthonomonadales bacterium | reverse complement strand
CGGGTCGGCCTGCTCCTCGAGGTCGGCGACCGTGCGGCCGTGGGCGATATGCTCGTCGACGACGCGGTGGATGTCCTCGGGGCGTTCGATGCGGTAGAGGGTCTGCTCGGGATAGACCATCATGTAGTAGGGGACCGTGGTATGCGAGATGAACAGCCCCCAGTTCGAGCTCTGGAAGGCGCGCAGCGAACCCGGCTTGATACCGGCCGCGGCCACGCGTTCTTCGAAAACCGCAAGTGCGTCGCAGGTCTCGCGGTCCCCGATCCCCGGGTTGCGGTAGAACGTGACGAGGTGGTCGTAGACGTTGGTCGTCTTCTTGTCGAGCAGCATCTCGAGCACCAGTTGCTTGTTGAGCACGTGCTCGTTGAAGATGCGGCGGACCTTTTCGGGGGTGACCGACTGGTACTTGTACATGGCCTTGCCCGGTTCGACGATCCCGATGATCGGTTCGGCGCTGCAGCGCCCGGTGCAGCCGGTCTGCTTGATCACGATATCCTGCCGCCCGGAAGCCTCGATCAGCTTCTCGAACTCGGCACGCACAACCTGCGATCCCGCGGCGTTCTCGCAGGTCGCGTTGCCGATGTGGATCTCGATCCGGTCATGCCCGGCGGCTTCGATCCGCTCCCTGGCTTCCCTGCCGATCACCGCGTACTGCTCGAGGATCTTGCCCACGCTGGTACCCCTTTGTCATGGAGAAAATGGTCCGGGCGCGAGGGCCCGGCATGCCGTCGCGCCCCGTGTCCGGGGCACGACGGAGTAAGTATCCGGCATCGTTAAAAATTTGTCAAGCAGGAAAGCGGACGGGCCGCGGCAAGGGATTGCCGCGGCCCGTCCGTTCAGGTCTTTTCGCGGGCGGTATAATGCGTATGCAGGAGTTCGTGCGAGGTGTGGCCGAGCGGTTCGCCCAGGTATTCCCCGTAGAGTTTCGAGATGTCGGGATTCTCGTGGGACTTGCGCATGGCTTTGCCCTCGTCCTCGCGGTAGATCGCGTCGATCCGTTTCAGGCGGACCGAGTCGTCGGTGAAACGCGGCTGGCCGCCCCCGCCGATGCAGCCGCCCGGGCAGGTCATCACCTCGATGAAATGGTAGCTGGCCTTGCCCTCCTTGATGCTGTCGAGCAGTTTCGCGGCGTTGGACAGGCCGTGCGCGACCGCCACCTTGAGCTCGGCGCCCTCGAGGAAGGCCCAGTCCCCCTTCGCGCCGCTCACCGTGATCGCGGCATCCTTGATCCCCTCGAGGCCGGCGACCGGCTTGACGTGCAGGTTGTCCATCGGGAGGGGGGAGCCGGTGACGATCTCCCAGGCCGTGCGCAGGGCAGCTTCCATCACGCCGCCGGTGTTCGCGAAGATGTCGGCCGCCCCCGAGGAGAGCCCGAGCGGGGCGTCCATCTTTTCGTCGGGCAGCGTGGTGAAGTCGATCCCCGCCCCCTCGATCATCCCGGCGAGCTCGCGGGTCGTGAGCACCCAGTCGACATCCTGGACGCCGCTCGCGTTCATCTCCGGGCGCTGGGCCTCGAATTTCTTGGCGGTGCAGGGCATCACCGAGACGACGACCATTTCTTCCGGCTTCTTGCCGATCTTCGCGGCGTAGAAGGTCTTGGCGAGCGCCCCGAACATCTGCTGCGGGGACTTGCAGGTCGAGAGGTTCGGGAGGAACTCCGGGTAATAGTACTCGGCGAACTTGATCCAGCCCGGCGAGCAGCTCGTGAACATCGGCAGCGCCACCGAGTCGTCCTTGCCGACGAGGGCCTTTTTCAACCGGGTGAGCAATTCGGTGCCTTCTTCCATGATCGTCAGGTCCGCGGCGAAGTTCGTGTCGAAGACCGCGTCGAAGCCGAGGCGGCGCAAGGCGCTCGTCATCTTGCCGGTGACGAGCGTGCCCGGCTCGTAGCCGAAACACTCGCCGAGCGCGGCCCGGATCGCCGGCGCGGTCTGCACGACGACGGTCTTGGCCGGGTCGTCGAGCGCCTTCCAGATCTGCTCGATGTGGCTGCGTTCGCTGATCGCGCCCACCGGGCAGATCGCCGCGCATTGCCCGCACTGCACGCAGGCCACGCCGTCCAGTCCGAGGTCGAAGGCCGGGCCGATCTTGAGCGCGTAGCCGCGGTTCTGCGGGAAGAGGGCCCCGACGCCCTGCACCTGCGTGCAGACCGTCACGCAGCGCCGGCACTTGATGCACTTGCCGGCATCGCGCACGATCGCCGGGGTGGAATCGTCAATCTCGCCTTCCGGTTTTTCCCCGTCATAGGAGACCTCGCGGATCCCGAGGGCGCGGGCCAGCTCCTTGAGCTCGCAGTCGTCGTTGCGGTCACAGGTCTGGCAGTTGCCCTCGTGCTCGGAGAGCAGCAGCTCGACGACCATGCGCCGGGTTTCGCGGACGCGGCGGCTGTTGGTCTGGACCTGCATCCCCTCGGCAGCCGGGGCGCTGCAGGCCGAGACGAGGTTGCGCGCCCCCTCGACCTCGACGAGGCAGACCCGGCAGGCCCCGAGCGGATCGCGTTTTTCGAGGTAGCAGAGCGTCGGGATCACGATCCCCAGCGAGCGGGCCGCGGCGAGCAGCGTCGTGCCGGGTTCGACGGAGACGGTCTGGCCGTCGATCATCAGTTCAGGCATGGGTTTCCTCCGCGTGGCAGGTGGTTTTTCCGTAGTCGCAGCGCAGGCAGCGGCGGGCCTGGCGAACGGCGACGCCCTCGTTCCAGGACTGCTCGACCTCGTCGAAGTTGTGGCGGCGCCGGTCGACCTCGATCGAGGGCATCTTCTCGCGCGGGTAGGGGACGGGATCGGCATCCGGATCGAAGGCGGTGTCGACCGGGATCTCCGTGCGCCAGAACGCGTGCTCCTCGCCGGTCAGCATCCGGTCGATCCCGATCGCGGCCCGTTCTCCGGCGGCGATCGCGGCCACCACCGAGGCCGGCCCGGTCGCGACATCCCCGCCGGCGAACAGCCAGGGCTCGGAGGTCACGCCGCTCGTCGGGTCGACGCCGACAAAGTTGGCAAGCGTCATCTTGACCGCGGTCTTGCCGAAGGTGCGGCGCACGTCGACCGCCTGGCCGATCGCGACGATCACCTGGTCGGCTTCGACCAGGAAACGTTCGTCGTCGCCGGCCTTGGGGGCGCGCCGGCCGCTCCGGTCGAATTCGCCGAGGCGCATCTCGAGGCAGGCGAGGGCGGTTACCTTGCCGGTCCCGTCCTTGATCACCTCGATCGGCTGGACGAGCGTGCGCAGCGTCACCCCTTCGTGGAGCGCTTCCTCGATTTCTTCGGCGTAGGCCGGCATCTGTTCCTGGGTGCGGCGATAGACGACGGTCACCTCGGCGCCGAGGCGGACCGCGGTACGGGCCGCGTCGATCGCGGCGTTGCCGCCGCCGATCACGACGACCTTTTTGCCCACCGGCACCGAGCCGCGGATGTTGTACTGGCGCAGGAAGTCGCCGGCCATCACGACGCCTTCCGCGTCTTCGCCGACGATCCCGAGCGGGACGTTCTCCGGGGCTCCGATCGCGAGGAAGACCGCCTCGTAACCCTCGTCCCGCAGGCCCTGCAGCGTGAAGTCGTCGCCGAGGCGTTTGCCGGTGACGATGTCGACGCCGAGCTGTTCGATCATGCGGATCTCGCGGGCCAGCGTCTCGCGGGGCAGGCGGTAGGCCGGGATCGTCTGCACGAGCATCCCGCCCGGGCGCTGCTCCGCCTCGAAGATGCGCGGCTTGTACCCGAGCCGCGCGAGGAAGTAGGCGCAGGAGAGGCCGGCCGGGCCGCCCCCGACGATCGCGATGCGGCGCGCGGCATTCGCGGCGTTCTCGCGCACTTCGGGCATCTGGATCGTGATCTCCTGGTCGACCATGAAGCGCTTCACCCCGCGGATCGCCACCGGCGAGTCGAGCGTCGAGCGGCGGCACTTGTCCTCGCAGGTGTGGAAGCAGACCCGCGCGCAGACCGCCGCGAACGGGTTGCGGTTGCGGTGGTGGCGCAGCGCCTCGGCGTACTTTTTCTCGCCGACCAGCGAGACGAAGCCGGGGACGTCGACGCCGGCCGGGCAGGCGCTCTGGCAGGGAGCACGCACGAGGGAGGCGCAGACGCCGGCCTCGCAGTGGCGGTCACGGATGTGGACCTCGTACTCCTCGCGGAAATGCCGGATCGCCGAGAGGACCGGGTTCGGCGCGGTCTGGCCGAGGCCGCAGAGTGATGAATCGTTGATCTTTTTGCCCATGTCGAGCAGCTTCTCGATGTCGCCGGGCTTGCCCTTGCCGGAGCAGATCCGTTCGAGCAGCTCGAGCATGCGCTTGGTGCCGACGCGGCAGGGCACGCACTTGCCGCAGGATTCTTCCTGGACGAACTCGAGGAAGAAACGGGCCACGTCCACCATGCAGGCATCGTCGTCCATCACGATCAACCCGCCCGAGCCCATGATCGCCCCGAGCTCGACGAGCGGCGCGTAGTCGAGCGGGACGTTCAGGTGTTGTTTCGGGATGCAGCCGCCGGACGGGCCGCCGATCTGGGCGGCCTTGTATTCCTTGCCGTCCTTGATCCCGCCGCCGATGTCGTAGACGAGCTCGCCGAGCGGGGTGCCGATCGGCACCTCGACGAGGCCGCTGTTCACGACCGCGCCGGCCAGGGCGAAGACCTTCGTGCCCTTGCTCTGGGCGGTGCCGTAGCCGGCATACCAGGCCGCGCCCTGGGCGATGATCGCGGGGACGTTCGCGTAGGTCTCGACGTTGTTCAGCAGGCTCGGCTTGCCCCAGAGCCCGCTCTGGGCCGGGAACGGCGGGCGCGGGCGCGGCTCGCCGCGCTTGCCCTCGATCGAGTGCATCAGCGCGGTTTCCTCGCCGCAGACGAAGGCCCCGG
>JBBIQU010000321.1:0-2244 GCA_037442185.1 Chthonomonadales bacterium | reverse complement strand
GCGCTCGAAGAACCAGCTAAACGGCGGCACATTGAACAACAGCCAGCGCGCCAGCCGGAAGACGACGTTCTCCCGGCGATGCTGTGGTGGCGTGCTCAGCCACGCTTTCACATCGCGGAAGCCACTGCGACGCAAATTCCGTCCCAGGCTGAACATCGATTGCTCGTTGACATGCACGTGCACGTTCTCCGGGATGATTTCGCGCGGATTTTTCGGATAGCGCGCGCCCTGCCCCATCAGCACCCGCACCAGTCGCACCACGGGATAGGCGTACCGGTCGTACCACACGTTCGGCGCGGTGTGCACGATGATCCGCCCGCCGGGTTTGAGCACACGCCGCGCCTCAGTAAGGGCCAGCGCCAGCTCCGCCGGATAGAGATGCTCTACGATGTCGAACATCAGCAGCCGGTCGAACGTTTCGGCGGCGAAGGGCAGATACAACGCCGACGCCTGGGAAACGCCCGCCGTCCCACCTTGATCGACGACCTCGGCCGCAATCCGGCGGGAAAGCCGCACAGCAGCCTGGGCATAATCGATGCCAAAGGCGCGCGCGCTCAGACGGGCCGTGTGACGCAGCATCTCACCGCGCCCACAGCCCACGTCCAACACCGCCATCCCCGGCGCGATGCCCGCTACGGCCAACGCCTCGGTTAGGCGTTGCGAGAGGTAAGCCCCCTCGCTGGATAAGAACTCCTGGTAGCCCTCACACACGCCCAGAAAGTAATGCTCAGTGTACAAGGTCGAAGGAACGGCGCCGGAAGATGGTTTGTCAGTCATTAGTCGTTAGTCCGCAATCAAAAGTCGAATGGCAAATGGCAAATAGCAAATGGTGAATGATAGAGAGAGCTGTTTCATCCTAGTAGGCATTGGGTGAGTGGAAGATTTGCAAGATCGTGCGAATGATGATCTTGACATCCAGCATCAGCGACCAATTTTCGATGTACCACAAATCGTACTTCGTGCGCTCGATAATCGACGTATCCTGCCGGTAGCCGTTGACGGCCGCCCACCCGGTCAGACCGGCTTTCTCGCGGTGGCGATCCATGTAACGCGGGATGCTGCGGCGGAATTGCTCGACGTAGTAAGGTTGCTCCGGGCGCGGCCCCACCAGGCTCATGTGGCCCAGAAGAATGTTGATAAACTGCGGGAATTCATCGATGTTCGTCTTGCGCAACAGCGCCCCGATTTTCGTGCGGCGCGGATCGTTTTCGGCGGTCCAGGTGCCGAACTTCTCCGCATCTGCCCGCATCGAGCGAAACTTGAGAATCGGGAAGGGCTTGGCATCCAATCCCATGCGCTCCTGCACGAAGAAAACCGGGCCAGGAGATTCCAGCTTGATGACAATCGCGGTCAAAATCATCAAAGGCGAAAGGAAGATAAGGCCGACCGTCGCCCCGGCGATGTCCATCAGTCGTTTGGCGGTGCGCCGCCAGCCGGTCATGGCAATATCGCGGACGGTCAAGATGGGGATGCCGCCCATTTCGCCGATGCTGACCGGGCCAGCCATGATCTGGAACAGGTCGGGATACACCCGAATGGTCACCCGTCCGCGCTCGCACGCGGAGATCAGCCACAGGATGTCGTGATGCGAGGTTTCTTCCGGCAACGCGATGACCACTTCGTCAGCCTGCTGCGCCTCGATGATCTGCCCCAGATTGTCCGCTGGACCTATAATCGGGACTTCCAACAGCATCTGCTGGTCCGTCTCATGGAAGCTCACCACCCCGACGACCTCATACCCCAGTTCAGGCGTCCACATGATCTTCTGCAAGATCATACGCGCGATGTCGCCGGTTCCCACGATCAGGACGCGCCGCCGCCCCCACCCCTGACGCACCAGGTATTGGCGCAGCCAACCGTTGAACAGCCGCCCCGCCATCATCAGCAGCATCGAGAGGATCCAGGCATAGCCCACCATCGCCCGCGAATAATCCCGGCCCACCACGAAATCGCGCAACATCAACGAGGCCAACGCGACCCCCATCAACGTGCCGACCATCGTCGCCGCCACAATAGCATAGAACTCATCGACCCGCGAACTGCGGCGCAGCGCATACAGCCGGAACGCCAGAGAGACGGCCAGCACCGAAAAGACGTGAATGAACAACATAGGGATGTACTCACCAAAGGGGCGCATCCCCTCCGCCGGTTCGGGGAATGGAAGCGCCGTGCGCACCACATACGCCAGCCCAAAGGCCAACGCTGTCACGGCCATATCGGTCAATACCAGATAAACGACAAAAA
>JBBIQU010000320.1:0-2193 GCA_037442185.1 Chthonomonadales bacterium | reverse complement strand
TGCGGCCTCGGACCCCACGGAGCGCATGCGCGATCTTGGTCTTCTCCATCATGCGCCGGGCCAGCGTCGTTGTGAGCGGCGGCAGGCTCAGGGCGCGGTCCTTGACCACCTCGACGAGTTGGCCGCCGCTGCCGAAGAGCAGCACCGGCCCGAACTGCGGGTCAATGGAGCTGCCCAGGATGATCTCGTACCCCTCCATCTTGACCATGGGCTGAACGGTGACGCCGTCGAAGTGCCCTTCCCCCGCCTTCTCGGCCAAGGACGCCTGGATGGATGCGAAGGCGTTGCGGACGGCTTCGGCGTCTCGCAAGTTCAGCAGCACGCCGCCGACGTCGGTCTTGTGCGTGATCGTGTTGGAGTGGAGCTTGACCACAACAGGATAGCCGATGCTCTCGGCGGCCGAGACGGCTTCATCGGGGGTGGTCGCCAGCCGCGTTTCGACGGTTGGTATTCCGTACAGGCCAAGGATCTTCTTCGACTCGTACTCGGTCAGGATCAGCCGTCCTTCGGCTCGGGCCCGGTCAATGATGGCGGCCGCAGCTTCCACAGCCTCGCGGTCGTCAATGCCGTGAGCCGTCGAAGGGGTCTCGTAGATGCCACGGAGGTTGTACGAGTACTGCCACATGTACATGAAGGCCCGCGCAGCGCTGTCGGGGTATGGGAAGGTGGGTATGTTGGCGTGATTCAGGATGCTTTCGCCGGCCATGACATCAGCGCCGCCCATCCAGCTGGCCAGAAGGGGCTTGCCCGACCCCTGCGCATATGGACGGAGCATCTCCGCCGTCTGGGTGGGGTGCGTCATTGCCTGCGGCGTCAGCACGACGAGGAGCCCGTCGCTGCCGGGGTCCTTCGACGCGATCTCGACAGCCTTGGCATATCGTTCGGGGCTGGCATCTCCGAGGATATCAATCGGGTTGGAATGGCTCCACTGGGGCGGCAGGACCTCATTGAGGTCGGCGATGGTCTGCTCTGACAGGATCGTCAACTCGCCGCCATTCGTGATGAGGGCGTCGGTCGCAAGCACTCCGGGACCGCCTGCGTTCGTCAGGATCGTGAGGCGTGGACCCTTGGGCCGGGGCTGCCGGGCAAGGATCTCGGCCATGTAGAACAGGTCGGAAATCCGGTCCACGCGCAGCACTCCCGACCTGCGGAACGCCGCATCGAGCACTTCGTCGCTGCCCGTGAGCGATCCGGTATGCGAAGCGGCAGCCTGCGCCGCCTGCTCGGTTCGACCGGCCTTGATGATGATGATCGGCTTCGAGAGCGCCACTTCGCGAGCCGCGCTGAGGAAGGATCGGGCATTGCCGACAGACTCCATGTAGATGACGATGCTGCGTGTTTGCGGATCGTCGCCGAGATAGTCAATGAGGTCGCCCCAGCCTACATCGGCCATGGACCCGATGGAGATGAACGCGCTGAAGCCGACGAGTTCCTTCAAGCTCCAGTCGAGGACTGCGGTGCAGAGAGCGCCGCTCTGGCTGATGAAACCGACGGTCCCTGGCCTGGCCATCGCTGCGGCGAACGTGGCGTTGACGCCGCTGGGCGGGCACATGAGGCCCAGGCAGTTGGGGCCGATAATGCGCATCTGCGCCTTGCGCGCCTCTTCGAGAAGCTGGCGCTCGAGCTCGACGCCCGCCGGTCCGATCTCCTTGAAGCCGGCCGATATGACGATGGCGGCCCTTATTCCGACGGCGCCGCACTGCGCAACGACATCAGGCACCGTTCGGGCAGGCGTCGCAATGACGGCGAGGTCAACCGGCTCGGGAACCGCGCCAATGTTGGGATAGGCTTTGATGCCCAGCACGCTGGCGCGCTTCGGGTTCACCGGAAACACCATGCCGCCGAACGGATTGCTGACGAGGTTCCAGAGGACTGTACGGCCAACGCTGCCCGGCTCTTCCGATGCGCCGATCACCGCAACTGTTTTGGGATGGAAGAAGGCGCTGAGCGGCCTTTCACGCTGGCCTAGAATGTCGTGGGCTGTTTCGAGGTACGGCTTTCCGGAGGCGGTCATGTCTGCTCCTGTGGTCTTGCTCTTGCGGGGCGAACGTGCGAGGTGCGTGGAGGCGCCCATCGCGCCCGCGACATTATACCTGCGCGGTGTGGCGGCAGCCGGTCGGATGGGAGCCCCAACGGCGTCACATCCCCCAGACCATGATGCCGTCGCGCTCTTCGCTGAAGATGCGGGCCTCC
>JBBIQU010000319.1:0-2205 GCA_037442185.1 Chthonomonadales bacterium | reverse complement strand
CAGGTCGTTTCAATGCCTGAACGGCATTGAGGTCAGTTCTGACCCCTTCCTCTCGGAAGGCACGCTCGATGCCGCTAAGGTAACACAGCGCAGGGCATACTGTCAAGACCTCTGCCTCCTTCGAGCGTGAATATTGCCGCTAACCTCCCCCTTGCGGCCGACGGCGATGCGGTTAGCGGCATACCGGCGGCTACGCCAACGCGACCGGCCACGGCGCGTCCATGATACCCGGCGAGCGCGAGGGTGGCGAAGGCCAACCCATCCCCGTGATGCGGGCGCGACGACGATTCTCACACTACGATGAGGTCCCCGGCATCGAGCGGGCCTTCGCGCCCAAGGGCGCGCACCCTTGCGGCGCAGTCGGCGCAGAGCGGATACAGCCGCACGCTGTCGGTGTCTTCAATGAGTTGCCGCGCCCTCCCGAGGATGCGCTCGATGTCATCCTCGTCGAGGTCGGCCTCGAACACGCTGTGCTGGATGCGATCGCCGAAGTCGAGCAGGTACTTGGCCAGCCGGGCGCGTGGGGCATCCTCGGTGATGTCATAGGCGATCACGTGCAGGCGTCGCGCGCTCATGGGCGTATGGCGGCCGGAAGCCGATGCGGATGGCGATGGTTGGGCATGGGTCTCTCCTCAGGTGCCTATCGCGGCGTATAGGGATTGTAGGGCGCTTCGCCCATCACGGCGGCGCGCATGCGCGCGGCCTGCGCGCGCAGGGCGCCCCTGAATGAGGTCGCTCCCGCGCCGCTGCGGTCCTTGACCTCGGAGGTCATGATGCGATGGTATGTCTGCAAGTACCGCGCCCGGCCCTCTTCGCCCATTCGAACTCCGCCGTCGTCGGTGGGCTCGAAGTGTTCTGCCTGCAGAACCGCATTGTTGATGAGGCTCAGGGCGATCCGGTCGGCCGCAACGGGCCTGAACTCCTCGAGGACGTCGAGCGCCAACGACGGCCTGCCGTACTGGACCGAGTGGAGAAAGCCCGCGTCGGGATCGAGCCCCTGGGCGAACAGCGCTCCCGTAATCTCGCCGGTCAGGAGCGCGTAGCCGAAGCTCAGCAGTGCGTTGACCGGGTCGCGCGGAGGTCGGCGGCTGCGCTCGGTGAAGGCGAACTCGCGGCGCACCATGCGGCCCAGAGCAGCGAAGTAGACCCGGGCGGCAGCGCCTTCGACGCCCATGCAGGCCGGGATGTCGGGCTGCTTGCCGATCCTCTGGGCCGCCTCGCCGATCTCGTCGGCAGCGCTCTGGAGGGCCGGGTCGGGGTGGTTGCGATGATGCCGCAGGATGACGTAGCGGCAGTTGGCAAGCTTGGCGCCCAGGATGATGCGGGCCGTCTCGAGGCAGAACGCCGCATCGTCGGCTCGGCGGTACTGCTCGCGTCGCAAGATGATGTTCTTGCTTTCGGCGGGCTCGAGCCGCCCGCGGTACCGTCCGTCGGCGCTGAGGAAATCGGTCTGAATGCCAGCATCGAGCAGCGCGTGCATTGCGGGCGTCGTGAAATCCACCGGGCCGAACAGCACAACGCGCTCGACGTCGCGCAGGCGGACGGCCCGGATTTCTTCGCCGTCCTTGCGGATGATCAGGCGCGCACCCGACCGATGGATCTCGGCGCCCTGTTCGTCAACGTAGAGGATGGCCACCGCGCCGGTCCGAGGCAATCCTGGTGCAGCCCATGCCCCGCATCGTCTCGACGCCCGTGCCCGAGTACTCGGCGAACCTGGCAAGAGTCCAGAGGGCGGCAGCGGCCTCGTCGGTGCCGCTCGAGGCGTCGAGGACATGGAAGGTGACCGAGCCCACGAAACCGATGAAGACGCGCCGCCCGTCGAGCTTGATGGCGCGAGTTCCGCCGGAGAAGGCGCTGACGACGACGCACTCGGCGACGGCATTGAGCAGGGCCGGGTCGAGCCGCGCATCGGCGAAGAGATTCCAGCGCCCGAGCCAGCTGCCTGCATACAGCCTCGGGTCCGGCACGACGATGGTTCGGCGGACGGCGCCCGGCGCGTGATGGGCCGTTGGCGTCAGCACATTCAGGCGCAGCGACTTATCGGGCCGAAGCTGCGAGCCGAGGTCCTGGAAGGACGCCGCCGCCACGATGCAGGCATCGGCAAGGGTGTATCGCGCGGGTCCAAGGTTGATTGCGGCCCCGACCCTTGGCAGACCTTCGAGAAGCGGTTCGATCATGCTGTCCTTGAGGATCGCGATCTCGAAT
>JBBIQU010000318.1:0-2225 GCA_037442185.1 Chthonomonadales bacterium | reverse complement strand
GGGCGGTTTCGAAGGAGCGACACGAGGGCGTACCAGCCGGTCCAAGCGTGATGTCGGTGGATCGGCAGGTGGTCGGTCCGGCTGATACGCCCCTACGAACACGCGCGCCCGCCGTTGTAGGGGCGAGTCAACCGCACGACCCACATAACGACGAACAGGCAATCGTGCCGCCGCGGTTGGCTCGCCCTCGCGACGGCCTGCGGTGGGTTTCCACAAGCACGGAAGGGCCGATGTTCCTCGAAGGCAGCGACGATACGGCAAACAACCCGAACTGCTACTTCCTCGGCATCTCCACGCTGGACGGCACCGGAGAGCTCGAGCATATGGGCCGCGGCCGCTTCCGAGCCATCTACGGCGTGACCACCAGCAAGACGCCGGTTGCGCCCGATATCTTTCACTCGGAGGTAGGGGTAGGCGTGGTCGAGATGACCTTTGCAGGACCGCCTGAGCGGGAGCGGGCAAGCGTCCGTAACTAACCGCACGCGGCCTACATCGCGGCCAGCGCCTCGGCCATCCGCTCGGTGACGAACCCGATCAGTTCCTCGGTGGCGATGATGGGCAGTTTCGTCAGGACTACGGGGGGACAGTCGGCCTTGTAGGTCTGGGCGCTGATGTCCAGCCCGCGATCGTTCAGCGTTCGCGCGAACCGCTGAGCAGCGGCGAGATCGTGGAAGCGCAGGGCGGACATGTGCCGGCTGCCTTCGACCGATGCCAGCAATCCTGGGTGAGCATCCACGAGGTCGC
The DNA here is from genome assembly GCA_037442185.1 of Chthonomonadales bacterium. Lineage (GTDB taxonomy): Bacteria > Armatimonadota > Chthonomonadetes > Chthonomonadales > CAJBBX01 > JAAYVH01. The sequence goes on along the minus strand of JBBIQU010000318.1, from coordinate 1,481 downwards.
TCAGGCGCTCGGCATAGAGATCGCCCAGCCGCCGAATCGGCTCTTCGTTGGCGCTCGCCCAGGCCATCGTGATCAGATACGCGAGGGAAGCAATCTCCTCCTGACCGTTGGTGACGAGTGCGCCGAACTGACTGAGGTTGTCGTACTCGGCTCCGAACAGGACGCGCGACGCTGCATACTCGCCGCCGGGGAAGCCCTTGCCCAGCGCGACGAAGTCGGGCATGAGGCCCCACTCGCGAAAGAGGAACAGGCCCGGCGCCCAGAGGCAGGATTGGATTTCGTCACAGACCACCGGCACATCGTGACGCGCGCAGAGCGCGTAGGCATGCCGCAGAAACTCCCTGCTCAGAACGCGCGCGCCGTAGTTCATCATCACGATCTCGTGGAAGAACGCCGCGATCTTCGTTGGCGGCTCGGAGCCGGGCCTATCGTATTGGGCGAATGCCTCATCAAGGTCGGATACTACGTTCGGTCGCACGGGGCAGACGCGCATGACGCCCCGGTCCTCAAGCTGCTGCGTCAGTCCTGGCCACAGGCCGCGCATGGCCTGCACCAGCGCTGTGGTGCCGTGATAGTTGCCGAAAGGTCGTCCGGCATCGTCGGCCAGAACAAGGAAGACCGGAACGCGGCCGGCGTACTTCGGCGCCGGACCACCGGAGTCGTGCGCGTAGAATCGCCCGAGGCACATCTTGAATGCCGCCTCGACCGCAAGACTGCCGGTCTCAAGGTTGAGCGCCCGGTTCAGCTTGCCGGTATCCGACGATACGAGCGCGCTCAACGTCGCAGTGTCGCCGTCCGGTATCCCGCTGGCCACGCGAACCAACTCGCGCTCGAGGTGGCGTGTGATATGGCCGCGCGTGCTGTTGTGCGTTGCATTCGGTATGCCCAGCCGTCGCGCCGTATCGAGAAGCGCAAAGCCCGGGAAGCCGTGACCGAGAGGTACGTGGTAGTGCTCGCTCTTGGTGATGACGTACAGACGCCCGTCTTCGCCCACGCGGTACCAGCCTACTGCGCTGAGAGGGGCCGCGGCGGTGCGCGTGGCAGCGTTGAAAGCACGTGATGAAGCTCCCTCGGAAGTGTCCGGAGCAGGAGGGCACACCCGTGCCCCAACCCTGGCAAGCAGAGCGTGCTGCGATCGCAGAAACCCATCGGGCAGAAACTCGACAGCTCGGGCCGCCTCTGCGCGGAGGTCAGAGAGGCTCTCGCCCGTCAGGGCCGACCGCGCCGCGCATACTGCATCGGCATGGTCGCCGCCGATCAGATCGCTTAGCGACCTGTGAACCGGCCTGAACGGGTTGCTTGCTTTCACGGACGGGCCTCCTGTACCGAGCGGTCGCAAGGCGCGCGGCTTCGCGACTTGCGCCAATGGAGTATGACCGATTCTGAAGGCTGAGTACTGAAGGGCGAAGGATGAAGGGCGAAGGGCGAAGGATGAAGGATGAAGGGCGAAGGGTGAAGGGCGAAGGGTAGATCGGAAGAGC
>JBBIQU010000317.1:0-2282 GCA_037442185.1 Chthonomonadales bacterium | reverse complement strand
TTCGTAGGGGCGTATCAGCCGGACCGACCACCTGCCGATCACCGGACATCACGCTTGGACCGGCTGGTACGCCCTCGCATCGCTGACGACGGCGCGGCGTGTATGACCACGGCGTCGAACCGTCGGGTGGCCCGAGGGCGAGCCAACCGCAGCGGCACGATTGCCTGCTCATCGCTACGTAGGTCGTGCGGTTGACTCGCCCCTACAACGGCTGGCGCGCGCGTACTCGTAGGGGCGTATCAGCCGGACCGACCACCTGCCGATCACCGGACATAACGCGTGGACCGGCTGGTACGCCCTCGCATCGCTCCTTTGAAACCGCCCTGCGATTCCGCGTCCGGTATTACGACGGTGTCGGTCCGTTGGCTGCCACGAGGGCGGCGCGATGGAGGATTGCCGTCGCACGACGCTGAAGGATGAAGCAGGAAGGGCCAGAGCGGAAGCGAACACTCTACCGACATCAGGCATGGCATGGGTCCCGCAATGCGTCGCTCGGCGATGCGGGTAGCCCGGCCCGGCTCAGGGAGGAAACACGGATGGCGGACACTCGGTATGCCATAGGCGCCGACTTCGGCACCAACTCGGTGCGAGCGCTCATTGTGGATATTGACAGCGGCGAGGAAGTCGCGACCGCTGTGCATGACTACAAGCGCGGCGACCGTGGGGTGATATCGGACCCCGACAACCCGCACGTTGCCCGACAGGACCCGGCCGATTATCACGAGGGTCTCGAGGGCTGCATCGTGGCGGCGCTGGCCGTCGCGCGTGAGCGTCCGGGGTTCGATGCCGCAAAGGTGGTCGGCATCGGCGTGGATACGACCGGCAGCACCCCCATACCCGTGGATGCCTCCGGAACGCCTCTATGCATGACTCCGGCCTTTGCGGGCAACCTGAACGCCATGGCCTGGCTCTGGAAGGACCACTCGGGCATGGACGAAGCCGAGCGGATCACGCGGATCGCTTCCGACCTGAGGCCCCGCTATCTCCAGCGCTGCGGCGGAACCTACTCGTCGGAGTGGTTCTTCTCGAAGATATGGCACTGCCTCAATGCCGATCCGAAGGTGTTCGGCGCGGCCCATAGCTGGGTCGAGTTTTGCGACTACATCCCGGCGCTCCTCGTGGGCGACACGAGCCCCGCGCGGATGAAGCGCAGCGTGTGCGCTGCCGGCCACAAAGCGATGTACGCCGCTGACTGGGGCGGCCTGCCTGATGCCGAGTTCCTCTCGGCGCTCGACCCGCAACTGGGCGCGCTCCGGCCGCGACTGTATGATCGGGCCGACAGCTCCGACGTCCGGGCGGGAGGGCTATGCCGCGAATGGGCGCAGCGTCTCGGACTGCCCGAGGGCATCGCCGTCGCCGTCGGCGCCTTTGATGCCCATTACGGCGGAGTCGGCGCCGGAGTGAAGCTCGGAACGCTCGTGAAGATCATCGGCACCTCCACATGCGACATCACCATCGCATCACGCGACAGCGACGCTGCCGACATTCCCGGCGTGTGCGGCGTCGTGGACGGCTCAGTGGTGCCCGGGTACTGGGGCATCGAGGCCGGGCAGTCCGCGGTGGGCGACATCTTCAACTGGTTCGTGACCGAAGTGTGCGAAGCGGGTCCGGACCTCCATGACACGCTCACTCGGCAGGCGGCCGAGCTGAGACCCGCACAGAGCGGCCTGCTGGCCCTCGACTGGAACAACGGCAACCGGACCATCCTCGTTGACGCGCGCCTCACCGGCTTGCTTCTCGGCCAAACGCTGCACACCACCCGCGCAGAGATATACAGGGCTCTCATCGAAGCCACTGCGTTCGGCGCCCATACGATCCTCAACAGAATGCGTGAATACGGAGTGCCCATCGAGCAGACCATCGCGTGCGGCGGGATCGCCGAAAAGAACGCCTTGCTGATGCAAATCTACGCCGACGTTGACGGGCAGCCGATCAGCGTTGCCGATTCCCAGCAGACCTGCGCCCTGGGCGCGGCGATCTTCGGAGCCGTCGCCGCCAGCGTCTATCCCAACACCGAGGCCGCCCAGGGGCGCATGGCCGCAGGCGTATCGGCAACGTACAGACCCGATCCCGAAAGACACAGGACCTACAAGGAGCTGCACGGCCTCTACATGCGGCTGCACGACTGCTTCGGCCTCCCCGACCATGCCGACGCCCTCGGCGACGTGATGAAGAGCTTGCTTCAGTTGAAACAGATGCTGAAGGCTGAAGGCTGAAGGCTGAATGCTGAAGGTTGAAGGTTGAAGGTTGAAGGCTGAAGGCTGAAGGCTGAAGGTTGACGG
>JBBIQU010000316.1:1429-2292 GCA_037442185.1 Chthonomonadales bacterium | reverse complement strand
CTCACCGCGGAACTGCGCAACCTGTGGGAGCTGACGGAGTGCGTTCCGCGTTCCGAAGAAGAACGGGCGAAGATGGCCGAGTGGCTTGCGAAGCCCGTGAAAGAGACTCCCAAGCCGCGCTACGATCACCGACACCACGCCGTTGACGCCGTGATTACGGCGCTCACCGACAGAAGCATGCTGCAGCGGCTCACCGCATGGTACCAGCAGCGTGAGAGCGGCATACCATCCAATCGGCTTCCGAAACCCAAGCCCTGGCCTCTCCTGACCGAAGACGTGCGAACCCTCGTTGACCGTATGCCCGTCGTTCACGCTCCGACGCGGTCCGTGATGGGCGCCTTGCATGAGGAAACTGCACGGCCTGTGCCCGACCGCGATGCCGTCATGGCGGCCCTTGCTGCCCTGCCGCCCCGCAAGAGGGGACGCCCGCGCCGTGCGGTTGTCGTCGGCTCGCAGCTGGTTCGCATAGGTCCCGACGGCGAGCCGCTGGCGGCCTACGATCTGGGCAGCAATCACCATGCGGTGATCTGGGAATACGACGATCCGCGATCCGGGACCCGACGGCGCGATATGACGGTCGTCTCCATGATCGAGGCCGCCCGCAGGGCATCCGAGGGCCGTCCCGTGTTCGACAGGACCCCTCCCAGGGACGGATGGCGTTACGTCATGGCCGTCTGCAAGAATGATGTTGTCAACTGGACTGGCGAGAAGCCTGGCCTGTATCGGGTGGCGCAGTTTACCTTCAGCGCTGGTCGCTTCGAAATCCGAGTGCGACCTCTCAATGATGCAAGAGCCAATCCAGAAACCCACATTCGCGTCCGTAGTCGCGATGCGCTCACCCTCCTTAGCGCTCGTGTGTGTCT
>JBBIQU010000316.1:0-1419 GCA_037442185.1 Chthonomonadales bacterium | reverse complement strand
GGGCAGGGCGCGCCTTGCTCTCATCAAAGCCCGCTTGTCGCTGAGCCCTGTCGGCGAGATTCACGCAATGGAACCCGCAGATGCCGACCGTCGGTAGAGTGGTACACGTCGGGAGCGCTGCCAGGCTGAGCTACAAGGACCTCCATGTCCTTGTGGAGAGGTCGGGCATGCCCGAGGCCCGGGTGCCGGTCGAGGACCTTGCGGTTCTCGTGTGTGACTGCGCTCCCATCACGCTGACGGCACCATTGCTGGCGGCGCTGGCGCAGGCCGGCGTCGCCGTGATCGTATGTGGCCCGCGCCACCTGCCTGATGGTCTCATGCTGCCCGTGGCCGGGGCAGCGCTCCACACACGGGTCTTGCGCGACCAGGTTGCGGCGTCCGAGCCGCGCCGGAAACGCGCATGGCAGGCCATCGTCGTGGCAAAGATCGGCGCCCAGGCGCGGTTGCTCGCAAGGCTCGGGCTGGACGACCAGGGTCTGGGCGCCATGGCGAAGCGCGTCGCCAGCGGCGACCCTCAGAATCTCGAGGGCCGAGCGGCCCGGGCATACTTCCGTGCGCTGTTCGGAGCCGATTTCGTACGGAACCCGGACCTGCCGGGCATCAACGCCATGCTGAACTACGGCTACGCGCTGATCCGCGCCGCAACCGCCCGGGCCGTCGTCGGCGCAGGCCTGCACCCGTCGCTCGGAGTCCACCATCGCAACCAGTACGACGCCTACACGCTCGCCGACGACATGATGGAGCCGCTCCGACCGCTCGTTGATGCGAAAGTTGTCGCGATGATCGAACGTGAGCCGCCCCCTGAGGAACTGACTGTTGCGGCGCGAACCGAACTGCTCGAGATACTGCACGGCAACGTCCGCTTGGGCGACGGCGCCATGCCCCTGTTCGCGGCTCTCGAGCAGTACGCCGCAGCCATGCGCGACTGGCTTGCCGGCGAGGGACCGAGGCTCCGATGCCCCGTGCCATGACCTACGGCGGAGCGCGCGCCATGTGGGTGTTGACACTCTTCGACTTGCCCGTTGCCACGAAGGAGCAGCGTCACCATGCGTCGCGCTTCCGCCAGAGGCTGCGCGACGACGGCTTCGTCATGCTTCAGTACAGCGTCTATGCGCGGCCATGCCCTAACGACGAGAATGCGCGTATTCACTATGATCGCGTTAGGGCCATGCTGCCGCCCGAGGGCGAGGTTCGGCTGCTGACCCTGACCGACATGCAGTTCAGCCGCATGAAGGTGTTCCACGGCGAGAAGGTGCGCGAAGCGGAAAAACCGCCGGTCCAGCTAACTTTGTTCTAGCCGGACCGGCGGTTTTCGCGCCTCCGCTACGCTTCGGACGAAGACCATATAGTGTATCAGATAGGAGCCCGTCCGCTCTCCCCAACTGCTTCCTGCTTCCTTCCGCAGCTGTCGCAAGTGTA
>JBBIQU010000315.1:0-2308 GCA_037442185.1 Chthonomonadales bacterium | reverse complement strand
AGAGCATCAGCTCACGCCGAACGAACTCCTCGACGTAGCCCATACGACCGAATCGGCCCGCCGACTGAAGGCCTATCTCTTCAGGCATGCCGACGAGTGCCCACTGCTTGCCGAAGTGGCCGGCAACATCCCCGTGCCCGCCGGTCTCGAGACGCGGATCGCCGACTGCATCGGAGACAATGGCGAGGTGCTCGACACTGCGTCGCCCGAACTCCAGCGCATTCGCGCCGATCGGAAGACCACTCACAGCCGCTTGCTGGACAAGCTGAACAACATCCTTGCGAGCGAGCGCTACCGTTCGCTGGTGCAGGAGCCCATCGTCACGCTCCGGGAGGGGCGCTACTGCGTTCCCGTCAAGTCGGAGAACAGGACCCAGTTCGGCGGCATCATTCACGATGCCAGCACGAGCGGCGCCACGGTGTTCATCGAGCCCGGCCCCTGCATCGAGCTTGGCAACAAGCTGAAGGAGCTGACCGTCAAGGAGGAGCAGGAGGTCAGCCGGATCCTCAATCGCCTTACCGCTCTGGTCGGGCGCAGCGCCGACGACCTGAACGCCATGGTGGGCATCCTGGCCAACCTCGATGTGGCGAACGCCCGGGCCGTTCTGGCCGAGGAGATGAGAGCATCCGAGCCGGCGGAAGGCCCCTCGGGGGTCGTTCGCTTGTTGAACGCCCGGCACCCGCTCCTCTCAGGCGACGTCGTTCCCATTGACATCGAGGTGGGTGACCGGTTCGATGCGCTTCTGCTGACCGGTCCGAACACCGGCGGCAAGACCGTCGCGTTGAAGACCGTGGGGCTGCTTGCCCTGATGCGCCAATGCGGCATGCAGATTCCGGCATCTCCCGACAGCCGCATGCCCCTGTTCGAACACGTCTTCGCGGACATCGGCGACGAGCAGGACATTCAGCAGTCGCTGTCAACGTTCTCGGCGCACCTCAACAACATCGTGCGGATCGTGCGCGTGCTGTCTGCCCAGCTTCCCCCCTCCTCCGTGCCCTCGGAAGCCAAGGGGGCTGGGGGATCGGCGCTTGTGCTGCTCGACGAGATAGGCGCGGGCACGGACCCCGCAGAAGGCGCGGCCCTTGCCAAGGCGATCCTGCACGCGCTTCAGGCGACGGGCGCCAAGATCATCGCTACAACGCACTACGGCGAGCTGAAGGAATATGCCTACGCGACGCCGCGCGTCGAGAATGCCGCGGTCGAGTTTGATCGCGAGTCCCTCAGGCCAACGTACAGGGTCCTTGTTGGCGTTCCGGGCAGTTCGCATGCCTTCTACATCGCGCGACGGCTCGGGCTGAGCGACGCGATCGTGGACGATGCAGAGGCCCGCCTTGGCGCACGGGAACGCGCCACCGGCGAGCTGCTTCAGCAAATCGAAGCCAGTCGGGCCCAGGCTTACACCCATGAGCGCGACGCCGCTGAGGCGCTCAGGGCGGCCGAGATCGCCCGGGCCGCATACGAGCGTCGAGCGCGCCAGGTCGCGGACGTTCAGCGCACGATCCGCAAGGAGGTCGAAGACGAGGCTCGGGCCGTCCTTCGCCGGGCCTCCGAAAAGGCCGAGGGGATCATCAACGAGCTGCGCAAGATGCAGAAGGGCAGCCGAAAGGCCCCTCAGGCACGCAAGCGCATGGCGGAACTGCGGCAGCAGGTGGCAGCCGAACTCGGAATGCCCGATGCGGAGCCGGAGGAGCCGATTGCGCCGGAAGGCTATGTCTTCAAGAAGGGCGACGCTGTGCGGGTGGTGACGCTTGGAGCCGATGGCGATATCATCGGCGAGCCGGCTGACGGCACCGCGGAGGTCCAGATCGGCGTCATGCGCGCGGTCCTTCCTCTCGACGTGCTGCGGCCCCGAGCGAGGGTACAGGAGCCCGCCGCCAAGAAGGACAGGTCGGGCGCCGCTGAGATCAGCATGCGAAAGGCGATCCATATCGCTCCGGAGATCATGATCCGCGCCACGCGGGTCGAGGAAGCGTCTTCCATGCTCGACAAGTACATGGATGACGCTTATGCGGCCGGACTGCACGAGGTGCGGATCATCCACGGCAAGGGAACCGGCGTCTTGCGAAAGTTCGTGCAGGAATACCTGCGGAGCCATCCGCTTGTCGCGTCTCAGCGGCCGGGCGATGACCCGGAGGGCGGCGGCGGCGTGACCGTGGCTCGGCTGAAGGAATAGTGAGGGTCGGGAGCGGATAGAGGGGCAGGAGAGACGCCTGCGCGACGATATGAGGATGCAGGCGGGACGCCTGCGCTACAGGTGCGGGCGACGATATGGGGATGCAGGCGGGACGCCTGCGCTACGGGTGCGGGC
>JBBIQU010000314.1:0-2379 GCA_037442185.1 Chthonomonadales bacterium | reverse complement strand
GTCCAGGGCAATGTAGATTTGCTCGCCGGGCTTGTAGCCGGCCTGCTCGATTGCCTCGACGATCACCTGGATGGCCACCTCGTTCGACTCGAGGTCCGGCGCGAAACCGCCTTCGTCGCCGAATCCGGTCCCTTTGCCGCGGTCGCTAAGCACTCGCTTCAGGGCATGGAAGACCTCGGAGCCCATTCGGAGAGCCTCGGAGAACGATTCGGCTCCGACAGGCATGACCATGAACTCCTGCAGGTCCACGTTGCTGTTGGCATGCTTGCCGCCGTTCAGGATGTTCATCATGGGCACGGGCAGCGTCCGAGCGCCGACCCCGCCGATATAGCGGTAGAGCGGCAGGCGGAGCGACTCGGCGGCCGCACGGGCTACCGCGAGGGACGTCCCCAGGATGGCATTGGCTCCGAGCGCGCCCTTGTTGGGAGTGCCGTCCATGTCCACCATCAGCTTGTCAATCCCCACCTGATCGGTGGCATCCATGTCAATGATCTCGGGACCGATCTTCTCGTTGACGTTGTCCACGGCGGTCAACACGCCCTTGCCCAGATAACGCTCCAGGTCGTTGTCGCGCAGCTCCAGAGCCTCGTTGGTGCCTGTGGAAGCGCCGGACGGAACGGCCGCGCGGCCCATGGAACCGTCTTCGAGATACACGTCAACTTCAACCGTCGGATGGCCCCGGGAATCGAGTATCTCGCGGGCTACGACTTCGGTAATGGTCGTCATCGGGGAACTCCTCGCGCATGTGTGGTCACAAACGGTCCATTGTAGCACAGGGCGCGGGGCGTCGCATTGGCTGCAGGACCCGGCGGTCGCCGCGGCGAATCACGAGGCGTGACGCGAAGCGATCTCATAGGCCCGATCGTCGAGCGCATCGAGGCTGTGTTCGGCCGGCCCGAACCTCGAGATCGGTCATTGTGTCTCGACACGCTGATCGCCTGCATCCTGTCGCAACACACCTCGGACGCGAACTCGGGCCGGGCATACGCGAACCTCGTGGCAGCCTTTCCGAGCTGGTCTCTTGCGGCAAGTGCAAGCGAACGCGAGATCGAGGACGCCATCCGCTGCGGCGGTCTCGCCCGGGTCAAGGCGCGGACGATCCTTGGCGCGCTGAACGCTGTCCGGAATCACGAAGGCATGCCCGATCTTGAGCACCTCCATGCATTGTCCGACGATGACGCCCGCAACGAGCTGCTGCGGCTTCCAGGCGTCGGGCCAAAGACGGCGGCAATCGTGCTATGCTTCGCCATGGGAAGGGCCGTTCTGCCCGTAGATACCCATGTGTTCCGGGTATCGTGGCGGCTTGGCCTCATTGAGAGAAGGCTCGGCGAAGCGCGAGCCCATGAAGCGCTGGGGGCCATCGTTCCGTCTGAACTCGTGTACCGATTTCATGTGAGCCTCATTCGCCTTGGACGCGAGGTGTGCCGGGCAGCCAAGCCTGATTGCGGGCGGTGCCCGATCGGCGACATGTGTCGCTGGCGGAAGTCTCAGCGCGCCGGGAGCGCAGGCGACAGGTCAATGCAGCAATGACGTCAGCGACAGCTCGACCACCGGAAGGTGTGGTCACGTTCTTGTTCACGGACATCGTCGGTTCCACGGAGATGTGGGAAACGCACGGCGATGCCTTCCTGCCGATCCTGCAGGCCCACAACGCCATCATGGCCGACGCCATTGACCGCAACGGCGGCTACCTCATGAAGACCGAGGGTGACTCGTACAAGGTTGCCTTTTCGGACCCGGCTGCGGCCATTCGATGCGCGGTCGTCGCTCAAGCGGCATTGCAGAGATACCCGTGGCCGAGCGACATTCCGAAGCTCAAGGTGAGGATGGCCATCCACTCCGGAAGGCCGTTTGCGCAGGGCGGCGACTACTTCGGACCTCCCGTCAACCGCGCTGCGCGCATGATGTCGGCGTGCAACGGCGGCCAGATTCTGGTCTCGGAAGATACGCTCAACCTTGCCGAACAGAAGGTCGGGCGCGAGACGCGTTTCATTGACCAGGGCTACCATCGGCTGCGCGACCTTGATGAGCCGATCCGCATGTTCGAAGTGGATCATCCGGCGCTCGAAGCTCAGCGGCATCCGCCTCCTCGGACTCTAAACGGGCACATCCACAACCTGCCGGTGCAGCGAACGAGCTTCATCGGCCGGCAAGAACAGATTGAGCAGATTGCAGCTCTCTTGAGCCGAAATGACACCCCGTGCCTGCAGATCAGCGGGCCAAGCGGCACCGGCAAGACCAGGCTGTCGTTACAGGTGGCTGCCGAGCGAGTGGACTGGTTCCCGGACGGAGTCTGGTACGTCAAGCTGACCGACAGCACGACCGCCGAGGATGCCGCGATCGAAGTCGCCCGGGCTGTGGGCATCGAGCTCGTGCCCG
>JBBIQU010000313.1:2213-2457 GCA_037442185.1 Chthonomonadales bacterium | reverse complement strand
CAATGGCAGTAGCTAACCGCAGAGTCATTAGCTTTCCCTCCATGTTGTAGGCTGGTCCTCTTGTATACCCCCCCCGCGTAACCTGTCAATGCCGCGTAGCTGTCCCGGCATGGATGTGGCCACAGCGTGTCCGGCGCCGTCTGGGCTACCGGACCTGTCGGCGAGGCGCTAACGAAGGTCTACACCGCGCTGGCTTTCAGCGGCATCAAGACAACCTTCGTGACCGAGCGCCAACTGGAGGCCG
>JBBIQU010000313.1:0-2162 GCA_037442185.1 Chthonomonadales bacterium | reverse complement strand
ATCGGAACACATCTCCGATCGAGCGTTCGCGACCCTCAAGCGCTACACGGGCAAGATCGTGTTCGTGGGGGATGGGACGTCTCTGAGCCGCGACGAGTGGGGACATGCGCGAGCGGACAGGCTCACGGCAGCGACGGTCCCGTTCCGCTCAGGCCCGACCCGTTGGCAGGACCTGCGCCGCGATCTGGGGAGGCTGTTGCGCCAGTGGGGCATCCGTCCGCAACTGGACCTCGAAGAGGGCCAATCCCCCGTCTCGGATGTCGCCTGGCGAACCGGCATGCTCAACGGGACACTCGTCGCCAACCTGTGCAACTTCGGGCATACAGCGCGAAAGGTGACCTTGATCCGGAACGGCAAGCCCGTGCGCGGAACCGACCTCGACGGCAAGCCCATTGGCCCGACGTTGACGCTCAGGCCGCTCAGACCGGTGTTGGTGAAGATCGGGCCGTAGGGCAGGTCTGGGCGAAGCGCCGGAGCTGTGAGTGACTCCGCGCGTCCAGCGTGGCCGTTGACGCCGTAGGGCGGCAATGAAAGCGAAGCCAATCCGCATGGCGCAGGGATGACACGTCAACACGACGCTGATGTGGCGCATTCCGGACACCCCGCAGTGCGGCAGCGTCGCGATCCAGGAAGCCTCGCCGGTTTGTGCTGCCATCGGGCTCACGCCTATCGGACAGGTAGTGCTCGCCTGCTGTCCCCGTGCCGTGAACTGCATCCTATCAAGGCATTGCTGACAAGAATGGATCATCCTCATCATACTCGCCCCAGCACATGAGGTCCAGGCAGCGCCCCTTCATGATATACTGATCCCCCGGCTCGACAACCACATTGGCGTGTACACCGTCTTCGGTTTCGTCTGCGAACGCATCGGCCTCGAATCCCGGGCGAGACACAGAAGTAACCTCCGCGATGATTGCGAAGAACTCACCGCCATCAACGGGTTGCTTCAGTACTAGGTCCGCGTGCGCGGTCGTGCACTGCAGGATGAAGTTCATGTCCGGGTACCCAGCGGCCTTGACGCCTATAGTCACTACTTCCTGGTCCCTAGCGACGTCGAAAACCTGGCCGATGACCAACACGGGCTGGCGGGGAGTCCGCAGAACCGCCCCCGCAATATCCGAAGTGTAGACGGGTCGGTGTCCGTCTTTGAGCTTGACTCCGTCTTCGTCGAAGCCGGACCGCCAGTTGGTTAGCGCGTGGTGCTCTGCCACGAGGTAGGTCACGCGTTGTCGTTTGTTGACCTCGTCGGCGCGGGTATGCGCTCGGCTCTCTTGGAGTCTCTGTCCGACGAAGGCGGCGCCTGCCCCAACACTTACCGCGAGGAGGCTCCTCATTACGAAGCCACGCTTCATAGGCTGGCTCCCGTAGCGCACATTACACTCGATATGTGGGAGGTCCTCCCCAAGGCGCTCGCGCTCGTGTGCCTTCAGAGCGAGGCAGGCGAAGATGCCGCAGCAAACGCAGCGGAGAAGGACATAGTAGCCGTACGGGTTGCTCGGATTGAGCGCCCAGAGGAGCAATAGACCCGCTACCAGTTGAGGAACCCAGATTCGCGCCATCGGTCATCCTTTCGGCCTGTTCGCAACGTTCACGGCGCGTGTCGTGCCCCTGAAGGCCATTATGGCCAGGAACTCCGCGTCGAGTACGGGGACCCACGTGTCCTTGAGCCATGTCTGGGCATCGCGCGATCGGCCTACCGAGTTCCGGAGGCTGATCCACCCTCCTCAGAGCCGAACCAGACGGGCGGAGAAGTCGGCAGCAAGACACTCGTTCTATCCGAACGTGAGAACACGATGCTTCCCGTGTCATTGAAGCGGCCTATGATGAGAGACTCGAGATGGTCGTGTGCGAATGATGCGATCTGGAGAGACCGCGACCCACCGTCGAACGAATGCTCCAACCAGCGGCCCTGCCCCACGTGGACGGCGCTGCGCCACGACCCCTCCTGTGGACCTGTCTTCGCCCACCGCTCCACACCGCGCAACGCTCGTCGCCATTGCGGAGGGACCGCAAGTGCATGCGGGCGGCCTCTCTTGAGCGCGTCTGTCCGAAGGCTGGAAACCCAACGTCGCCCGACCCCGATCTCCGACCACTCGGCAGACGCCCGGCTGGAAGCCGCCATGAGCTCTCTCAGGGCTGGACTGGATGGGTCTTGCCGCACC
>JBBIQU010000312.1:0-2479 GCA_037442185.1 Chthonomonadales bacterium | reverse complement strand
CTGAACTACATGGCGTGGTCTGAAGCTGACGTCGGAGCGCTTGCTGTGCGCTCTGTGCGCATGCAAACGATGGCGCTGAACCATCCCATCGATGAGCTCGCAACTCGTTTTCCCATCGGGCCGGATGGGCCTCTGCCGTCCGATGAGCCGGCCGGCTTTCTGCACTGGCCGCTGAAGAAGCCTTGGTCCGTTGCGAGGGATGTGTACACGGCGCCCATGACCTACTTCCGCGAACAGGCGTTCGCGAGAATGCATCCCTTGTTGGCTCCGTGGGGCGCGCAGATCATCCGTATGTCAGACCGGTGGGCGCGGTTGCAGCCGCGGCTTCGGTGGAGCCGTATGCCGGCTGCGGCGAATCGCCGATTTCGACGTCTCCTCGGTCTGACCGCCCGAGAGGAGCAGGGCCGATGACGATGGCACCCAGAATCACCCTGATCACCCCGTCCTACAACCAGGCGCAGTACGGGAAGGAGACAGACCTCTCAGCTCCGGGAAGGTCATTTCCGCAGGGCGGAGGCCGTGTCGTCGTGCGCGGGCACATGGAGAGTGGCGGTGCCTCGGGGTGAGATCGATATGCGCTTGAGCGCATGGCGCGCGCGCCTTCGCCCGCACTACCATGCTGTCCGGAAGCCTGCACTGCGCGCATTCACGCACCTGCTGCGGAGGCTGCCGATCAGCTCGATGGTCTACGGGCCGCCCAAGGGCATCGTCCCAACCGCGAAGCAGTGGGTCGAGGAGTGGAACGCGAGGCCTGGCCGCCCGAGGGCGGAGTACCATGAGATCGCGCCCGCCGAGGAGGTAACGCTTCGGCCGGCACAGACGGTGCAAGAGCCGCATCCGGTGTTCGATGATAAGCGCATCCGCTTTGCGCCGATGTACGTTGCCGAGATACCCTATGGACGCGTACTTGACTGTTATGGCAATGTGATCGGGCCTGACGATCGGATTATTGGTGATCTGTCCTATGACTGGATTCCAGGAAGGTACATCGAGGGATGCCACACGTTGCTCTCCAGGACACGGTTGCCCGCCGTCCACCACGTTCGCGGCAAGGTCGCGGCGCTCCGCACGCCGCTCGAGGAGTTCTACGGCCATTGGATCCTTGACGGGTTGCCGCGACTTCTGGCCCTTGAGGCGTCAGGCCTAGCGCTCCACGATATCGGGACATTCATAGGTCGTGGATCTCAGGACGGTGCGCGCATGGCATTGCTACGCTTGTTGGGTGTGCCAATGGAACGGTTTGTGGAGAGTACGGCGTCACCGCACGTTCGTGCAGAAACGCTCGTCATAGCGTCGCTAACTGCTGGACCTAACGGCACCAGCCCGGCGCGAGCTTGTTTGCTGCGCAACTGCTTGTTGCCGTTGGCACGGACGGTCAATGGACCGTTCCCAGCTAGGATATACTGCACGAGAAGTCACACCGCAAAGCGTCGCCTACTGAACGAGCACGATGTATTGCGGTTTCTGAATAGCCTGGGCTTCCGATGTATTGTCCCGGAGGACTACACGATCATTGAGCAGGTAGCGCTGTTCGCCAATGCAGAAGCCGTGGTTCTCCCCCACGGCAGTGCCGGAGCAAACTGCGTGTTCATGCCGCTGGGCTCGAAGGTAATCGAGTTGGTCCAGCCGAGGTACGCGTGTCCTTCGACGCGCATTGCCTGTGCTGCGGTCGGTGCGGAGTACTACTATATCACTGCTAGAGGTAGTGACACAACTACTGACGCGTGGGCCGAGGACATCGTCTGCGACCTGGATGTGTTACGTCAGACGCTGTGCTTGGCTAGGTTGGCGTAAAGGGACTTTGACTTCACCATGGATGCGCGATGTAGCATACCAAACGCCTGTATCAGATGATCGAGACGCGAGGTTCTAGATTGCTGACATATAGCCGTTGGGATGATCATACTTTCGGCGTATGCATCGCCTCCTATCCGGGCGACCTTCGGTTCGCACTGGGCACGATTGAGAGTGTGCGCTTCTTCCTAGGCGACGTACCGATCTGCATCGTCTGGGATGGCCCAGGAGACCTGCCCGCTCTTCGGCGAGCTTATGGCCTGCACGTTCTGCATCTCGGCAATACGCGGGATCCGTGGCTCCGCGAGCATAGCTTCGGGTTCGGCTGGACCAAGATGGTGGCGTTCTGGGAGGCTCCCTTTCAGAGGTTCCTCTACTCTGACGCAGATGCAATCCTATGGGGAGACGTCGTCCGTTGCGCCACCCATGAGCATGGCAACTCGTGGGATGTCATCTTCGACAAACCCGGGGCGCCCAGTACACCGGAGGACATGGACCGATGGTTCCTCCATCTTGAACCTGCGTCGCGTCTCATACCGGGTTTCGACTGGCGCGCCCATCTGCCCGACTTCGCCAATACGGGTGTGTTTCTTGTTCGCACGGGATCGCTGGACTTATCTTGGTACCGGACCGTCAAGCAACTGGCAGTTGATCACCCGGAACTCTTCTTAGCAGGTCAGCAGGG
>JBBIQU010000311.1:2292-2524 GCA_037442185.1 Chthonomonadales bacterium | reverse complement strand
CTAACGCCTCCCGGAGCGCCTCGCGTGACCGGCCGAGCTCCTGCACGTTCTCCGAAATGACCCGCTCTTGCTCGGCAATCCGGTCCCCGGTCAGAGCCGCGGTCTTGTTGATGTGGGCTGTCACCTTCCCTATCGCCTCCCGCAGCGGCACATCCGCAGCGGTCTCGGCATCCGCCCGAGCGACCGGGCACGACACGGCCCACAGCGTGACGATCAGAAGCAACGGAACAAC
>JBBIQU010000311.1:0-2282 GCA_037442185.1 Chthonomonadales bacterium | reverse complement strand
GGCATAGCGGGACCTCCTTGGTGCGCGCGGCGACGGAAGGCTTTAGGCGTACATAGCATTATGAGCCACGTAGAGGCAACGCGCGACCGCTGACAAAGGTGGCGACGTGTTGAGGCTGATGCGGGTAGGTCCGCGGCGTTGCGCATCGTACTCTGCGTCCGTACCATAGATGGTACACTAGGGTATGAGCCACGAACCGCGGCTTAGGGTGATCTTCTACCGGACGACCTCCGGCAACGAGCCCGTCCGCGACTGGCTCAAGGCATTGCCCTCGGAGGACAGAAAGGCGGTCGGAGATGACCTGAAGACCGCCCAGTACGGATGGCCCTTGGGGATGCCGCTGATCCGAAAGCTGGAGCCAGGGCTCTGGGAGGTGCGGTCGCGGCTGTCAACCCGGATCGCCCGCGTGATCTTCACTGTGGAGGAGGATACCATGGTCTTGCTGCAGGGTTCGTGAAGCGGTCCGAAAAGACGTCCCGGCAGGACCTCGCCGTGGCAGCGCGTCGTTTGCGCTCGCTGCATCAGGAGTAGGACGAATGAACGTTAAGCACCTGGGCGGAAGCCTGGACGAATTCCTGGCCTCGGAAGGTAGGCTGGCAGAAGCCGAGGCCACCGCCGCCAAGCGCGTGTTGGCTTTCCAGATTGCCGCGCTGATGGAGGAGCAGCGGCTTTCGAAGACAGAACTGGCGAGACGGATGAGCACCAGCCGGGCAGCGGTGGATAGGCTTCTGTCTATTGATAACGAGTCCGCCACGCTGGCGACTCTCGAGAAAGCCGCCGCGGCGCTCGGCCGTCGCCTGCACATCGCGCTCGTGTAGTCCGGGGCTCGTGCCCGAAAAAGGGGAGCAGTAAGCGGTTGCCTGTCTGTGTGCCTTTAGCGCGCGGCGGCCCGATGGAGGCCTCGATCTGGTCAGCTTCGCCATGTGCGAGCACCTTCGGTCGGTGTCGCGCGAACGATTGGCCAACCGAAAGGGCGCTGTCTCGAACGAGGTCCTGCGTCGCGTCGAGGACGGGCTGCGCCTGGTGCTTGCGCCCTGAGTGACCGACCGAGGACCTCGCATATCCATTCACCGGCATCGTTGTTCATGTTCGCAGTGATCTCGTCTCGGGACCTGTCTGCGCTTCATCGTCGAGCGGAGCCGCGGCAGGAGGATCACCCAACGCATGTCCGACCCTTCACAGGTCAGCATCGGACGGCAAGATGACTGCGGCATTCAGGTACGGCCGCCCACCACAGAGGACCTCCACATCCGATCCCCGAAACCTGTCCACATCCTGACATGGCGGGTGAGCCGCCGGGAGGTGACACCATGTTCAGCATCAGGTCCGCAGTCGTGATCGGCGTCGTCGCGGGTTGTGTTACGTCTGTAGCCGCGCTCAGTCATCGCGCCCCTGCAGAGGCGCCGCTCCAGCACCGTTGGCTTTTCGTCTGGCGCGATATGGCGAACCCGAAGGAGGTGGACCGGGTCATCGAGCGCATGCCCCGTGCGAAGGCCGCGGGCTACAACGGCGTCGCTTTGTCCTACAATGTGGCGCCGGAGCGGGCGGCAGCCCTGCGCGAGGCGGCGAAGACGAACGGGATCGGCCTGATTGCCATCGTGATGGGCAACTCGAGGGACCGCAACTACATGGAAGGCGTGCCGGTCGAGGATGCGCTCTTCGTGGCGCGCGACGGAGTGGCGAAGCACGTTCAGGACATTCCCACGCAGGTCAAGAACGGCGGCTTCGAGGAGACCTCGGGCAACAAGTGCCTCGGTTGGCAATGGCAGGATGACGAGGGCGTTACGACCTTCGTGGATCGCGAAGTCAAGCACGGCGGCCGGTCGTCGCTGCGCATGGAGAGCATCGGCAAGAACCAGCATCGCCATTGCCGCATCATGCAGCCCGTCAAGCTTCAGCCGTTCCGCCAGTACCACGTGTCGGTCTGGGTCAAGACCGAGGGCCTCTCGCCCGCCGATCCCGAGATCAAGGTGCTCTCGAAGGACGCGAGCCGCCAGATCAGCTTCCAGACCTTCCGCGTCGAGCGCACGCAGGATTGGAAGCGCTACGACATCGTCTTCAACAGCTTCGATCAGACCGAGGCCAATCTGTACCTGGGCTCGTGGTGGGGCAAGGACGGCAAGCTATGGTGGGACGATGTGAGCATCGAGGAGATCGGGCTGGTGAACGTCCTCCGAAGGCCCGGCTGTCCTGTGACGGTACGATCGGAGGGCGGCACGGTGTATGAAGAGGGCAAGGACTACGAGCCGATCCGCGACCCCATGCTCCATCCCTGGATCGCC
>JBBIQU010000310.1:0-2548 GCA_037442185.1 Chthonomonadales bacterium | reverse complement strand
TCGGAACGGAACCCCATCCCGACACGGTCGCCGTCTATGAGCGCGCGCGGTCCGAGGCGCGCGCACGAGAGGCTCTCGCCGACCCGGGCGATGCCGATTTCCGTGGCGTTCAGTTGCCGCGCCCGTTCACGACGCTCGTCGGACGTGACCGCCACATCCGGGAAGTCAGGGACTTGCTTGATCGGTCCCGTCTCGTCACGCTGATTGGGCCCGGCGGCGTCGGGAAGACGCGGTTGGCCATTGGAGCATCGGAGGAAGTCGCCGACGGGTTTGCGGACGGCGTTCGGTTCGTTGACCTTGCGCCGCTGACGGAGCCGAACATGCTCGCCGGTTGGGTGATCGGGGCTCTGGGGGCGCCCGAGGCCGGTGGCAAGCCGGCTTTGCGCCGCCTGTCCGACCGCTTGCGCGATCGAGCGGTGCTGCTTGTTCTCGATAACTGCGAGCACCTGATCGAGGCATGCGCGTCTTTCTGCGCGGCTGTACTGGCCGACTGCGCCCATTGCCGGGTACTGGCCACCAGCCGCCAGCCGCTTGGCATTATGGGTGAGGCCCTGTATCGCGTGCCGCCGCTGGACGTGCCTTGTCGAACGGGAACGCGCGATGCGACGCACGAACTGGCGGCAGGCGAGGCAATGAGATACGACGGCGTCCGGCTGTTCGCCGAACGCGCTCGGCTTGTCGCGTCGGGTTTCTCGGTGACCGATTCGAACGCAGGCGTGGTTGCTGATATCTGTCGTCAGATGGACGGCCTCCCGCTTGGCATCGAGTTGGCGGCGAGCCGTGTACGGGCGATGTCTCTGCCGGAGATTGCATCTCGCTTGAGCGCCCATTACGGCCTGACGATGAACGGCATCCGCGGGGTGCCGGAACGGCATCACTCCATCAAGGCAGCCATACGCTGGAGCTACGACTTGCTGGACGGCAGGCGACAGGCCTTGCTCAGGGGTCTTTCGGTCTTTGCGGGAGGCTTCGATCTGGCCGACGCTGAAGCGGTATGCGCGGAGCGGAGAAGCGAACCGACCTCGGGTGGGTCCCCGGACGACATTGCCGTCTTGCTGACCGAGCTTGTAGACCAATCCCTTGTGGTGTATGAGCCGCTTGGCGACAACGATCGCTACTCGCTTCTCGAGACGGTTCGGGCATACGCTCGAGACAGGCTGGTCGAGGCCGGCGAGGAAGGCGTCATGCGTGAGCGACACGCCCGGCACTTCCTGCGCTATGCAGCCGAGTGCGCCGGGCCGCAGGCTCAGGGTGCGATGGATTGGTACGGCAAGGTCGCGCGCAACCACGATAACATCCGAGCGGCTCTGGACTGGCTGTGCGAGTCGGGACTGACCGAGGAAGCCTTGCAGTTGGGCGCCGCCATGGCCTTCTACTGGACTGCCTTCGGCTACCGCGATGAAGGACGAGCACGGCTCAGGGCGATCCTGAATCTGCCACGGAACGGTGAGGACGATCCAGTCATCGCCGACGTGCTCCTGCGGCTCGGAAGCATGGAATGGGCGCAGGGCGATGCCGAGGCAAGCCGGGAATCCTGTTCGCGGGCTCACGAGATATACAGGAAGCTCGGAAACGGGCGTGGCATTGCCGCCGCGTTGCTGAATCTCGGTTCGGCGGCCCTGTCCCTCGATCGTACCGAAGAGGCCCGGCGGCTGTTCGAAGACGCCATCACCGCATCGCGCCTGGTGGGTCGTCCGTCAACGCTCGCCCATGCTCTGCTCGGACTTGGCGAGCTGCAGAGGCACGTCGGCGAGTTTCAGAAGGCAGAGGAAACCTACGGATTGGCGCGCGAGGCGGCCGTTGAGGCGGGCGATTCGGTGATCGAAGCGTTGTGCACGGCTGACCTCGGCACCCTCGCATTGCAGCGGGGAGATTGCGATGCGGCCCGCGATCTGCTCTGCAGCGCTCTGGATGTGGAGCCGCTCGGAGCAACCGATTGGCTGGTCTGCTTGCTCCTGCCGACGGTGGCCGGAATCGAGCTGGCGCAGGGGCGGCCTGAGCGTTCGGCGGTGCTCCTTGGAGCTGCTGAAGCCGCTCGCCTTCGAACCAACACAGCCGTTCAGCGAGCCGATCTCAACGTGCTGATCAGGTGCACGGATCGGGCTCGCGAGGCATGTGGCGACCGGACATTTGCGGAGTCCTTTGAACGCGGGCGTGCGCTAAGCGTTGGCGAGGCGCTGGGATTCGCCAGAGAGGGCGCCCTCGCTTTGTCTTGAGCCGCGACCGACACTGCAGCGGCGTCACTCCTCAGGCGAATACGACGGTCCGATTGCCGTGCACGAGGATGCGATCCTCTACATGCCACCGGACGGCCCTGGCAAGGACGGTGCGCTCGATCTGACGCCCGATCCGCCGGAGGTCGGCCACCGGCTGCCGATGATCCACACGCTGGACGTCCTGTTCGATGATCGGCCCGGCATCGAGGTCTTCGGTCACGTAATGGGCGGTGGCTCCGATCAGTTTGACGCCGCGCTCATATGCCTGGTGATAGGGCTTCGCACCGACGAACGCCGGCAGGAAGCTGTGGTGGATGTTGATCATGCGATGG
>JBBIQU010000309.1:0-2631 GCA_037442185.1 Chthonomonadales bacterium | reverse complement strand
GGTCTTGAAGGCGCTGGATTGATGTGCCGCTCAGACCGAGCGGCGTCTACGCCCCTGACGCGCGCGCAGCACAATGTCTTCCGTCGTCCGGACCAGGGCTCTGAAGATGTGTAGAGCATAGTACGGCGCCACGGCGCGATCGTTGCCGAGCCGATACCTCCAGCGCAGGAATCCTGCTCTGGGCACGACAAGCCCCATGAGGAATCGGATCCGCGCTCGCGCGCTTGGCAGCCTGCCGATCAGATGCATGCGCGCCGCAAGACCCTCGCTTAGCCGACCACGCCCCTCAAGACGCTCCAGGGCATAGACCAGATCGGTTGGGCTGAACGCGGGTTTCGCGTCCTCGCAGTCCGGCACGTGCGCAGGCGTGTAGGCATTGAGAAACGCGGCGACGCCTCGAACCTGGTCCATCACTCGCCACCGCCGGGCAGACTCCCACATGCGCTCCCATGAGCCCTGAAGTTCGATCCGCTTCGTCAGCAGGGCAAGGTCAGCCACGTCCTTCATGTAGGGCAACGCTCGAGAGTAGTTCCGGTGAAGGTGACAGGCGGCCGTGATGAACGCATGTTCGGGCCTCAGGCCAAGCACGGACCACGCTCCTGCCTCCAGACTGACGGGATTGCGCCATGCGTCCTCGACAGCCTTGCTCGCGTCCCCAAGACCGCCAAGGAAACTGCAGTGCACCTCTATCGGCAGTCGTCGTGGCCGGCTCAGGCAGATCCCGTCCAAGTACATCACCGTAAGCCATTCGTCTTCCGCCGACGTGGCCTTATCTATCTTCGAGTAACCCAGCGCCGACAGAGCGCTGACCGCCTTGTTCAGATCGGCAAGGCCAATGAGGATGTCCAGGTCGCTCAGCGCCCTGAGAGCCTGATCCGGGTAGACACTCAGGATTGACGCAATCCCCTTCAGCGCGACCATGTTCACGCCGGTCTGAGACAATGCCTCGGCGACCTCTCGGAGCTCTTCCAGCGCAAGCGCCGCCCGCGCGCCCTGTACGAAGTAGATGCGCCTCA
The DNA here is from genome assembly GCA_037442185.1 of Chthonomonadales bacterium. Taxonomy (GTDB): domain Bacteria; phylum Armatimonadota; class Chthonomonadetes; order Chthonomonadales; family CAJBBX01; genus JAAYVH01. The sequence goes on along the minus strand of JBBIQU010000309.1, from coordinate 1,615 downwards.
GGGCATCCATGTCGGGGACCGGCTGACCGAGCCATCCTTCAACCGCAGCAGCGTACAGAATGGGGGTAAGGGCGTGGATGCGGGCGAGTCCCAGAGCTCGCCGCCATTCGTCGGCGCAGAGCTCGCCGCAGCGGTGATCCACCTTGTGACGAAACGCAGGCCAAACGCAGAGCGACAGCAGAAGGCGGGAGTACTTATCCTCGTCCTCGGCGCGGTGACTGAGGGTTTCTCGAGACGCGGTTTCGCTGCCGGTCAGGCAGGGTTCTGGTCGCACCCCTGTGCGCGCCCTCCGGGACGGAATCTGCGTCTCAGCGCAAGGTACACGGCCAGCGCGCCTGTGGCGAACGACCCGAGCCGCATCCATATGAGGCCCATGCGACGCGCTGAGGCGGTGTCCAACTCATGGCGTCGGCCTCGGCGGTACACAGCAGTCGCCCGAGCGACAACGTCCTGCATCGGGATCCACCCGTCGGTTCTGCCTGCGTCGCTGACCATCAGGACCCCCTCATCGCCAATCGCGGCCACACGATGCAAGACGTAGACACCGTCGGGCCGCAACGCCAACAGAACATCGCCCAACGCGATTTGGCCTGGCTGGACCTCTGCCAGCTCGACCGTCTCGCCGCTTCTGATGAACGGAATCATGCTGCCGCCGGTAGCTGTGAACTGCACGCGCGAGCCTGCGCTCAACGCGACCTTAATGATCGGCACCAGCTCACGGCACGAGACGTTCACAACACAGCGCGCACCACCGGCACCACCGATTCGTCCGGCAAACAGCGGAACTGGTAGACGGGGACTTTCTCTAGCAGGTTGTTCATCACATCCATCGCTGCGCCGACCATCGGCCCATTCCAGTATGGCAGGAAACACCGGGCGAGCAGAGGAGGTGCGGCATCTTCGATGGCCAGACGCGATAGGGAGTTCTCGGGGGCTTGCTCCAAGACGAGGATTGCTTTGAGCGGCACCGAGTGGTTCTTGGCGATGCCGGCAGTTCCGCCCCAGGGCGTCCCGTAGGCCACGGCAATCCCGTCGGACAAGCGCACGCCGACGCGATCGTCGCTCAGCGCAATGACGCCGCGCTGTCGGCTCCAGATGGACGCCTGAGTGCTCTTGCCGGCGCCGGCATGTCCAACCATGAGCACTCCGGAGCCTGAGTCATCAATGGCGGAAGCGTGGAAGACCAGACCGCCCTCAAGGATGATCCGCGTTCTGACGATGAGTTCGCCGGCTCCCAGGTTGAGTAGACTCGACCACAAACCTCGACGACTCGCCTCGGTCAATGTGACCTTGCTCCACCGATCGTCTATCTCCAGGACGGCAGCGCCGGCGGTGAGACGGCCGTCATCACTGTACGAAATGACGGCCGTCCAACCGTTACCCCCGCCGGCAGGACGATACATCCGCCAGACAGACCCAGGAGCGAACTCCTCGTCGCCGAGGGCCGTTCCCAAAGGCTCCCGATCTATCCAACGCACGGTCACATGGGCGCCTGCGGTTGGCGACGAGACCACAAACGGCTTCAGCTTGTCGCCCACGAAGCTGTCCGGAAACGGCCGATCGGATTCGACGACGATATCCAGTCCTGCTATGCTCAGGCCGAGGGAACTCAAGC
>JBBIQU010000308.1:1126-2673 GCA_037442185.1 Chthonomonadales bacterium | reverse complement strand
TGGTCTGGATCGAGGAGCCCAATGGCCACACCGTGCGCCTGAACCTTGAATGCATGCGCTGCCCCGGCCAAAACGAACAGTAGGTTTCTACCCGGCAAGAAGGCGTCCTCATTGATTCTCAGACGCGAGTCGGTTATCCCGCTCGGGATCGTCTTGCCAAACCCGGACAGGTCCATTCGCGTCACGGTTGGCAATCCGTGCTTCTCGTGCAGCCGCTTACAGGCCTCCCATTCCCTGGCCGCCCCAAGTTGCCCGTAGTCGACAAAGAGGGGGAATAGCTCAACCCCTTCCTCCTGAGCCATCAAGCTCATGAGAGTGGAGTCGTAGCCGCCAGATACGAGTGTCACTATTCCCACGTCACTTGCTCCTTGGCAACCTTCACCACGACCCACACCGCAAGGTCGAAGCGCTCGGGGGTCTGCCCAAACGAATAGGCGTGTTCTATGAAGGCGTCTTCGAGCGCTTCATACCTTGGTACCGTAGGAACCGCTTTGATCAGTGTTTCGGTCAAGCCGACCCAGCTCATGTAAGTCAGAACGTGGATGTCCAGGACCGCGACATGCGCAGCGTATCCAATGTTCCGCAGAAAGAGGCTGGCCTGCTTTGGCCCCAACCCCCATACTTCCGAGGCCAGCCGGCGACGCGCATCTCGGCTGTCATGCGAGTCCTCCAGAAACGAGCGGAGCGTGCCTCCGCCTCGATAAAGCCGCTCGGCTGCTCTGCGTATGTGATTGGCCCGAACCCGAAAGAACGGATAGCAGTTCGGCGCGTCGGCAGTCCCTCTGTCGGACAGGGCACCCATGACATCCTGCTCGTATTGTGGAAAGCGTGACGACCGTCGATCCTCGCAGAACAACCGCCTTCTATCCATCCGTCCCACTGCTGAATGCGCCACCTCGAACCGCACCCGGCTCCCCAAGATACAAGCGACAAGCTCGCGCCAGAGATCGTCTTCGGTCATGCTGGTCCACGAAGGCGGTAGACGCCTCCCTTCTTCGAGCGCGACGCACACGTCTCGAATGGCATTATTGATCGCAGGCAGCGGTATCCCTATGACGGTCATATCAATCGCCTCCCGTGATTGCGCTCATGAGAAGCGATGCTTGCTTGTCAGTGGCGTATCGCCGCAAGAACGGCTCCGCGGTGTCATTCATCAGGGCTTCACGCAGCTCACTCATGAACGACCGATAGAACTCCAGGTTGTGCATCAATACCGACTGGATAAAGGGCAACGCGTTGTTGCTCCCCCAACCCGTCTGGCCTTTGAACAAGTCCCACTGTTGGAAGTGGAAGAGTCTACCGCTCTCGTGATCTACGACCGTTTGACACCACTCCAGCCCGTCGAAACTGTCCGCGCCAGCCATCGCGTAGACCGCGATGGAAAGCGGGTTGCCGGTTCCAAGGAGATGCAGAGGACAGTAGATTTCCAAACCGTCGAGTGCCTTCCGAATCCGTCTCACGGCCTGGGTCCGCGCGATGATGCCGTCCCCAAGTGCGCGCTCCGGGACCGCGAGCAGCACGGGAAACAACTGGTCGGCAACCAGTCG
>JBBIQU010000308.1:0-1095 GCA_037442185.1 Chthonomonadales bacterium | reverse complement strand
GACCCATGTATGATCGGGGCGACCGTGCCCATGGCATGCTCTTGATCGCGTAGGACGCTCGAAACCACATCCTCGGCAATGGCCTCAGCGGTATCCGGCGGCTCCTGGTTGTCGTGGCAAAAGCACAGGTGGTGTTCACTCTCCTTCGCCACCTCATGAAAGCGGTCGGGGGTCCAGGCCAGTTCACCCTTCCAGAATCCTTCGTAGTTCCCGCTATCCATCAATATCGCCGTGCCTCGCCTCTTGCTCCGGCTCAGAGCGGCGTTCATGCGGAGGCGCTGCTCCGGCGGGCAGTTAGCGATGTCGTAGGCTGACGCAAGCAAAAGCGGGTGTGTGGCGGCGTCCAGGAGTTCAACGTAGTCGACCGGCATTAGATTCGTCTTCACGCTCGATACGGACGGAAAGAAACACGGCAGCGCGATGACCGTCTGCGCGATGGAGAGGTCAAATGTGCGGTCCTGCGCCATTGTGTCTTCCCCTGTCGTCAGCATCGTCCTCCAGCCAGCCATCGGTTGAGGTAATCGCTCGACGAACCATGAGCATCATTCCTCGATCTGGAACGTCAGTCCGAGCTGCCGCGCGGCTTCCTTCATCGCCTTGAGCGCCGGATCGTTCTCGCTCAACGCCCGACCCTCGGGCAGCACCATCTCGAACTGCACGCCGAGGCCCAGCTTCTTCAAGTTCATGCGCGCGGCGGGACCCACGAAGCACCGGAAGAGCTCGCCCCAGTTCTCGACCGGGACGTCACCGCGGACGACGAATCGGCGAACCGTCCCCTTGGCCCCGGGCTTCGTTACCGTCGCAGTCCCCGAGGTTTCACCGGTGGTGCCGGCACCCGTTCCTCCCGCGGCACCTGGTTCGCCAGCTCCGGCCCCAGCTCCAGCGGGCTCCTCGCCCCCCGGAACCTTCGCTGGCTCAGGAGTGAATGGCGGGATGATCCACACGCCGTCCTCGCTCGGATCGAGCGACACCGATTGCTTGCAGTACCGGGTCTGAAGCGTCGTGAGGTTTCCGCCCCGACCGACGCCCACAAGCCCGTCAACGCAGGCTTGGGCGAGCCCTGCGGTCACCGCCTCTTTCGCCGCGACCATCGGC
>JBBIQU010000307.1:0-2682 GCA_037442185.1 Chthonomonadales bacterium | reverse complement strand
ATTCGCCGTCCCAACGCCGGCGTTGATCCCGATAGCCCCAAGCCGGTTCCCATGCCAGGTCGTAGGCGAACACGGTGGGGTCGTCGGCGAGACGGTTGGCCTTGATGATCTCCCCGATGGCGGGCCACTCGAAGTCGAGCGGAGTTCCAGGGCGGAGCGAGAGGTTGACCCGCAGACCGTGCGCGTCGCAGCGATTCAGTAGGTCCACGAGATTGCGGTTGTGGGTGGACTCGGTGTATATGAACACGCTCACCGAGTCGAATCCGATTGCCTTGACCCTCGACAGGTCCCTCTCGATGACCACCGGGTCGTAGGATTCCTCGGAGAGCCATCGTTCGAAGTAGTGCCCGTCCTCGGCAGCCAGTCCGGACGAGGGCATGTAGTTGACGGCGTGTGGGCGCCATATGCGGTCGCCGATCATGAACCGGCCGTTGCGGACCGTCACCCACTCCTTCGGGCCGCTGCCCGGGCGCCTCACGGTCAGCTCATGCTCGATGCGATCCACCTGCCTGCCCTTTTCCGTCAGCGTGGCGGATATGAGATACCGCGTCGCCCTGAGCGCGGCCGGCTCCCACCTGACCGTGCCCACTGCGCCGCCCGGACGCGCGGCAAGAGGCACTGTTCGCGCATACAGCGGCTTCGCCGCGCCCGGTTTGCGCACCTCGATCTTCGCCGACAGTCCTGCCGGGGTCGGCGCCACAAGCCTCACTCCGAACGTCGGCTTCTCATCGGGGAACAGCCCGTAGTGCCGGCATCCGGCTTCGGCGAACATGGCAGGCCGAAGCATGCGGCGCGCCAGCGCGACGACATAGCGTTTCACGTCCGCTCGCGCATACCACTCGGGCTCGGCCGCCGTGAATGACGCCCATCGCCCGCCCGCATACGGTCCCGACGTGTGGACCATGAGGGTTGCCACGGTGCCGGCAACGCCCTGCGGCCCTCGAACCTGCAGCAGCGGGACCCACCGATACTTGCGCAGCTTGTCGAACCCGGACCCCATCGGCCGCGGATGGGTCGAGAGCAGGTTCCGGGGCATGGCCGGGACCGGAGCGTCAAATAGCGCCAGGCCCTGACCGCCGTCCAGGCGGCCGCCGTTCCTGATCGGATACAGCTTGTAGACAGGCGAGAGCGTATCCAGCGTCGGCGGTGTGTACCTGACCAGGTCGGGTCCACGGCCCGTCCCGAGGTCGGCGAAGCGGTAGAGGTGTCTGCCGCCCGGCAGCGTGGTGTGCGTGAACGCAAGCCCGACAGCGACCGACGCCACCTCGGTTAGCCGAAGCCCATCCCCGGCCTTCCCTCGCGCCGAACGGTTGTCGGGGTCCCAGAGGCGGAATGCCGCGGTCGGCAGGGCGTATCGGCGCCACCGATCGTTGATCGGAACGGCGGCTATCCATCGCGACCCGTCCCGCTCGCGCAGCTCGACAGCAAGCATCGTCGTGTCCGGACCGCCTTGCGCGCGGAATGTCACCATGTTGTCATCCGGGCCGCCGGGGCGCGCTACGGAGGCTTCCAGCGTCTCCCAGCCCGTCAGGTTCCCGATCTCGTGCTTCAGGGCCGTTCCTACGCCCTCATGCTGTTCCATGGTCCAGGAGCAAGCAGCCGACATGTCGTTGGCCGAACGCTTCCAGTCTTCAGCCCGAAGCGCATCCATGTCGAGCAGTGAGCGAGTGGCGGGAATGTTGCGCATCATCTCGGTTAGCTCGGCCTCGTCAACCCATCTGGCTTGTCCGCCCGCGTCCATGCGCCGCACAAGTCGGTCGAATGCGGGCGCGCCGAGGGCGACCACATGACCGCCCGAACGCAGGAAGGCAAGCAATGCGGGTATGCCCTCGCCGGGATAGGTGACCGCTTCGGGAATGACGAGCATGGCGATCTGCCCCTGCTTGAGCACGCCTCTGTTGGAGACCTCATCGGGCCCGAGCTTGACGGTTCGCAGTCCGGCTGCGGTCAGCGAGCGCGCATAGGCATCGGCCAGATCGGCCCGGCGTCCCGCCCAGCCTCCGGTCAGAACCGCTACCGCACGACTGCTGGGACCGAGCCCGAGTCGCGACCGAATGGACGCCGCCTGACGGTCGGCTTCCGCCAGCGCCCGCGCCTCCTGTTCGGTGTACACGTGAACCGGGCCGGCGTGGATGATGGGAATGCGGGGCGACCGCCAATCGTCGCCGAACCAGTAGGCAACCAGCAGTTGGCCTCCGAACTTGCCCTTCGGGATGACGATGGCGAAGTCGGCGACGCCGACGCCCGAAACCTCCCGCGTCTCGCTCACATGGACCACGTTTGAGGCATCCTTGACCTCGGCATGGAGCTTCACCCGCTCGGGAGCGGAGTAGGCGATGCGGAAGCGCAGGGGCCTGCCCTCGACGGCTTCAGTCGGCATGCTCTGCATCGTGTGCCGCCATTCGGACTGCGCGCCCTGCATGCCGATCACGGCCGTTGCCATGACCCATAGGGCGAAGGATTGCATGGGGTTACCTCCAGTACGGTGCGTCACCAGGTGTTTCGCGCTCGCAGTCCGATGGTCCTTCCGGCGACCGCAAGCGGGGTGCGTGTCGGTCTCCGTTCCGGTCTCCGTTCCGGTACCCACGTGGCGAAGGGGACACCTTGCGCGTCCGTTCGCCGCGGGTTTCCCCCGCCCCCTGGGTGGGCGGGGGCAAGGGGGAGGGGGGACACATCGCACAC
>JBBIQU010000306.1:0-2766 GCA_037442185.1 Chthonomonadales bacterium | reverse complement strand
GTCGGATGGATGCCATGACAAGGGCGCGAATGCCCTCGGCATGGCGATGAGGTCCCGCGGCGGGCGGCCCCGCAAGTTTCAGGCGGATTCTAGCCGGCATGCGTCATTTTCCTCCGTCAGGCGAAGCTCCGGGCGGGCCATTCTTTCTGCGCCGACGGCGCGCCTTCCTTGCGTCGCGAACGCCCCGCAACCTTTCTTTGCGCGATGCCTGGTCCGGCTGGGCGGCTCGATGCCCAGGCGTCCGGCGACGCCGTCGCCGTGATTCTTCAGATCGCGGGCGCACTGCGTGCGCAGGGTGGCGGCTGAGGGTGGGCGCATGGCGGTTGCAGCAAGGAGCCCGCGAATCTCCTCCCAGGGCGTATCGTGCGCGATGCGCTCGGCGATCGCCCGGGCGCGCATCGCTGGAACACCTTCGTGCATGAATGCATGGGCGATCGCTTCGGGGGTGATGGCATGCAGCGCGTAGACGTCGAAGTGGACAGGGAGATCGCCGGGCGCGACCGCGTCCACCCTCCGCAGGCGTCCATTGAAGCGCGCCGAGCGGCCGAGCGCAGTCTGCCATGACAGGCCGCGATGGATGCGCAGCGCGCGCTTGCGACGCAGCTCGTACGGCATTGCCTGCAGCTCGGGCGTGTTCCGAAACATGTGAGCGACCCGGTCGGCCGCATCATAGGCCCACAGCTCGCAGCCGGGCACTGATGGCCACCGGCTCGAAGCAGTCAGAGAGTCGGCCTGACGCAGCAGGTCGCGCCACAGGCGCTCGTTGTCGTCGCGGAGATTGAGAGCAGGCATCGCCCGTATCCCTTTCCCATGCCCCGACCTGCCGATACAGGCCAAACCCTCGCTCCGGGCGGAGCGTTTGGCCACGACTATTCGGCTTGGGCCCCCAACGCCATGGGGGCGGAGCATGGTGGCCCGGCTGACCGGGCTGGGATGGACCGCTCGGCGCGGCACGCGATGCCTGCCAGTGAGCAGACAACATATTATGCAGCGCAGACGTAGGACGGGTCAAGTGCCAAAGACACTGAAAAATCCGGAAGGATTTCCGATCCGCCATGCCGAAGCGCGAGTCAGACAACGATCGAGTGTTGCACCCGGTCTCGGTCGCGGCGTTCAAGTATGGGCGACGGATCGGTGGTGGAACTGGAAAGCAGGTGACTGGCGGATGGCAGAGACGAAGTTCGGGGAGATGGTCTGTCTTGTGGGCGAGAATCCGTTGCCCGTCTACATCGGGATCATGGATCTATGCGCCGAAGGCGCCGAGGTCTGGCTCGTACACTCCTACGACACGCTTGTCCAGGCCAAGGCCATTTCGGCAAAGGTCGGCAACCGGCGACGATGCGGTCCTGAAAGGCTGGTCAAGGTTGATCCGTTTGCGCCGGAGGATGTGCTGAAGAAGCTGATCGAACTGTACCGGAGCCGTCCGGGGCTGGTGCTCAACTTTACGGGCGGCACCAAAGTCATGTCGGCATTCGCGCTTCAGGCCCATATGGCTGCCGATGCCGCCGACATGCGGCTGGACAGAGCCGTCTACCTCGAGGATCGGAGCCACGTCTTCCGGTTCTGTGACGGCGAAACCCGGCCGGTGTCGGAGACGACCCGTCTCCGCGTCCATGACATTGTCGAACTCCACGGCGGACGCATAACGGACGAAGCCCAGTGGCCGCCGTGCACCACGGGCGACCTCGGGCGCATGTGGGACCTTTTCGACGACAACGATCTTTCCCAAATCCATAAGGCGGCGAGAGGGAACGGCTCGAACGCATACGCGACGCTGGCGAAACAATGGGATGCCGCTGCGGGCACGTGGCGCGATGGGGCATGGCGACAGTTCCTGACAGCCTATACCGGGGACGATCCCGAGCATCCGTGGTGGCGCGCGACCCTGCCTTCCACCGCCGGCGAGTTCGAAGACTGGCGCGTGGGGCGCTATTCCGACCTGGCGCTTCAGTGGCGCTTCGCGACAGGGGTGTGGCTCGAGCTGCTTGCAGGCTATCTCGCCAACTGCGCCCTGACGCGATCCGCGCCTGTGTTCGACGACAGGCCGCTCGATCTTGGCCCCGACATCGTCTCGGGCGCGCAGGTCATCTGGCACAATCAGCCCTTCGAGGCCGACATCATGCTGGTCCGGCAGAACCGGCTCAGGCTCATTTCGGCCACGACCGGCCAGTCGCAGGACAAGATCAAGCTCAAGATGTTCGAGGCCATGGCGCGGGCCAGACAGGTGGGAGGCGGTCTGGCGTACGCTGCCGTCGTTGCGCCGATTGGCGGCGCAGCGGGACCGGGCCGGTCCAGGGCAGTCGAGGAATGCCAGCGGAGCGTTGACCCGCAACGGCGTCACCGCGTTTTCGGCAAGCCGGACCTCGAGCGCTGGATGCGTGGCTCGGGGCTTGATGCATTGCGGGACTATCTGAATATGTAGGAAGGCAGGGCTCGGGATGCCTCAGGGCAGGCTCGCCGCTCGGCGACTGTCTGCGGCGTCCGAGTGACGTTGGAGGTACGCCGGCTGTCATTGATCAGACGCACCGCCGATGGTCGCGAGCGATCGGTTCTGTCCGTCATCGCCGCCGCTCGCAAGCCGCCGTCGGTGCCGACCATTACCGAAAGGAGGCTTCCGTATGCCGCGAACAGCGCCTGCACCACCGACCTGGCATGCTCCGCCGGGTCACGAGACCATCACCCTGCAGCTCAAGCTGATCACCCCGATGTTCGGCGGGGGATATGAGACCCGAGAGGCAGGCTGAACATGCATGTTGATCTCACACT
>JBBIQU010000305.1:0-2784 GCA_037442185.1 Chthonomonadales bacterium | reverse complement strand
TCCCCCGCCCCCTCGGTCGCCGTCGGCAGGCGCACCCGTTCCCCCGCCCCCTCGGGTGGGCGGGGGCAAGGGGGAGGGGGGACCCACATCATAGCTAACGCTAACGCGCGCCGCGCTCAGCTCCGACTCGTCGGTCGTTCGAAACATTGCCAGCGAAGGATGGGCTACCGATGCCGCATCCAGACCCGCAGGATCGTCCTGCGCATGTATCCTGCGTTCGCCGATCCGAACCGGCGATAGCGGGCCGGATGCCGACGACCAGAGCGGAGCCAGTCCTGACGCTCCCCGGGCAGACGGAAAGACCAGCAGCCCTCCGCCCGAAGAGACGAAGCTCCGGAGCCTGGTCGCTTCGGCGTTCGATACGCTTCTCGCACCAGCGAAGACGACGACATCGTAGGCGCCGGCGAGCGAAGAGGCCTCGCCCAGCGTCGCTACGGCCCTTGCGGTCATGTTGCCGGTCTGGCCCTCTGATGCCCCCGTGGGAGCGAGAGCCGTCGTGACATAGAGGCTGTCGGAGGCCGTGGTCCCGACTGCGGGCGATCCGACAACGAGCACGCGGAGTGTAGGCCGGACCCGAACGGCGAACCATGCCGAGTTGTCCGCCGTCATGCCGTCCGGCTGCCCAACGACGATCCGCCCTGTGTGGACGCCCGGTGACGAGAAGGCGTGGACAAACGACGCAACCTCGACGCCTCCGTCACGCAGGCGCAAGGGAGCGGCTGCGCCGCCGCGGCCGTCCACCTCAAGGCGCGCCGACAGCGACTCGATGGGGCTCCCGGTTCGATTCGCGATGCGCGCCTCGATGCGCACAGGTACGTCAGGCGTGACCATGGCGCGGCTCAGGACGGGATGCGAGACGCTGACGTTGGGTCTTGTTCGTTGTGCCACGTTGACCCATGTCAGACGCGCCACGCGTGCCAGCCGTGTCCACGGGCCAGCATCGCCCCCATTGGACTTCGCGCCCGAATCGCCAAAGCCCGCGCGCTGCGAGTCGGTGATGATGAACACTTCCTTGCGCGGCGCGCGGCCGGCTGCGCACAGTTCGAGGCAAAGCTTCGCGGCCTTGTCGTAGTCCGTTGCCAGCGACGACATGCGGGCATTGCGAACGAGCGTTCGGGCACTCTCGAGATCGTGGGACGGATGCTTCAACGGCGTCGTCGGCGATGACGAGATCAGCGCCACCGAAACCGTGTCTCCCTGCTTGAGGGTCTTGCGAATGATCGTCTCGGCAATCTCGCGCGCCCGAGCGAAGTCGGTCCTGCCTTCGCGCTCATAGCCCATGCTGGCCGAGTTGTCGAGGGCGATGACGGCATGCACCGGGCCGTCCGACGACCGCGATGCGCCCTGAGTCCTGATGGCCGGTCGGGCGAACGCCAGGACGATCAGGGCGACGATGGCCGCCCGGACTGCGGCAAGCACGAGCTGTTCGATTCTCAGTCGCCGCTTGAGCCGCTGCTGCGACGCCACCAGGAATCGCCATGCAGCCCACGGCATGACCCGTATGCGGCGCCGGCGGACCAGATGAAGCAGCAGCGGCACGGCCGCCGCTCCAAGCGCATACAGGAACCACGGGCTGAGGAAAGTCACGGCCTGCGCATCCGTTCGGACAGGTAACGGGCGAGGGCCTCATCCACCGGCTCGTCCGTGCGCAGCAGCGTGTAATCCATGCGCAGGTCCCGGCATCCCCTCCGGATTGCCGAGATGTGCTCCTCGACTGCTTGTTTATAGGCGGCCCGCAATGCGCGCGGGTCGGCGCTGAGCCTGCCCTCGCCTTCGAGACCTTCGAAAATGACATGGTCGCGAAACGGGAACTCGATCTCCGCAGGGTCCATCACGTGGAAGACGATGACTTCGTGCCGCCTGTGGTGGAAGTGCTGGAGGCCCCGCACGACGCGGTCGGGCTCGTCCAACAGGTCGCTCAGCAGCACGATGAGGCTTCGCCTCTGCATACGTTCCGCAAGGTCATGGAGCGTGCGCCCGATGTCGGTCCTCGGCAGCGTCTCGGCCCGTTCTATGCGGCCCATGATCTCGCGCGCGTGAGCCGGGGTGCCTGCCGGCGGCAGATGCTCCCTCACGCCGTCACTGAATGTCGTCAGTCCCACCGCATCGCGTTGCTTCATCAGCAAGAAGGCCAGAGCGGCGGCGGCGACCGATGCGTAGGCGAGCTTGGTCATTCCCCCGGACGTGTAGAGCATCGAAGCGCTTGTGTCGAGTGCGAGACTCGCTCGCAGGTTCGTCTCCTCCTGGAACTGCTTGACGTGGTACCGATCAGAGCGCCCGAAGACCTTCCAGTCAATGTGCCGGATCTCATCGCCGGGAGTGTAGTTGCGATGCTGGGCGAACTCGACGCTGTAGCCGTGGTGCGGGCTCCGGTGCATGCCGGAGATGACGCCCTCGACGACAACACGGGCGCGAAGTTCAAGCGAGGATATCCGCGCCAGTGTGCGCGGATCAGCTAAGCCCGGCATACTACGCCCCGCCGCTCGCGATCATGGGTCGCAGATCCCCCCTCCAGCTTGCCGGCTCCTTGACGCGCAGCGTGTAGCCGTCGCTTCTCGCGACGCAATACGATTTGTCTGAGACCGAACGTTGGACGCGGGGTTTCCCCCCTCCCCCTTGCCCCCGCCCACCCAGGGGGCGGGGGTAACGCGGGCGCGCGGCGCGCCCGGTAACACGTTGCCATTGAGGGAGACGGCAAGGGCAGGGGTATCTGTGACGCCTTTCGGGGGCTTGACGCGCAGCGTGTAGCCGTCGCTTCTCGCGACGCAATACGATTTGTCTGAG
>JBBIQU010000304.1:0-2807 GCA_037442185.1 Chthonomonadales bacterium | reverse complement strand
GCTCGCGATGACGTGCGCGGCTGCCATCCTACCCTCCGCGGGAGCTTTCGCAAGGGACGACACGCACGCTGCGGCCCGCGTTCGCAGGATGCGGGCGGCTTCGTCGCGAAAACGTGACCGCCGCGCAGCTCGAGCCCCTCCACGGTTGGCCGGGCCCGCGCGTAGCCCCATACGACCGTGATCGAGGAGTGAACCAATGACCGAACGAGAGCGCAAAGAGGCATTGAAATCGGGCCGACCTGATGTGAACCTTGCGGGCGAGCCGGCGCTTGGCAGCATCGTGGGCGAAGAGGAGGTCGAGGCGGCCGTACGCACGATCCGCGTCTCCATGAATCCGGAGGTCGGCTTTCGAACGAACGGCTCTGAAGCCGAACCGTTCGAAGAGGAACTCGCCGCGTTCTTCGGTACGCGGTTCGCCGTTACGGTTAACAGCGCCGGGGCGGGGCTCGACCTTGCCATGCGGGCGCTCGATCTCGAGCCGGGCGATGAAGTGATCTGTCCGTCCATCAACTTCAAGGCTGCCCCGATGGCGATTGTGGGCCAGGGCGGCACATGGGTCCCCTGCGAAGTGGACCCGCGTACCCTGCAGGCGGACCCTTCCGATATCGAGAGCCGCATCACGCCGAGAACGAGGGCGATCTTGCCGGTCCATATGAACGGCCTGTCGGCTCCGATGGACGAGCTTCTGGACATTGCGGAGCGCCACCCCCATCCGGTCCATGGACCGCTCAAGGTGATCGGAGATGCGGCGCGTGCCTGCGGCGGGAGCTACAAGGGCACGCTCATCGGCAAGAAGGGCTGGATGACCGTGTTCAGCTTCCACACTCAGAAGAATATGACCACCCTCGGCGAAGGCGGCGCGGTGACAACCGACGACGAGGGGGCGGCAGAGCGAATCCGCAAGCTCAGATTCTTCGGCGGCGCCGACGGATGGGGCAGCAGTTGTCTGATGACGAACGTACAGGCCGCCGTGGGACGGGTGCAGCTGCGGCGGCTTCCGGGGTTGATCGAGGCGCGACGCCGGATCGCCGCCGAGAGGACCCGCCTCCTGTCATGTTCGCCGGACCTGACGCTGCCCTACGAACCGAAGGACTGCCGGCACAGCTACTACCTGTACACCATCCTCGTTCCGCCGGAATGGGCTGGAGAGGGGCGCGACCGGCTATGCGCACTGCTGCGCGACGAATACAAAGTGAACACAATCATCGCGAACCCGCCCGTTCACACCACGGTGCCGTTCCTCAAGGCTCATGTGGGCGACGTGCGGCTGCCCCTTAGCGAGGAACTGGGCGCAAGGCTATTCTGCCCGCCCATCCAGCCGGGCATGTCCGAACACGACAACCGCTACATCTGCGCCGCGATCCTCGACGCCGTCGAGCGGCTTCGGCCGGACTATCAGGCGTAGGAAACGAGGTCACTGCGGCCGGGACAGCAAGGGGGTCTCCTCAGGTTCGTCCGTCTGCATGGCGTTGAGGCCCGCGATCATCTGCGCTAGGGCGGTGGAGACGTCGGCTCCGGTGACGGGTTGCGTCCCGGGTTTCAGCAGAACCGATCCGCTCCACACCATGCGCCGCGTGGCAAGGTACTGAAGTTCACGATAGGCCGGATGCGATGGAGCGATGCCCTTGAGACTCGGCGCACTCGGAATGGCCTGGCTCTTGAATGGTTTGCTCGCGGGCTTCTTCGGTAGGCCGGCAAGGGCCATAGGGGCGATGCGCGCGATGACTGCCGCCAGGCGATAGCGATTGACCGGGGCTGTTTTCCAATCGGCGGGCCGCTTGCCTTCGCGCACAGGCGTCGCCGGTCCGGCGGGCCATTGGTGCCGCTCCAGCTTGCGGGCAAGCTTGGCAGTCACGAATATGAGCTCGTTGCGCGTGACGGTCCGCCGACCGCCAAATCGGCCTTGCGGCGCACTCATGACGCCGGCGCGCACGACCGTATCCACGGCCGCTGCCGCCCAGTGCTTCTGAGGCACATCCTGCGGCAGTCGGTCGGCAGGAACCTGTGCGAGAGTCGCCGTGAGCGTCGCTCCGAGCAACCATGCGACGAGACTGGCGCGCATTGTTGGTCTCCCTTCAGGGTTGTGGTCGCGGCGTCGCGGTCAGGTGTTGAGGATGCCGCGGGACTCGCTCTGGCGTATTGCCGGCAGCTCTTCGAGGGCGCGGCCCGTCCCGAGCGCCACGCACGAGAGCGGGTCATCGGCAACGTAGACCGGAATGTCGGTGGCGGCAGACAGGAGCTTGTCGAATCCCCGCAGCAGCGCGCCGCCTCCCGTTAGCCATACGCCTCGTTCAATGATGTCGGCCGACAGTTCGGGCGGCGTTTCTTCCAGTACCGACCGAACGCGTTCGACGATCTGTGTGACCGGTTCGCTGAGGGCTTGCCTGATCTCTTCGGAAGTCGCCTGCACCGTCCGCGGCAGCCCCGCGACGAGGTCGCGGCCACGAACGTCCATGGTCAGCTCCTGCTCGAGCGGGTATGCCGAACCGATCTTGATCTTGATCTCCTCGGCCGTGCGATCACCGATCATCAGGTTATGCGCCGCGCGGACATGGCGCATGATCACCTCATCCATCTTGTTGCCGCCGACGCGGAGACTGCGCGAAATGACGATGCCTTCGAGCGATATGACGGCTATGTCGGTGGTGCCGCCGCCGATGTCCACCACCATATTGCCGCCGGGATCGGATATCGGCAGCCCGGCGCCTATGGCGGCAGCCATGGGCTCTTCGATGGTGTATGCCTCGCCGGCGCCTGCCTCGCGGGCCGCTTGCAGGACCGCCCGCCGCTCGACATCGGTGACGTTG
>JBBIQU010000303.1:0-2909 GCA_037442185.1 Chthonomonadales bacterium | reverse complement strand
CCGATTGTCATCAGCGAGGAGGCCGACAAGGGCGATGCAACCGCGCTGGCCGTCTGGGAGGAGACGGGTTACTACCTGGGGATCGGCATGGGCAACGCGGTCAACCTGTTCAATCCTCAGTACGTGCTCATTGGGGGCCAGATTCGCAATGCCACCGGACTGCAGGCGGCTGCTGAGCGTTCCATGCGCCGCCACATGGTCCATTCCATTGGCCGCACGTGTACGGTGGCGCCGGCGACGCTGGGCAACGAAGCAGGCGTCGTCGGCGGGGCTGAACTAGTGTGGCAGGCCGTGGATATGTGCGGCTGAAGCTCGTTTGGGGTCGGTGTGCCCTTCGGCGAACGCAAGGGCACGGCCGACCCGCTCCCGTAGCGGCGGATGCGTGTAGGACCATAGCACAAGAGCGCGAGGGGGGTCGGGATGCGCAAGGTCATCCTTGCTGAATGAGGCCAGAGCCCTTGCGGTTGCGCGCCCATCGCCGCACAGGGCAAGGCCGTAAGCATCGGCCTGTCGCTCCATCACCCGCGAGATGCCTGCAGCAACGGGGGTCTGAATCAGCAGGATCATGGTCAGCCCCAGATAGGCGACCGACATGGATCGAGGATCCTCGAGGCTCCCGGCTCCCATGCCGGAGACGAGAGCAGGTAGAGTGGCATGCAGTGCCTTGAGCACCGCGAATCCGCCGATTGTGTACAGTAGAAGACCCCACCAGATGTGCCGATACCTGTAGTGCCCCAGCTCATGCGCGGCGATTGCGGCGACCTGGTCCTCCGGCATCCGGCGCAGGGTGGTGTCCCAGATGACCACTCTATGAGTTGGTCCGAGACCGGTTACGTATGCGTTTGCCTTCTTCGTTCGCGCCGATCGCACGGACGTGAGCACGACGGGATCGCGCAGTCCGGCCTTCTTCGCCAGGTCGGCTATCGCTGCCCTCAGTCGCTCGTTCCGCATCGGGGCATAGGCGTTGTACATGGGGTCAACAATGACGGGTACCGCGAGCGTCATCACGACACCCACAGGCACGAGCCCGCAGCCCAGCCAGAGCCACCACCGCTTTGGGCTGCGCCGCAATAGGACCCATGCCAACCCGAGCAAGGGAGCCCAGACAAGATCGAGCGCCCAATCGCGCAACCGGTCCGCGATCCACAGGCCCGGGCCGATCGCTGTCAGGCCGAAGCTTCTCTCGATGGCCGTTGACGCTCCGACAACGGGCATTGTCCAGAGCGCCATGAATGTGCTCAGTGCAATCCACGCAGCCGAGGCGGCCAGGAACGGACTGCTCTCTATCCGTGGCGCGAGCTGGAGCGCTCGGTCCACAACGCGCCGGCGCGCGCACAGGATGAGACCGCCGAGGCTCCAGATCGTTGCCGCGACGTAGAGCGCCGTCCGTTGAGCGAAGTACGCGCGCGTCCGTTCCGATGCCGGAGGCAAGACGGCGTAGGACCGCGAGATGAGCGGCGTCGGTTCGGAAAGAACGCCATCGAGGAGATGGCCGATGAACAGGCAGACCCCGCAAGCCACCACGGCCCACACGCACAGCGTGCGGAGTTCTGGGCCTTGCGATGGCCCTGAACTTGTGTGGCGGGGCTTCGCGGTAATGCCTCTCCTACCCTTCCTCATCCGGGGCGTTGTTCGCGATCACCACCACACCCTTCGATTCGTTCGTTATCCGGGCCGGTCCGCGCATCACGTTCTCGGTGATCACTGCCTTTCGGAGGCCGTCGCGAAGCTCGACCTGTGCCTTCGGCTCACGAAACTCGCAACCGCGAACGATGAGAGTCCCGCCCGAAGCCTGTATTGCCGCTCGCCCGTCGCGCGGTTTGTCCCACTGCACGAACGTGCAGTCGGAGAATCCGATGGTGCCTGCACCTGCCACCTGGGCGATCTGATCGCATGGCCCCCAGAAGGCGCAGTTGACGAAACGGACGCTCCCACGGTTGGTTTCGGTCACACGGATCATCGTCGGATCAGGCCCGTGGAACGAGACGAACTCTCCGTTGGTGATGAGGATGCCGTACGGAGCGCTCTGCTCGATGACCACCGCAGTCTGGCAGTCGTCTGCCCCGATGCCCAGGAAGTTCCCGTTGGTCACGCCCGCCGTGCTCTGCATGAAGCGATAGCCGACCTTGTACCCAAAGCAGAATGTGTTGTGAACGTAGTGCCAATCGGTGCGCCCGAACACGAATGCCTCACCGTTGTCCATCTGCCACTGGAACAGCTTCGGCTTCATGCTCCACCACGGGTTGAAGTGGACGTTCTCTACGCGGCCGATGTCGTAGATGGAGTCAATCCACACTCCACGTCTGATCGGCTGACCATGGACGTTTCTGATCAGGTGCCGCTCATTCTGGCTCGCATCAATGCCGTTGTACGGATTGAGCAGTTCGACGTCCACCACCGCTGGGTTCTTGCCTCTCATGGCAATGGCCCAGGGATACGGGACCGGAACGTCGTCGGGCTTCTGATGCGGGTAGTACACGACGACGCCCTTAAGGGTCGAGTTCGTGTTCAGTGTTATTGCGGCGGCCGCATCCTCGGTGCCCCGATCCGCCGTGATCAGCAACGTTGTTCCGTCGTCGGTTGGCTTCGGCAGACCTGCGTCGCGGATTCCGTTGTGAGACGGCACCGACTGCCAGACGCCTTTCAGGGTCACCCCGATCGGAATGTTGAGTCGGCCCTTCAGGAGGTAGTTGCCGCGAGGCAGGAAGACGACCTGATTCCCTCGTGCGGCGGCATCCAGGGCGCTCTGGATGGCGACAGTGTCGTCTGCCTGACCGTTGCCCCGTGCGGCGTACGGCGGCGCCTTTGCATTGATCGCATCCGGCGGCGCGGCTACCGCCATCGTCCCAAGGGCCACCAAGCCAACAACAGTCATGACCATGATTGCTGACATCGCTTTTCCTTTCCGG
>JBBIQU010000302.1:0-2939 GCA_037442185.1 Chthonomonadales bacterium | reverse complement strand
GCCGCCACGCTCAAAAACACCCCGATTCGGGCCATAACTGCGGAAGTTGGGCTAGATTGTGCTGCGAGCGCGCCTGAACGCTTCGATCTCGCTGCGGCGCTTGGCGCCCAGCTCCGACAGATACTCCATCCATTCAGCGCGGTGAGGTTCGAGCGTAGCGGCTATGCACTCGAGAGCCGCTACGTCGCGAAACCACTTCCGGTTCGACGGGATCACATACCAGGGCGCGCGATCGGTGCTGCATCGGCGAAACACCTCGTTGTAGGCTTCCGTGTAGCTGTCCCAATACTCGCGCTCTTGCCAGTCGCCTGGGTTCAGCTTCCAAGCCTTCTCCGGTTCGCGTTCCCGATCCAGAAGGCGTTCCTTCTGTTCGTCTTTGCTGATGTGCAGCATCAGCTTGACGATCAATGTCCGGCTGTCAAGCAACAGATTCTCGAAGGCGTTGATGTGGTCGTACCTGCGCTCCCAGACCGACTTCGGCGCCAACTCGCGGACCCGCACAACCAGCACATCCTCATAGTGGGACCGGTTGAAGAGCGCGATGCCGCCTCGGCCTGGTGCGTGAGCGTGAACGCGCCACAGGAAGTCGTGTTCCAGTTCTGGGACCGTCGGAGCCTTGAAAGGGACCACCCGGCAGCTCTGGGCGTTCACGTATCCGAGAAGCCGCCTGATGATTCCGTCCTTTCCGGCGGTGTCGCGCCCCTGAATGACCACCAGCAGTGCGTGCTTGGATGCAGCGAACAAGAGGTCGGCCAGCTCTGCGACGCGCTCTCCAAGCCGGTCGCTGATCTCGGCGGCTTCCTCGCGGCTGAGTCCGCCATGCGAGTCCGGGTCAATGTCCTCAAGCCGGCGGGACCCGCCGGGTGTCATTCGAATCGCGTACTCCATTACGTGCCTCCCTGAGACCTCGTTGCCGCCGTTGCCTTTCGTTGCCGCCTGCCGGTTCCCCTGCCGTGAGCACGGTGAGGCTTGTGTGTCGTACCTTGCGAAAGTCCCCGAACAGGGTCGAAACGCGACCGTGCCCGTCGTCGCCCGCAATGGCGTGTCGCTTGGTGGGCGCGCAGATCACAAGGCGAAACACACGGCCCCGAGCTGAGTGTCGGCCCGTGCCCCCATACGGTTGGCCCTACGTATGCTAGAATACCGTCCGTGAGAGCGATGCGGCTGGAGTGCGGAAGTGGCGGGAGATAGGCGGCCCGACGTCACAGCGCGTCTGCTCGGACTTGCGACCTTCCTCGGAGGCATTGCCGTAATCCTGATCGTCCTGAAGCTGGGCTACGACCTGTTCACCGACCCGACGCTCGGTCGCGGTGTGAAACCGACCGGAACAGACGAAACGACGTTGCTCGCCATCGCGAGGGGTTTCGCCGCTCTGGTCGTACGGATCCTCCTGTTGTTCCTCGGCAGTGTCTGCGGTTCGCTCATTGCGAACAAGGGCATGCATCTGTACGTCGGAGCGCTCGCGGCGAATAGCGCCGAGGCACGCTCGAAATCCGAGTAGCTTGCGGCGCTCGAGGAGCGCCGACTACCCCTCTCCTCGCGGCGGACGACGCATGAGTGCGTCAATGGTTGCCACGACCGGAGCGCCTTCGAACAGGACAGCGTGAATGGCTCGTGTCACAGGCATGTCGGCGCCGACCCTGTCGGCCAGCCTGCAGATAGCCCGGGTTGTCGGAACCCCCTCTGCGACCTGTCCAATGTCCTTGAGGATTGCATCGAGCGTCTGTCCGGCCCCAAGCCCGTAGCCAACCCGATAGTTTCGGCTCAGCCTGCTTCCGCCCGTCGCGATGAGGTCTCCGACACCCGCAAGCCCGAGAAACGTGGCCTGCTCGGCCCCCATGGCCATGCCGAGGCGTGTGATCTCTGCGAGGCCACGGGTCATCAGGGCAGCACGGCTGTTGTCGCCGTATCCGAGCCCTTCGCAGACACCCGCGCCGATGGCAATGACGTTCTTCATAGCCCCGGCCAGCTCAACGCCCACGATGTCGGAGCTCGTGTAGACGCGGAGCGTGGGACCCATCCATAGTGCGCGGCACTGCTCGGCCGCATCCTGTGATGGCGATGCGGCGACGGTCGCGGTGGGAAGTCCGTGCGCGACCTCCGCTGCCAGGTTCGGCCCCGACAGAGCCACGATCGAATCCCTCTCGCTATCGCCGCACGCGGCTCCGATGATCTCCGACATTCGTTGGCCGGTGGTCTCCTCAAGCCCCTTTGAGGCGTTGATGATGAGTGAGCCGGGCGCAATGAGAGGGCAGGCTGCGGCGGCGACCTCTGCCATCCCGGACGACGGCACAGCGAACACCACAACACCTGCGTCGGCGAGCGCTTCCGCGAGATCGGATGTCGCGCGCAGCCGCCGGGGCAACGGAATGCCCGGCAGATAGCGTTCGTTCGTGCGCGCGGACTCGATGCGGTTGGCGAGGTCAGGGTCGCGCGCCCAGATGCGCAATGGACCCTTGTGCTGGAGCACGGTGGCAAGCGCCGTGCCCCAGCTTCCGGCCCCGAGGATCGCTACGGGCGAATCATGTTGCATGGACAACGGATTGCAGGCGAGACGCCTGCGCTACGGACAACTGCAGGCGGGACGCCTGCGCTACTGATAACTGCAGGCGGGACGCCTGCGCTACGGACGACGGCGCGAAGGACGCAACTCGGTTCATGCGAGGATGTCGTCGTAGCCGTAGGTCCGGCTGTGTGCGTCTTCCAGGTAGCGTGCGAGCAGCGCTGCTGCGGCATCAATGTCCTCTTCCGCAGCCATTTCGTTGACGGTATGCACATAGCGACACGGGATCGAGAGTGTGAAGCTGGGCACCCCTCCGCGTGAGCGTTGAATGGCGCCGGCATCGGTGCCGCCCCGCCCGAGTATCTCCATCTGGTACTTAATGCCGTTGGCTTCCGCTACGTCCCGGAAGTGCTGCACAAGCTTGGGATGGCAGAGG
>JBBIQU010000301.1:0-2957 GCA_037442185.1 Chthonomonadales bacterium | reverse complement strand
CGGCCTCCTCGTCCTTGACGACGTCGAGACGGCGGGCGAGGCGACTCTCGGCCGTAGTCGGTGCTGCAGGTTGTTTCCGTAGGGCGTACGCGGGTATGGTAGGTGCGTGGAGCCTTGCATGTTCACCCCGCCGCCGCATGGCGGTGCGCGCCAACCGTATCCCCTCGCCCGCGCGTAGATGCGGCGTGCATTCATCCCGGCTGATGCGCGGGAGAGGGCCAGGCTGGGGGCCGTGACTGACGAGCATATGGAGCGATAACAGACCATGTTCCGGTTCATCCATGCATCTGATCTGCATCTTGGCGCGCCGTTCGAGGGCATCCGGGTGGAGTCGCCGGAAATCGCGGCGGCATTGTCGCGCTCGACCTACGAAGCGCTGGACGCGATCGTCCGGATGGCACTGGCTGAGCGCGCGGCTTTCGTGCTGCTCGCCGGTGATGTCTGCAATCGGGCCGACGGCAATCTGCGAGCCCATCTTGCCCTGCGCAAGGCAGGCCGCGAGCTCCGCGATGCCGGGATCATGCTCCTCATCGTTCACGGCAACCACGATTATCTCGCCCCAG
Source organism: Chthonomonadales bacterium (assembly GCA_037442185.1). GTDB lineage: Bacteria > Armatimonadota > Chthonomonadetes > Chthonomonadales > CAJBBX01 > JAAYVH01. Next base: position 2,394 of record JBBIQU010000301.1, on the reverse strand, counting down.
GCATGCCTGATCTCGATTGGCCCGACAACTGCATCGTGTTCGGCTCGGAGACGACCGATCCAGCCGTCATCAGCGCCGGCGGCTCACCGATCGCGTCCGTCTTCGGCCTGAGCTACGGCAGGAGAGACGAGACCGAGAATCTCGCCCGGCGGTTCCCCAAGCCGCCCGACGGGCTGTTCTCCATCGGCCTCCTGCATACGGCCTGCGGACCCGTTTCGGAGCACGCTGCGTATGCCCCGTGCACGGTCGAAGACCTGGTCGGACGCGGGTACGACTACTGGGCGCTCGGGCATATCCACCGGTACGGCATCCTGCGCCAATCGGCGCCGACCGTCGCCTACTCGGGCAACCCGCAGGGCCTCAATCCCAACGAAACCGGTCCCCGGGGCTGTCTCCTGGTCACCGTGGACGACCGCAAGTCGGCGACCGTCGAGTTCCGCGAGACCGACGCCGTGCGCTGGCATGTGGCGGACGTTGACATTGGCGGGCTTGCCCGCGAGCAAGAACTGCTCGATGCCCTTGAGGCCAGGCTCGACCAAGCGTCGCGTGACGGCCGAACGTCCCTGATCCGCTTCCGGCTGGTCGGCAGGGGACCCCTCCACAAGCTGCAGGCCGATAGCGCCGCGCTGGCGGAGATTCGCGAACACCTGCGTGACCGATGCCGCTCCATGTCGGGACCCGTGTGGACCGAGAGCATCCATGTGAGGACCGAGCCGGACCTGGACCTTGAGGCACGGCGCGCCGCCGATGACCTTCTTGGCGACTTCCTGCGCATCGCGGACGAGCTTCGCGGCTCAGACGAGCGCATCGCGGAGCTTGCCGAGATGCTGAGTCAGCCTTTCACCAGTTCTACCGGACAGGCATTGCGCGATGTGGGCCTAACGTCCAAATGGGTCACGCCCGAGAGAGTTCGCGAGTGGCTCACGCAGGCGGAGTGGATGGGCGCCGATCGCCTGGTGCGGGCGGAGGAATGACATGCGGTTTCTGAGCTTCCACGTTGACGGCTTCGGCATACTCCACGACACGGGCATTGACCCTGTGCCGCCCGGACTGACGGTCATCCTCGGCGACAACGGGGCGGGCAAGAGCACCCTGCTCGAGTTCATCCGCGCGTTGCTGTTCGGTTTCCGCGACGGACGAACGGGCCGATCGAAGTACGAGCCGCTGCGCGGCGGTCAGCATGGCGGCCTTGCCGAAATCGAGATGGCCGACGGCCTGCGCTACCGCATCGCGCGCGGCCCGGGAGGAGCCCTTGGGCTTGAGACGGTCGTGTCGCGGTCCGAAGGCGCGCCTGACCGCGATCTCGCATCGCTTCTTGCAGGCGCGACTCGCGACGTGTTCGAGAACGTTTTCGCCTTCAGCCTTGCCGAGCTTCAGGAAGTGGGCACCCTCGATCAGGACGCCATCAAGGCACGGCTATACGCTGCCGGAGCGGGAACGGGCGCGCGATCGCTGCCGAAGGTGCGCAAGGACATTGAAGACGAATCCAAACGGTTCTTCGCATCCCGAGCTTCGTCCTCCCGGGTGGCTGTGATCGCGAGCGAGATCAAGACCCTCCGTGAGCGCCAGGCTGCGCTCGGTGACGCCGCAGAACGGTATGCATCGCTGCAGGCCGACCGCGAACGTCTGGCCGTCCAGCTCGCAGAGGCCGACCGGGCCGAAGCGGCGGCTCAGGCCGACCGCACGGCTCGACAGGCTCTCCTGGACGCCTGGCCCGACTGGAGCGGGCTCCTTGAGGCGCGGCGCTCGGTCGCATCTCATGGAGATGTGCGTCCGGTGCCCGACGGCGCCGAGGAGCGGCTCAAGGCCGCGCACCAGACCCTTCAGGAGCGGGCAGCAAACGCCGGCGGGGCATCCGAGCGCCTGGACCGGGCCAACCGGCAGGCCGCGGAGGCTATCGCCCGACTGGGTGAGGATTGGACCGAGGAACGCGTTGCGAAGTTCGATGTCGGTACCGCCGCCGAACAGGATATCGCTTCACTGGCACAGGGGCTCGCCGACGCGGCCGGAGGCGTGGCAAGAGCCGAGGCTGCCTGCAGCCATGCCGACGAGGCGCTCAAACAAGCTGCCGCAGCGCGTGATGCGCTCGAAGCCGAGGAGCAGCGGCGGTGGCCCGATCCGCCCAGAACCATGGACTCCATCGAGACGGATCTCGGCACGCTCAGGGAGGCTCGCGCGGCGGCAACGCGCCTCGCCGAGGAAAGGGCCGGACGCGCGACGCTTGAGGCCCGTCGCCAGGGCGCCGAGGATGACCTGAAGCGCCTGCGTGTGGCGCCTGAGCCTGTCGCGCAGACAGCCCACATCCCGCTCTTCATCGCCATCGGACTGCTCGCCGGATCCGCGGCGCTCGTTTCGTTCAGTCCCGTGGCCTCCGGTGTCCTCTTCGCCCTGTTC
>JBBIQU010000300.1:0-3008 GCA_037442185.1 Chthonomonadales bacterium | reverse complement strand
ACGCGGCCATCCAGATGCCAACCAGGGCCGCGACCGCCGCAGTCCCCTGGATGACCGACCTCCCGTACCGGTTCCTCGTCCGCATTGGACCGTCACCTGAGAACTCGACATCAAGAATCGTGAGAATCCGCGAGGACCTTGCAGCGCTGCTGGCCCAGATCGGCAGCAAAGAGCGGCCCGATCCGGCATCCGTCCGGGCGTTCGTCATCGGCGCGCGTGGAGCCAAGACGCACGAGGCGCCATGCCAGTTCTCGGCCGACGATCCGTCCAACCCGGTTCGGGGCGACCTGCTCCTGCGGTTGCCGTCCGCGTCCAAGGCCGAACGCCTCGTCGCGGTGTATTTCGGGACCGGCGCATCCAGGCGGGAGCCGGGACCGGTTCGACTGACTCGCGACGGCTTGCGAGCGACGTTGTCGAACGGCAAAGTGCGGAGCGTGTTCGATCTGTCCGGCAAGGGCATCGGTCCGCGCATCATGGAGATGAGTTACGATGGCGGGACCAATCTGCTCGGTCCGACCGGCCACGATGCCGGCTATGCCCATCTGTGCGCGTGCCAGGACAACGTGACGTGGTACGACTTCGGCGCGCTGCAGGACACCGATGCTACGCTTGAGGTAGTGGATTCCGGCCCTGTCGCGACGACGGTGCGCTTCGGGGGCCTGCGGGTATACGGCGAGGGCTCGTCGGTCTCATTCGCCGGTGTGGGGACGCCGGGCCGTCGCTTGGCCTCGGTGAAGGGCACGGCAGAGTGGTATGTGCGCCTCTACGCCGACGATTCTCGCGTGGACAACTGGGTGGCCTCCACGATGTCGAATCCCGACACGGGATGGACTCGGCCCCTCGAAGTGCGCTATGCGCCGCGCGAAGGCCTGCGCGGGACGAACGGCGGGACGGCGGGCGCGGCGGGATGCTGGGCCAAGCAGGGCGATCTGGCGGTGGTGGCCCTCGACCAGCGCCCGGACCGTGAGGAGACGGCGCCCTACTACACCGATGAGGACGGGAATCTGATCGGCGTCAGGCTCGCGCGGACAGACGGCATAGGCCGGTTCGTGTCGGATGTGTGGCGACTCGTCCCCGCATCGCTGTCTCCGGCGTCGCTTGCCGCCGAGGCCGAGCCGTTGGCCATCGAGCAGTTCGCAGTCGAGCGGCGCTACGGCGGCCGGATCGTGCGTCGGAAGCCTGTGGCAGCTCCTCTGCCCGAAGACGATACCGACGCGTGGGGCCGGCGCGTGGTCGGGCCGATTGTCGCTTCGTTCGAGCCGGGCCAACCCGACAGCGCTGACGGCATCCGCAATAAGGAGAACGCCGACGAGGGCGCGTCCCGCCGCATTCAGGTCGGCGGCGTCTGGTGCATGGCGCCCGGCACGGCCCCGTCCGGAGAGCCCCAGCAGTTCACGTACTTCGATGTGGCGCCGGACGTGGCGGACCGTGTTCGCGGAAAGCCGGTGTTCGTCGCCGTCGAGTATCTGGACCTGGGTCGGGCCACCATTGAGCTGCATTACGACTCGACGGACACGTCGGTCACGAAGAGCGTCATACCGGGAGCGTTCAAGGACGCTGTCGGGTCGCTCCGACAGGGCGCAACCGGCAAGCGCAAGGCCTACGTGTTCGCCCTGCGCGATCCACGTCTCATGGATCACTGCAACGGCGCGGACTTCCGCCTATCGGCCACCGGAGGGCCGTTCCACATCACGCGCATTGCGCTCGTGGTCCCGCCGGACGAATAGCCCGGCCCTGAGTACGAAGGAGATACCCAATGCTTCTGAGCCTCATATGCCTGACCGCGTTCGTTGCGCCGCCCGGTCTGTACGTCCGCGACGGAGTTCTGATGCACGCGGGCGCGCCGTTCCGTGGGATCGGCGTCAACTATATGGACTGCTTCGCGCGCACGCTCAAGGACCCTGCCGATACGTCCTACGAGCGCGGCTTCGATGAGCTGAAGAAGGCGGGGATTCCCTTCGCGCGCTTCATGTGTTCGGGATTCTGGCCGGTGGACCTGAAGCGCTACCGTGAGGACCCCGAAGAGTACTTCGCCCGGCTCGACCGCGTCGTCAAGGCCGCCGAGGCGCGAGGCATCGGGTTGATACCGTCGCTCTTCTGGACGCTCAGCACCGTGCCCGATCTGGTCGGCGAACCTGTGAGCGCATGGGGCGATCCGCAGAGCAAAACCCACGCGTGGATGCGCGAATATACGTCCGAGGTCGTGCGCCGGTACGCCAAGTCGCGCGCCATCTGGGGCTGGGAGCTCGGCAACGAGTACAACCTCGCCGCCGACCTGCCGAACGCGAAGGAGCATCGTCCGCCTGTCTGGCCGACGCTCGGCACGCCGGCAAGCCGATCTGAGAAGGACGAGATCACGCACGCCATGATGCGGACTGCCCTGCGCGAGTTCGGCAAGGAAGTGCGCAAGCACGATCGCGACCGAGTGATCATATCCGGCAACAGCATCCCGAGGCCTTCTGCATGGCACCAGATGAAGGAGTTGAGCTGGACCAAGGACAACTCGGAGCAGTTCACGGAGATGCTGCTCGGCGACAACCCTGACCCGCTGGACACGCTTTGCATCCATGCGTATGCGGCGGAGGACATCGAGCGTCTGGCTACTGCGGCTGCTGCTGCGCGGCGAGCCGGCAAGCCCCTCTTCGTTGGTGAGTTCGGCGTCGAGGGTCCCCGGACGCCCGAATCCGAGCGCAAGCTTGCCGCCATGCTCGATCAGATGCAGAAACTCGGCATCCCGTTCGCGGCTCTATGGGTCTACGACTTCATGCATCAGGACAAGGTGTGGAACGTCCGCCACGACAACGAACGGGCCTATCAGCTGGACGCGATAGCGGCAATGAACCGGAAGCTCAACGCGCGGCCATAGCCACGACCGCCGTCCACGCGGTCCATGCCGGGTTTATGGGCTCAACGTGCATGGGAGGGCACACGGTTCGCAGGTCGCCGGCGTTCTTCGTCGCGAGAAGCGACGGCTACACGCTGCGCGTCGCATGGCCGCAGGTTTCCCC
>JBBIQU010000299.1:2861-3095 GCA_037442185.1 Chthonomonadales bacterium | reverse complement strand
ATGGCGCTTCAGCACGAAGATCGCGAAGACCTGCTGGAAGAGCGCGACGGGACCCGCGTGCGCCGGTTGTCCGAGGCCGCACGGCTCGAAGTGGTACGTGAGATCGTGCAGCCGGTCCTGTCGCCGTTCTACGGCGATGCCGAGCCCGCAATCACGATTAACGGGGCCGGGGCATTCACAATCGGCGGCCCGCGCGCGGACGCCGGCGTCGTCGGCCGAAAGATCGTGGCCGAT
>JBBIQU010000299.1:2151-2824 GCA_037442185.1 Chthonomonadales bacterium | reverse complement strand
GGCGGCGCCTACAGTGGCAAGGATCCCACGAAGGTAGACCGTAGCGGGGCATACGCCGCTCGGAACATCGCCCGAACGATCGTCGCGCATGGAATGGCCCGCGAGTGCCTGGTCCACATCGCTTACTGCATCGGCAAGCTCGAGCCCGAGATGGTGACCGTCGTGACCGAGGAAGGGACCGACCTTTCGGACTGGGTAAGGGCTAGGTTCGCGCTGGCGCCGTGGGACATCATCGAGCGCTTCGGTCTCTGGCGCCCTAACGGCTGGTCGTACCAGGAGACCGCCGAACACGGCCACTACGGCTACGACCACTACCCCTGGGAGCAGGTCGAACCCCAGGAGCCTGTCTGCGTAATGGTTCTGGCCGGCGCCGGCTCATCCGCCGGAAAGCGCTCGGACGGAACCGCATGGTCCTCTGGCGCTATGCTCCGGGCCTGTTCGCCGGCAGGACGACATCGCTCAAGGGAGCGGAGGCCCTGACCGGCATCAGGATGGCGCCCGCCGACGACGAGACCCGTGTGGCGCTCAGGATCGCGCTGACGCCGTCCGATCACCCGGTCTCCGGGATGCTCAGAGATGCGGGCGTCCGCGAGTTTCCTTGTGAGTTCAAAGAGAAGGAGACGCTCCTGCTCCGCATAGACCGCGGCGAGAGGCGAGAGGCTAGAGGCAAGGG
>JBBIQU010000299.1:0-2025 GCA_037442185.1 Chthonomonadales bacterium | reverse complement strand
GCTCTCCGCCCTCAGCCCTCAGCTCTCCGCCCTCAGCCCTCAGCTCTCCGCCCTCAGCCCTCAGCTCTCCGCCGCCGCCACATCGTGTACAATGTAGTAGGCAGCGTCAGGAGGAGGGGCGCAACGGGCATGTCTCAGGTTGTCAGCATACGGCTCCACGATGAGCAGGTGGCGCGGCTCAGGCGTTTCGCGCGCCGCGCTGGCAAGTCACAGAGCGAGATGGGGGCGCAGCTCATCGAGGAGTCCATGCGCGAGGCCGAGTTCGCGGGCATCGAGTTCCGAAACTCGACCATCGGCCGGCAGGCTCACATGAGGAACTCGACCCTCGCCGTCTGGGAAGTCATCGAGGTGGCCAGAGACCTCGGAATGGACGTCGGCGAGTTGACGCGCTACTTCAACCGGCCGGCCGAATGGGTCATGGCCGCGCTCCACTACTACGAGGCCTACCGCAGCGAGATCGAGACTATCCTCGAGGACCGCCGAGCGGAGGGCTTCGATACGCTCAAGCGCCTGCTCCCGCAGATGGAGATCGCGTGGCCGGACAACGAGGGAAGCGAGGTTGCGCGGTCCCCGTCCGGACAGCCGTAGATGCTGTCGCTGATGCTGGACGAGAACATCTCGTATGTCGTCGCCGACCGCCTCACGGAACAGCGCCCCGACGTGCCCATCACGAGCATCCATCGCTGGAACGCGGGCGCGTTGCTCGGCGCCGACGACGAGGCGATCCTGCGCGAATGCGCGCAGCACGCGCTGACACTGGTCACCTACGACGTGACGACGATCCCGCCCCTCCTGCGGCGGCTGGCAGACCAGGGCGCGTCACATGCAGGAGTAATCTTCATTGATCGTAAGTCCATCGCGCCGCGCGATGTCGGCGGGCTCGTCGGCGCTCTGATCGGCTACTGGGACATGGAACGCTCGGCCGACTGGACGAACCGCGTCGCATACCTCGCGCCTCGTCCGGCGACGCCCGCCCCATGATGCGGCGGAAGAGAACCGGTTGAGGACCCGACTTTAATGGAACAGCCTCCCTCGTCCCCTATGGCGTTCTTGAGACTGCGCAGATGGAGGAGACGCTGCGGCCGGACGGCGCACGCGGTATGATAGGCCGGCGATCGGCCGAGGAGGGACAGCAGGAATGCACGGACTGACAATGACGGTGATCCTGGCGGCTGCGCTGCTGCCGATGATGGGACGCGCGGGCCTGGCCGAGGGCAAGGCGCGCCGCATGCTCCCCGGCGACTACACTGGCGGACGGGTCGTCATCCTCAGCGCCTCGGGCAAGGTCGTCTGGTCCATCGAAGAGAACGAGCTGCCCGGCATCCCGCTCCGGTTCATCGCCGGCGTGCATCGCCTGCCGAACGGCAACGCCATCGTCTGCAACTGGCTCGGCCACGGCTACATAGGCGACGGCACGCACCTCTTCGAAGTGACGCGCGACAAGAAGGCGCTCTGGACCAACGCGGACCATGCCGCGTTCAAGACCATCTCGACGGTCCAGGCGCTGGATGTCAATGCCCCGCCCGTAAGACAGGACCGGATCGCCAGGGCCCTGCGCGGGCCGGGCAGCGCCCTTCGGCCACGACCGCCCCGTTGCCTACAGCCGGTGCACGCCTGCCCCGGCGGGAATCTGCTCGGCCAGCTCCACCATGCGCGCGTGATGGGTGAAGAGGAGCGCCTGCATGTGGCGGGCCATGTCGGCGAATACCCCGAGGGCCGCTCGGGCTCGATCGTCTCCCCCTTGCCCTCGAGGAGCTCCGCTCCGCCCCGTCGCAGCGTCTCGTGATCGAGCGCCCACCGAAGACACTGCATCGTGCTCGGAAGCCGTGGGGCTCATTTCCACCGACAGGCGCTCCCACCGCACCGCGTCCAGGGGCACAAACCGAACCTCTGCGACCCGCTCGTCCTCGACGCGCACGACAACGCACCCCTTCGGCCCGGTCTCGCGCGCATGCCGGCCCTGAATGCAGCCGCTGAAGACGATGCGCGGATCGAAATCAAGAATCGGCTCCTGGATGTCCGGCA
>JBBIQU010000298.1:0-3143 GCA_037442185.1 Chthonomonadales bacterium | reverse complement strand
CACAACCAGCCACACGTGGCACCGGATGGGGGCGTTCGGCTTGAGTTCGTGGCGGTGCAAAGACATGTGCCGATCGTGGCCGCGCAGTGGCGGGTTGATGGCGGCGAATGGGCTTCGGCTCGACCGGCAGACTCGATGGCCGACAGCGGGTTGGAGAGGTTCTCTCTCGAAACGGCGGTCTTGCCCAAAGGCAAGCACACCGTCGAGGTTAAGGTGTTCAATGGTGCCGGACTCAGCTCGACGGAGGTGGTGACGGTCGAGATTCCGGCAAAGGATGCAGGCGAGACGCCTGCGCTACGTGGAGAGTGACATGAAGCACATCTGGCTGTACCTGAGCAAGGGCGACATAGAGACGGAACTGCAGCAGTGTGAGGATGAGGGGCGCGACCTGTCGGGGCTTCGCGAGGAAATCGAACGGGTTGCGGCGCTCGATCTTGAGGATCCGATCAATCAGGCGGCCGCCGAGGGGCTGATGGATCGGACCATCGAGGCGCCCATCCGGGCCGACTTCCCTTATATCGAGCCTTCCGAATTCACCGAAATCCTCGCGCAGCGCCCATCAGCGCCCGCGATTTCGGCGTCGCGGCTGACCGATGCGCAACTTGAAGACAAGGTATACGGCGCATGGACCGGGCGATGTGTGGGATGCCTGCTGGGTAAGCCGGTCGAAGGTTGGCGTCGCGACCGCATGTGGGGATATCTGCGGGAAACCGGCAGATGGCCCCTTAACGACTTCTTCAAGTACGACGCAGCTTCAGAGGCGGTGCGCGAGAAGTACGATCTCAGACCCGAAGCTCCATTCGGCGACAGAGTTTCCTGGATGCCCGAAGATGACGATACCAACTACACGACGACCGGTCTGGCGATCATGGAGCGATACGGACCGGGCTTCACCCCCGAGGACGTTGCGAACTTCTGGCTGAGCGACATACCCTTGCTGCACACCTGCACTGCCGAGCGCGTCGCGTATCGCAACTTCGCGCTCCTGATCGAGCCGCCTCGGTCGGCAACGTATCGCAACCCGTATCGAGAGTGGATCGGCGCCCAGATTCGTGCCGACTTCTGGGGTTACGCGGCTCCGGGAAGGCCCGAGCTCGCGGCGGAGTTCGCCTGGCGCGATGCCTGCATCAGTCACGTGAAGAACGGCATCTACGGAGAGATGTGGGCGGCCGCCATGGTAGCCTCAGCCTTTGCGTTGTCGGACCCGGAGCAGATCGTGCGCGCAGGACTGGCCCAGATACCTGCACGGTGCCGACTGGCCGAAGCCGTTGAGCGCGTCCTCGACCGGCGGCGTGCGGGCAAGTCCTGCGATGAGGCCGTTGGACTGGTTCACGCTGAGTGGAACGAGGAGCGGGGCCATGACTGGTGCCATACCATCTCAAACGCAATGATCGTAGCCATCGGGCTGCTCTGGAGCGAAGGGGACTTCGCGACGGCCATCTGCCGCGCCGTCCAGCCCTGCTTCGATACGGACTGCAACGGCGCAACGGTAGGCTCTGTCATGGGCGCAGCGCTTGGCCGAAAGGCGCTGCCGGATCGGTGGGCCAACCACATCAACGACACCCTGCACACGGGCGTGTCAGGCTACAACGTCGTGCAGCTCAAGGACATAACGCGTGCGACTCTCCGGCAGATTGAACGCGTTGCCGGCGCGTGAGCCTACAAGTACCTGTAGCCGATATGGAACGTCACCCGGCCATCGTCGAGGCGGCGGATGTTGGTGATGTAGACCGGCAGGCCGCCGCCCAGCATGGCTCGACTTGACGGCATCGTGTAGGGCGTGAAGGCGTCGTTGGCTCCGCTGGGGTAGGGCACGGAACTCAGGAGCGTTACGGGACCAGGCGGTCCATCAATGCCGTGGGACTCTTCGAGGATAGGTCGGGAGCCCACAACGCGCCAGATGAGCAGTCCCTCGGCCGGAAGTGATTCGTCGAAGCCCGACTTGCGGCGATTCTCCAGTAGCAGGTACTCGCTCCCATCCGGCTTGACAAGCACCTTGTAGCACTCGCTCTTCTTTCCTTCGATAGGCTCAAGGATGAGCTTCTGAGGCGTGAGCGGGTCGAGCACCACCGGACTGATCCAGCCCATCCGCTCCTTGCACCAGGCCGACATGTGCTGCGGACGGCCGTTGCCGGTCTGTTGCGACATCGCGCACCACATTCCTGCGCCCTCGGAACCGGGATTCTCGGGTCGCGCATAGAGATCGGGTAGCGCGAGGATGTGCCCGAACTCGTGTGCGATGACGCTGATGTTGGTCATGCGCGCGCCGCCCTCCGGCACGATGATATAGGGTCTGCGCTTGCCCTGAAACGTGACCGAGGAACGATGTGGCCAGAAGAGGCCTCCGCGGTTGGTGGCGACCCGGTTGCCGGCATACACGAACAGGAAGCCGTGAAATGCATCCAGCGCTTCGCCTCCGTCGCGAGCCGCAACCAGCCCCAGCGCCTCGGTGAGGAAGGGAGTCTTGGACCGTGCCCCTGCGCCCTGACCATATGAAGAGCGCGGCTGCGATACCGTGACCGGCTCGAGGACCTTGCCTTCCACCGAAAGTGCTTTGCAGGAGACCTCGCGGTAGTAGTCGTTCAGACTGCCGTAGACGGGCTGTCCCGTGACATTGGCCTTGCCGGCATACGCTCCCGTGCTGAACAGGGCTTCGGCCCACGCTTCCCCGGTGATGAGGTCGTTCAGCTTGACGTCCTGAAACTGGACCCTGACGACGCCAAGGCGATACACCGGCTCGGAGAACACGCGCGGGGCGGAGACCGAAGACGCCGTGATGCTTGGCGGCGGCGGCTCGCTTGGGTCGGCGGCACGGCGACGCGTGAAGGGGGGCGACATGGGCCGGCTTGTCGCCGTCAGGGTCGCGTTGAGGCGGACAGTCTTCCCCTTGCGCCTTACCGTCACAACGACCTGGTCGTCGGCCGAACGGCGCATGACCGCCTCGGCGAGTTCGGCATCGGTGCGAGGCGTGTCATTACCAAACTTCACGATCTGGTCGCCGACCATGATGCCGGCGCGGGAGGCCGGGGAGTTCAATGCAACCTCGACGACTGCAAGGCCATCGCGATCCCGGCGACCGACCGCTACGCCTAGGAGCCTGTCTGCGTAATGGTTTTGGCCGCCGGAGAGCTGATCCTGTCGGG
>JBBIQU010000297.1:0-3151 GCA_037442185.1 Chthonomonadales bacterium | reverse complement strand
GTGCTATTGAGATCAAGAACGGAAAATGCAAGAAAGTCTGATGGAGGATGGGGGGGTTCCGTAATGTGATCTTCGAAACGAGCGCGCGCAGCTGGGCGGCCAAGTTCTGGGACGCACTTCTAGCCGGAAAGACGGTCTCGACTGCGGCGGCCGACGCGTGCACGGGTCTTCCGCTCAATGACACGACGCGGCAACGAACGCTCCTCGGCCGCCAGGACACGCGGCTCGCGCCAGCGCGCTACGGCCAGTAGAGGAGGGATTCCCAATGAAAGCACATATCGCACATCCCTACAGGGCTGTTCATGGCATGGCCTCCGTCTTGCTTGTACTGTGCATCGTGTTGGCCTGCGCCGATGGCCAAACGACCTGGCCGCCCATCACCAGGTCGAGAGCCATCGAGATCGCCGCAGACCACCTTACCGCCGTGACCGGGCTGCAACTTGGGCCAGCGACGCTTGTCCTCTTCCGCGCGGCGCGCTATCCGTCGCGAGGGGCGTCCTGGAGCGTGGAATTCCAGACGCCGGACGGCGGCCAGGTTGACGCAGACGTGGATGCTGTCTCCGGCGAGACGTGGACGTGGCACTGGTCGCCAGGGCGGCTCCTGAGAGAACGCAAAGATGCGGGCCCCTCGCCGCGTGTGGACGCGGACGAAGCGGTGCAAGCCGCGTGGGGGTTTCTGGAGACCAAGTATCCAGCAATGTGCCGACTACACCTGCGCCAGGGCGGGGAGCCGCTCCCGTGCCAGGACACCTATGTCGTCGGCTGGGACGTTGTGCTGAATCCCGCGTACCAGACCCTCGGGTCCACACCCCTGATAGTCGAGATAGACCATCAGACCGGCGAAGTGCTCGGTGTCGAGCTCCCGTTTCTGACGCCCGTTGTCGTGGACACCCGTCCGTCACTGAGGCGCGGTCAGATAGCCACGATCGCTCGTCGTTACGCGCTACTGGACCCAAACCGGTTTCCCGTCATGCGCGTGGACCTCAGGGTCCAGATGGATGACTACGGCACACAAAGGCTTGTGTACGAGTGTTTCCAGTATCCAGACTCAGGTAATCCGTTTCTCAGGTACGGCGTCGTGCACGACGCCCACACGGGGGAGCCGTTGTATCCGATCGCGCCAATGGGCGGCAAGTACCCGGTGAGGCAGATCGGCTTCCCACGGCGAACATCGGTGCGCATGGAGCCGGGCGCTCGGATGGTAACGACGAACGTGGCTCCTCCAGTGTTGGAGGCGTCGGGTCTCTGGCTCCGCGCTGAACACCTGCGTGCGGTGGACGGTCTGCGGGTTGCCGTGACAAAGGATGCTGTAACCGTCGTGTCTCCGGATCGTACCATTAGCGGCAGGGACCTCGGGGCAACGTGGCGGGATTATGGCTGGTGGGTGCCGCTGCGCAAGGTTGCAGGGCTGATGGGCTGGCGCGTGGACTGGAACAACGAGAAGAAGGAAGCGATCATCCATACGACGCCGTGACCTCTGATGGCGCTGAGTCAGGCGCCCTCAAGCACGAAGGCCCGAAGTTGAATCGCCGGACCTGGGCAACGAATCCCGCTCGCGCAGGATTGGTGCAGCCCGAGCGGACGGGATTCGTGTCGCAGCGGTGCGTTCCATGGCACGTTTCGCTCGTAGACCTCCGTACGTGACGAGCATTGAACCGGGTTACTTCAACCGAACCAGTCCGGCGTCAATGTACTGCCCGCCCGTGGTCTGCCGGCAATGTACCGCGAGCGTGTTCCGGCCAGGCCTCAGCGCTGCCAGCGCCGGGGCGAATATCTCGTGGTCGCCGTACTCGACGCTATAGCCGGGAAGCTTGCAGGCGAGGACGCCATTGATGTACACCTCGGCATCCTCGTCATGGTGGACCCACAGTCGGAGCTTGGTCGCGTCCGACTCAGGCATATCGAAGTCGCGTCGCAGCCAGATCGAGCCTGACCTCCATTCGGTGCCGACTACGGCTCCCGGCGTGCCTGGAGAGCCGAAGCCGGCGGCTCCTTCATCCCACGATGCATCGTTGAACCCGGGCTTCTCCCATCCCGGCCCCGGATCCGCAACGGTGTAACGCCACTTCGACGGCGTATGGGTCTGCTCGGCAGTCGGGACGACAGGCTCAACTACAGGCGGCGTGGGCAGGGGCGCCCACCGGATATCGCCCATCTTGGATCGCCTGGTCCACTTGCTCCACAGGGCAGGGTCGTACAGGGCCTTGATGAACAGCCCGCCCACGACGGGTCTGGCCCTGAAGCCGACGCACTTGCTGGTCTTCGTATCGTACCAGTCGGTCATCGGCACGCGATCCGGAGTCGCATTCAGCCATTCGGCAACCGGAGCGATCAGCGCGTCGAAGTCCGCCCGATCTCGCGTCAGACATGCTGTCCATACGGCCCAGTCAAGCTTGGTGTAGTCCATGCGGTTGTCGAGCGGGAGCCCGAAGCGGTTCTGGATGCGTCGGTACCAGTCAGTCTCGGTGCGAAGAACGTGTTCGGGGAAGAGCCCGAAGCCCAGGATGCGGTCCCAGACGAGGTTGTACTTCTGGCTCCATGTGCCGGGCCGATCGAAGGCGAGGCGGTAGCGTCCTTCGTCGGCGGCTTCCTTCACCCATCGCTCGGCGAACTCTTTCGCCGCAGCGCGATACTCGTCGGCCTCCGCCTTCAGCCCGCGCATGTCGCAAAGCATGCCGAACGAGGCCAGGCCCATGATCGCCTTGGCCGAGAGGTTCACATTGTGGGCGAGATGCCCGGCGAAGTCGTCGGTGCAGAGCTGGTTCTCGGGATCGAAGCCCTTCTCGCGCAGGTACTGGGCCCATTTCTCCAGTTGCGGCCAGTAGCGCGCCGCAAAGTCGGCGTTGCCTTCGGCCTTCGCGAGCGCCGCCATGAGGATCAGCATGTTGCCCGATTCCTCGACGGGCATCTGGTTCTCTTCGGTCCGCTCGCCGCCGCCGTACACCTGGCCGTTGGCCTTCGGATAGGTGCCCAGGTCATGGGGTGCGAACGGCCACTTCCACCGGGGCGAAGCGGCATAGTCGAGCACAGGCACAAGCATGGCTTTGGCGAGGGCCGGGCTGAATAGCAGGAACTGGGGCGCCATGGGGTAGATCACGTCCACCGTGGCGATACAGCCGTTGCTGAAGTTCTCCTTCGGGAACAGCAGCGG
>JBBIQU010000296.1:0-3156 GCA_037442185.1 Chthonomonadales bacterium | reverse complement strand
CCTCTTACCCCTTGCCTCTCAGCCCTCAGCTCTCGCCTCATACCGTATCCATAAACGTCCGCTCTACCCTATGGAACAGGACGAGGCCCACGAAGAGGAGGAGGACGGCGCAGGCGGCGCTGTAGAGGAGCCAGGTCGGGTTGAAGGTGCCGGCGCCGAGGAAGGCGTAGCGGAAGGATTCCATGATGGGAGACAGAGGGTTCCAGACGGCGATCCATCGCCAGCCTGCCGGCACTAGCGAGGCCGGGTAGATGACCGGCGTGGCGTACATGAGCAGCTGGACGCCGAAGCCGACGAGAAACGTCAGGTCCCGGTAGCGGGTCGTCGCTGATGAGACGATGATCCCGCCGCCGAGACCGAACATGGCGAGCAGGAGCAGGAGCACGGGCGTGAGCAGTATCGCGGAGTTGGGCTCGACTCTGGCTCCTCGGAGTGCGAAGATGCCGAGGAAGATCAGGAAGAACACGAACTGGATGCCGAACTTGACCAGATGAGACGCGACCGTGGCGATGGGAATCGCCAGCCGCGGGAAGTAGACCTTGCCGAACAGACCGGCATTCCCCGTAAACGTAGCCGACGTCGCCACCAGACAGCCTGAGTAGAACCCCCAGACCACGGTGCCGATCATGTAGAACAGGAACTGCGGCGCGCCATCGGTCGGCAGCCGGGCGATCTTGCCGAAGACGATGTTGTAGGCGAACGTCGTGATGAGCGGGGTGATCAGATGCCAGGCCGGACCGAACACCGTCTGCTTGTAGAGCGCCACGAAGTCGCGCCAAACAAACAGCATGATCAGGTCGCGATAGCGCCAGAGCTCGTTGAGATGTAGATTCAGCAAACCCTCATGGGGCTTGATGACGCTAGTCCATCCCCCCTCGTCCGGGCCGAGTTCGGGGAGTTTGGGCGCTTCTTCGACGGCTTGTTCCGCGGCTGCTGCCTCTGCGGTCATCGGCTGTGGGCTCCGGGCATGGTGCATGTATGGGTATCGAGCATGGTTCAGGTTGTCCATACGCAGCGCTGCCGGGCGGCGCTCCGCTACGCACCGATGAGTATACCCATCGTTCCGCAGCGACGGGACATGCTGACCGAGGTATGCTGAAGTATCCGACCTTTCAGGAGGGCTTACGGTGTCTCTAAGGCGAATGCCGGCTGCGTCGGCCGGCTTGGCGGCTGTGCTGTCGCTGCTGGTGTGCGGGTGCGGCTCGGGCGGCGGCGGTGGACGCGCGATCGTCGTGGATTCGCTGGCCGATGAGCCGCTGCCGGCTCGAGGGGGTATGACGCTCAGGGCCGCGCTCGATCAGGCGCAGCCCAACGACACGATCACGTTCGATCGCTCGCTGAACGGCGGCACGATCCGCCTGACGATCATCGGCGAGGCGCATTCGACGCTCCTCGGCGAGGTCTACACGGCGAACGTTTTCGACGGCTATCACGAGCGGGACTACGGCGCATCGGCCCTCTATGCGCGCAAGGACGTGAAGATAGACGCCTCCAACCTGCCCGACGGCATCACACTGGAATGGGCGGGCGGCGACACAAGCAAGGCCCGCGTGCTTGCGGTCTACGGCAACCTGACGATGAGCAACGTGACCGTGCGGGGCGGCCACTCGGAAGCCGTTGCCATCGCCGGCGGCTCCCAGCCCTTTACGCTTGCCCGGGGCGGAGGCCTCGCCGTCTGGGGCACGGCGCGGCTGGACCGATGCGCGATCATCAACAACCGCTGCACGGGCGACCCCAATGCCAGCAGAGACCGTGGCACCTATGGCGGCGGCATCTACGCCAACGGGCTGGAGCTGACGTCGTGCGTGGTCAGCGGCAACATGGCCGAAGGATACGGGGCTGCAGGCGGCGGCATCTATTCGGTTGGCGGAGCCGACAGCGCCACGGGCGTCGGCAATAACACGAACATCAGCGGCTCGGCGATCACGGGCAACCGAGTTGCGGCCCAGCATGCCTACGGCGGCGGCATCTTCACGCTCTCGGGCGGACCGATGAACCTTGCCACGATGACGCTGACCAACTGCACCATCGCGCGCAATCTGGTCGAGGATCATCCCGAGTTCCCGCAGGCGGGGCAGTACTACTACCGCGGCGGCGGAGTCTACATGGGCGGCGGCTCGTTGACCGTTGTGAGCTGCACCATCGCGGAAAACGCCGTGACCGGATATCCGGCTACGTTCAGCGGCAAGCCGAACATGGGCGGCGGAGGCGTTTGCGCGACGATCGGCAATGCCCACGTTGTCGAGAACGTGCGGGTGCGCAATACGATTGCCGTCGGCAACACGTTGAACGGCCAGAACGAGGACTGGTTCGCGGGCTCGATCCTGGCGTTCTACAGCGAGGGCTACAACCTGTTCGGCAAGCTGGACTTCTCGCAGATACTGGTGCCCGTGCCCGAGTGGAATGACCTCGATCGGAAGCACTATCCCAAGCAGGGCGACCGCGATGGCGTGACGCTTGCCGAAGCGCTCGACCCGGGCGACATCGCGCGCCATCCGACTGCCGTTTCGATCGGAACCGACTCGGGGATGAACGCCGTGACATGGTATGCGCCGGCGGGCGAGGCCATCAACCGCATACCGGGCGGGCGCAAAGTGACCGAGCATGTCAGGGTGGGATGCACGGGCTACGGCGGACCTGAGGATGATCTCATCAACTTCGTGCTGGCCCGAATACGGACTGTGTACGGCGCAACGCTGGGACCGAACTTCGGCGCGGGCTTCGGCGATATGAAGGGAGTCGGATGGCACGGGCCGCGCGAGACATGGCCGACGAACCCCGAGAACGCGGCATGGGTGAAGTTCTGGCGCGACCTCGATGCAGAGATCGGCGGAAGGCTCGGTCAGGTCGGGCTCGGCGACGACTTCTGGTCAACCTTCGGCTCCGAGACCACCGAAAGCGGGCTGCTGATCGGCTCATCGCGCGAGACCCTGTCCTATTACCCGATCGCAACGGACCAGCGCGGAATGGCTCGCCCACGCGGCGGGATGTACGACGTCGGCGCAATCGAACGGTAACGCAGCCCGCATTCCCCGATCACCGGCGCACGCCCCTGATTCCCCCGCCCCCTGGGTGGGCGGGGGCAAGGGGGAGGCGATACTGAGCGCGGCGCACGCCCCTGATTCCCCCGCCCCCTGGGTGGGCGGGGGCAAGGGG
>JBBIQU010000295.1:0-3169 GCA_037442185.1 Chthonomonadales bacterium | reverse complement strand
GAGGGCGAGCCAACCGCTGCGCCGCGACTGCCTGTTCGTCGTAACGTGGGTCGTGCGCGACGATCCCCGAACTCGGCAACCTGACGTCCGGAAGGAACCTGAACTCCCGGCCGCGAATCATGTGCGAAAGTCGGCGCGCCGCGGCAAGGAACCTGCCTTTTCCGCCGGTGTCCAGCAACGGCACAAGAGGACCACATGCGCATACTCTTTCTCGATCTCGACACACTCCGGCCCGACCATCTTGGGTGTTACGGCTATCCGAGGCCAACGTCGCCGAACATAGACCGCATCGCCGCCGAAGGCGTCCGCTTCGACCGCTACTACTGCACCGATGCCCCGTGTCTGCCCAGCCGCGCGGCGCTCTTCACCGGACGGCCAGGCATCCATACCGGAGTCGTCGGGCACGGCGGCACGGCTGCCGACATGCGGCTCGTCGGGTCCGAGCGCGGCTTCGCGGATCGTTGCAGGACCGACAATCTGCCCAGCCGGCTGCGCCATGCGGGCCTGCGCACCGTGACGATCAGTCCGTTCGCCGAACGCCACGGCGCATGGTGGTTCTACGCAGGGTTCTCCGAGGCAGTGAATCCCGGCAGGGGCGGCCTCGAGTCGGCCGAGGATGTATCGCCGCTCGCCCTCGATTGGCTCAAGCGCAACGCCAAGGGCGATAACTGGTTCCTGCATGTCAACTACTGGGACCCCCATACCCCGTATCGGGCGCCGGAGGAGTTCGGCAATCCGTTCGCCGATCATCCGATCAAGCCGTGGATAGACGAAGCCGTCCTCGAGAGGCACACGCGGGCCATCGGACCCCACACTGCAAGCGAGATCAACATGTGGGACGATGCGCCGCTCCCGCGCTGGCCGCGGCATGTGCCCGCCGTCCGCACCATGGATGACCTTCGCCGCCACATGGACGGTTACGACTGCGGCATCGCGTATATGGACCGTCACATAGGCCGGCTCCTTGACGAGCTGGACCGACAGGGCGTGCTGAACGAGACCGCCATTGTGGTGACTTCCGACCATGGCGAGAATCAGGGCGAGTTCGGCATCTATGCCGAGCATGGCACTGCCGATGAGGCCACATGCCGCATTCCGCTGATAATCCGCTGGCCGGGAGCGGCCAGAGGGGCGCGTGACCGCGGGCTCCACTGCAACATTGACCTGGCTCCGACCCTGATTGATCTGCTCGACGGGCAGCCCGCGCAGACGTGGGAGGGCGTGTCCATGGCCGGCGCCGTCAGGGGAGGCAAGGCCGTAAGCCGCAGCCACGTCGTCCTAAGCCAGTGCGCCCACGTGTGCCAGAGAAGCGTGCGCACCGACACGCATCTCTACATCCGGACCTACCACGACGGCTTTCACCTTTTCCCCGACGAGATGCTGTTCGCCATCGAGGACGACCCGCATGAGCAGCGGGACCTTGCGCGCAAAGCTCGAGCCGAGGTCGCCAACCATGCGGCGCTCTTGGCCCACTGGCACGCCGAAATGATGGCGACAATGCCCGACGGCTATACGACCGACCCCCTCTGGACAGTCATGAGCGAAGGCGGCCCGGCGCACGCACGGGGAAAACTGCGGAGCTACTGCGAGCGGCTCCATGCGACGGGACGCGGTTGGGCGGTCGAGGAGCTCTGGCGCAAGCACGCCGCCGATCCCAGCGTGGCAGGCGGACCGTGTCCCGAGCCGGAGGCCGACCTCGCGCTCAGAAGGGGACCGAGCGAGATACTCGAATGAGCGATGCCGACGAACCGAACGGGCGCTCGAGTTGGCGCTATCGAAACGACACGAATCACGGAGGATATCCATGCAGCGCGTTGGACTGCTGTTGAAAGTCAAGCCTGAGAAGATCGAGGAGTACAAGGCGATTCATGCTAACGTGTGGCCCGATCTGCTGGCCGAACTGAAGGCCGCCGGAATACGCAACTACAGCCTGTGGCTCAATGACGACGGCACCGAGTTCGGCTACCTCGAGTGCGACGATTGGGAAGCGGCGTGCGACTACCTGGCAGGGTCCGAGGTCCACGACCGCTGGCAGGAGTTCATGCAGAACTACCTCGACAGTCCGACGGACGCCTCGCAGGGCGGACAGCCGGTCAAACTGCTCGAGATGTCGTTTCTTATGGAGTGACCGCAGGCAGCCGCCAGACCGCCGCAGTCCCCCGACTTCCGGCCGGCGCATGCGCCAGAAGCTGGCCGTCGGGCGACAGATGCAGAAGGTCGTCGGCGCGCCCCTCCGCGCGCCAGATGACTGTTCCGCTCGCTGACCAGATGATCGCATCACCCGCCAGCAGGATGCGCCCATCGAGTGAGGGCTCCAGCGCTCCGACGGCATTGAACCCGCGGAAGCCGTTGACATACGCAAGGTCGCGCACGACGACTCCTCGGGCATCTGTCTCGTAGAGGTTGCCCCGGCCGTCGCGTCGGTACTGAACGGACGCTGCACGCTTCGCAATGGGCAGCCCGGCCGTTTCCGGTTTGCCGGTTCGAGCATGCAATCGCTTGCGTGAGCGCGCGCCGGAGTCGCAAAGCAGGTCGGCGACGACCTGAAGGTGCCCGGCGCGCTCGGCGAATCCGAGGCCAACGATGTCGCAGGGACCAATCGAGGCCGACCAGACCATGCGTGGCATGCCGCCGGTGATTGGGCGCGGCGGATAGCATTCGATCTGGACCGTGCTGTTCTGCAGCCATCCGAGCTTTGTCTGTCGGCTTCGATCATGGTCGGCGCGTTCGGCCGGAGGGCGCAGGCCTTGGCTCTCGAGGAAGCGCAGCGCCTCGCTCGATGGGATGAACGCGGGCCGGCTGAGCAAGCCGCGCGCGCCAAAGGTCGGACCGATGATGCCGATGCCGCGCGCGTTCTCGTCTGCCACCGGTCCACCCTCGTAGCCCGGGGGCAGTGGGAACGTAAGCCGGTTGCCAGCGATTGGCCCATGGGCGCTGACCATCTCGCGCCCATGGCTGCGGCCGCTGGAAAGCGCCAGGAACGGCCACCCGCAGGCGGTGTACAGGTCACGGGGGATAGTCAATGTCGGTCCCCCCTCCCCCTTTCCCCCGCCCACCCAGGGGGCGGGGGTAACCTGTCGCCCATCGGTTCCGCGTGGGTCGGGGGTAGTCTGGCGTTCGCCGGTTCGGCTTGGGGCGGGGGTAGTCTGGCGTTCGCCGGTTCGGCTTG
>JBBIQU010000294.1:0-3212 GCA_037442185.1 Chthonomonadales bacterium | reverse complement strand
GCCGCCGATCGCCAGAATGTACCTGACGCGGAAGCGAAGTGCGTTGAACTGCCGGACGAGTCTGTTGTGGCGCTCTAGCGTCATCCGGTGCGTTCGAACCACCGCATTGTGGCGGTCCACCAGCCGGTTGAACTCCTCGACAGATCCGGCCCCATCCAGAGCGCGCTTGAGGAGACCAATAGTCGCCTTAAGTCGATCGAGGGCACGCCGGTCCGCCGCGATCTGACCGCTCAGTTCGACTTCCGACTCCACTTCCGGCGCATTGGCGCTCTCGGCCCAATACTCGACTAGGAGCTCAAGGTCGCGCTTGCACGTCATGACTTCCCGCACCTTGGAGGAGCGCAGCAGCTCAAACTCGCCCGATGCCATGCGTCGAAACACGTCTGTGGTGCCTCGAGCTAGCCTATCCTTGTCATTTGCGAAGCGTCTGACCTTCGCTTCCGATCCAAAGACACGACCCACTGACCTGTTCAGTAGGGGGGTCAGGTAGTAGGTCAACGACTTCTGTAACTGGGCATGGGACACCGCCCCGGTTCCAGTTCGTCGCTTTGCGACGGTCGCAGCGATCAGCTTGTCACGTTCCCGTTCGGTCCGGCACGGTGGCAGCGTGACGCCAAGAAGGCCGTCGAGATCCACTTCGCGGTTGTCGGCCTTTGCCAGCCAACTGCAGACCCCCATCAGACGAGCCACCGTCGTGAGTTCCGAGAGTTCCGGGAATGCGCGCGCGTAGTCGGTGTGGTTCTGGTTCAGGTGATCGATACAAGCCCGCACCGACGGCGACAGCTGCGCCCGTCTGCTGGCTTCGAAGTCCTCGTGGGAGGCGAAGTCGTCGCGACTGCGCTCTGCATCGGCCGTGAACCTTGGCTTGTCGAGCGCCGCATACTCCCAGTTGAGATCGCAATCCACTCCTACGACGTCCGGGTAGTACCAGAACCGCGTGCCAATCCACCGGCCGTCGTCTTCGCCCTCGATCATCAGGTCGCGCTCTGCATTGGTCTGGAAGGCCTGCACCACCGCCCGCGTCGCGTAGCGGACATCCTGACCCGTGTCCGGGTCAAGACCGCAGGTGATCGTCTTGAAACGCTTGTCGGCCTCCAGAACGACCCGGCCTATGCGCGTGTCTTCGAGGTATCCCCCGAAGTTCACCGTGGATTTGGTTACATCAGCGTGCGGGTCCAAACTCACGAATGCATCATTGTCTCCCGCGTGCAAAACGGCTCGGTACGCCACCGCCAGATCAGACAGGGCAACCTGTTTTCCCGCAAGGGTCTGTGGCTCGCCCTCTGTCCCGTACAGAACCAGTCCGTGCTTGCCGCTGATACGCGCCCCCTCCAGGACGGGTCCGGCAGCGAAGAAAGATGCCAATCCCTCAAGGTCAACGGCCGCCTTGCTGGGGCCGAACGCCCGGCTCTCGACGATGTGTGGTTTGGTGTACAGGCTCAGTTCTGACTTGGCGTAGTCGTGCCGGTACGCGTATATCTCTGCCCTGAGCGGTCCACTCTGTTGTGCCAGCATGCCCAAAGCGTGGCGCACTACCCCGTAGTGCCTCTCGTACGCTGACACCGGGTCATCGCCAAGCAGGAATACCCTCGCCATGCCCCTACCGCTAGTGAGAACGCGCAATCGCCCGGTGCGACAGAGGGCTACCCACGCGGGTTGCGCGTCTCCCGGCTCAAACAAATCCGCGACGTCGCACAGCGGAACAGGGTCGGGTCCGTTCCGCATCTGGACCGCTGCAGACAGGAGCCGCGAGTACCCGTCCAGGAACGGCTGTACCGCCCCCTTTTGGTCCTCTCTGGCAAGTGCCGACCCCAGCGTTTCGCCGTTTCCGACGATCTGTGTCCGGTCAACTAGCGGGCCGTAGCTGATGGTGACCCACGTCCCTGATGAGCGAAGGAAAGCGATTGAGAGTACGACGATCACCAGAAGAACGGCGATGGCAACCCCGATGGACCGGGCTACTTGGCCATAGCGATCCCAGCGTGACGCCTGCCCGACACAAGCCTGTCCGCCGGGCCGGCCGGCGTCGTCGGGATGTGTTACGACCATCGCAACGCCGCAGTACCGGCACCTGACCAGCGCGCCGGGTCTTGCGACGACCTCGCCGATGTTGCGGCCGCAGAATGAGCACTTCATGGCTAGCCCCACGCCTTGCGTAGCATGCGCCGATGTTCGGATGTCCGA
Organism: Chthonomonadales bacterium; assembly: GCA_037442185.1. GTDB lineage: Bacteria > Armatimonadota > Chthonomonadetes > Chthonomonadales > CAJBBX01 > JAAYVH01. The sequence goes on along the minus strand of JBBIQU010000294.1, from coordinate 1,028 downwards.
TCGCGTTGCCGCCCGATCGGGCGATAGTCGCCCATTCATCGAGGTAACGGAGGCCGGTCCAGCCCTTGACGCTGTTGTCAACGATGAAGAGATCGCGGCCTTTGGGCTTGTGTGATTCGCTCATGTACCGGTTGGAGCTCCTCGATCCGATCTGGCGGGCATGAACCCACAGACTCCGTTACGCCATATCGGCCGCGATTCCTGCGTGTCCGCCGCTACCTCCCTCCCCACGCCTTCTTCGCCCATGCGTCCATGGCGTCGTACTTGTCTTCCCAGGTGGTGTACATCGCGCCGACGATGCCGGGGATGTCCTTCGTAGCGGCCTGCCACTCGGCGATTGAGTCGCCGTTCTCGTCGCCGTCGTAGTACCCGCTCAGCATCTGCTTGAGGCCCAGGTCGGCGAAGAAGCGGCAGTTCTTGCCCTTGAGGCCGCCGTGCCAGTTGACGATGCCGACATCCTTGTCGAGGCCCTTCCACGAGCCCTTGAGCGTGCCGTTGACGGCGTAGTAGCTGTCCACGGCGTTGTGCATGGGGTCGAACATGTCGTTCCAGACCCAGATGCCCGCATCGGGCCGTATGTCGCGGATGATCTGCGCGGCCTTGCGGACGTTGTCGGCGAGGAGCTCGCCGGGCGTCATCTTGCGGCTTCGGCACAGGGCGCACCAGTTCATGACGCGCATCTCGTCGTGGGACATGAGGAACGCGGCCGGCTTGAGCAGCGCGTCGGCCTGCTTCACTTCCTCGCGCCACTCATCGAAGATCTTCGGCTCGCTCACGCAGCTCGTGAGCCGATCCTCGTACACGATGATGGGGTGGTAGTAGCTCACGCGGAGCCGCTCCCCGTCTTTGATCCGCGTCCCGGGCTTCAGGCGGACGATGGGCGCTTCGTGGTAGGCGATCCAGGGATGGAGCATGGGGTCGCGGATCGGCTCGTAGTCCTTGCCCTCCTCGTAGGTCATGCCGCCCTCCGAGCGCACCGTCACAGGGCATCCGGGCCTTCGGAGGACGTTCACCAGCCCGATCTCCTC
>JBBIQU010000293.1:0-3268 GCA_037442185.1 Chthonomonadales bacterium | reverse complement strand
CCATTCGTAGGCAATGCCCAGGGACAGGCTGTAGATGTCGTCTCCGAACGCTTCGAACGCTTGTTCCTGAAGCGCTTCCCGATGAAGCGCCTCATCTGGCGTGTACGTAGGATCGCCAGTATGAAGGTTGATGTAGTCGCCGAACCTGGTGTCCGGGTGATAGCCCCAGCCGAGCTCGCCAAGGACCTCGAGCATGAACTGGCGAAGATGCATCCTGGTTCTGATTGTGGGTGGCAATGCCATCTCGACCTGACCCATGCGCCCATACGTTCGAAATGAACGGTTAGCGTAGACTATTATAGATATACCATATGAGGTCATCCGTGTCAACTCAATCGGCAGACATCCAGCGTGAGTTCCTATGGGCGCTGTGGAAGATCCAGATCCTGAACGATGCGGCGGAACGGCCGGTGTTCGGGTTGGCTGTGCTCCAAGACCTCCGTAACCGCGGCTACGACGTCAGCCCGGGCGCCCTATACCCCCTCTTCGCGCGGATGGTCGAGTACGGCTGGCTGGTCTGCCCCGACGACCCGACCCGCCATGCCCGTGCCCGCAAGGAGTACCGTATCACCGACCGGGGACGAGAGGTGCTAGCCGAGCTTAGCGCTGAGATTGAGCGGCTATCGGCCTTGCTCCGGCGATAGCCCCTCTTATCCCCCAGCAGGCATCGCCGAAGGGCCGGCGGCCGGCATGTCCTCGCCCCTTAGCGCGAACCAGAGGGTGCCGATGGCCCCGAAGGCGAAGGCAGCATAAAGGTTGAGGGCGGGGCTGCGGCTCCAGAGCAGAGCGCCGCCGAAGGCGGCAACCGATACTATGACGTCGCGGATGAGGTAGTAGAGGCCGAACATGCCGGCCTTGCGATCTTCAGGAGCCAGGTCCATGATGAGCGCCTTGCGCGTGGGCTCGCCGAACTCCTTGAGGCCGCGCAGAACGAAGGCGCCTACCAGGGTCCAGAACGATCGGGCATGGAGCAGCGCCAGCGGGAAAAGGGTGAAGAAGACGAACGTCATGACGACGAAGGGCTTCTTGCGCCCGCGATCGGCAAGCCACGCAACCGGCACATAGATGGCAATGGCGGTCGCCATCTCGACGGACCTGAGGATACCGAACTGCACTGCGCTGACCGGGCCTGGCCGATCGGCGGTTCCGACTGCCCAGATGACGACGAACGCATAGGGTATCTGTTCGCAGAAGCGGACGAGGATATCGCTGACGAGGAGGCTGCGCAGCTGCGGGCTCATGAACCGCCAGAGCCGCAACGGACTGGCCTCGGCGCGATCGGCAACGGATCCGGGAGCGTCGTCCTCGATCAGTCGCTGCTGCATGATCGCGGCGACAATGGACATGGCCAGCGCTCCGACGAAGGCCAGCCGCACGCCGCGCTCGACGCCGAACGCCCCGATGCATGCACCTCCCAGGACGGGACCCAGCGCCATGGGCACCCGGCGAACGAGCGAATGGACCGAGACGCCCATGGCCCGCTTGTTCTTCGGCAGCACGCGGGCGACCAGACTCATGGTCGCGGGGAGCGATATCGCCGTCCACGACAGGAACAGGGCTGCGGCCAGCAGCACCACCGGCCATGACGGAACCAGGATCACAATGAGGAAGCCCGCCATGGACACCAGGTTGAAGACGAGGAGCGCGCGCTTTGTGCCGAGCCGATCCGAAAGGTAGCCGCCCGGAAACGCGTAGAGCGCCCCGAGCAGGTTGTCCATGCCGTTGAGGAAGCCGACTGACAGAAAGCCGCCGCCGAGCGAGATGAGGTAGAGCGGGAGGAACTGCTCGGCCATGTGCTCGCCCATCCCGACGAGCACCACCATCCCGAGCAGGCCGACGACGCTGCGCTTGAGGCCGAGGAAGTCGCGTACGCGCCCGATGGCGTCAGACGCTCTCACCGACTCACCGTTACGGATCCGGCAGACGCCGCCATCATGATCGTCTCCGTCACATCTCCGCGCTACGCTCCGAGCGCGATCTTGCCGTCCTCGATGGTGTAGTAACCCGCGGTCGGTCCGGCGCAGTCACGGAAGCAGGCAACGGTCTCGGGATGACACGTCAAGTAGACGATCTGCCGGGCCTCGGCGAACTCGGCCAGCATCCGAGCCGTCCGGGCCGCGTGGTCCGGGTCGAAGTTGGCCAAGACGTCGTCCATGATGACCGGCAGGGGTTCCGCCCCGGTCGAGTAGTCCTCGATGTAGCCCAGCCGCAAGCAAAGGTATATCTGTTCCAGCAGGCCGCGGTTCCATGCGATTCGGCCGCGCGTGCCGCCCGTAACGTGCTCGGCCTCGAGCTCCACGCTGTCGAGCCGACGAATCAGCCGCGTGTAGGTTCCGTCGGTCACCGCGCGCAGCCTCTCGCCGGCATTGCGGATGACCGCAGGCTGACGCTCGCGCTCGAACTTGCGTCGGGCCTCGTCCAGCAAGTGCATGCACAGCCGCCGAACGGCCCATTGTTCGAGTGCCACCTCGGCCATGGTTGCCCGATCGGCCAGCTCGCGCCCCACGGTCTCGATCTCGACCGATGCTTCGAGCCTGAGCATCTTTTCGCCGACCTGCCCGTCGCGGGTGCGCAGGGCGGCGACATGGCCACGGGCAGCGGCAAGTGCCTGCTCCGCTTTCCGCACTTCGGCCGACAGCGACTCTCGATCGGAGCCGGCCAGCGCGGCCTCGAGTTCGGCGTACTTCGCTTCGGAACCTGCCCGTGCAATGAGGCGATCGCAGGAGGCCGCCTCTGACCTGCGGGCTTCCTGAAGCGAACGCCACGCCGCGGCATGCTTGAGGAACGCCTCTTCGCTGTCGTCACCCGATTCTGCGATGATGGCCTCAAGCGCCGCGCGCGCGATCACGACGGCCTGTTCGGCCTCCTGCATCTCGGCTGCACGGCGGTCGCGCTCGCTTATCAGGCCGCTGGAGGCGCGGATCTGCTCGATGAACTGCAGGGCAGCCTCGGGCCGAAGCTTCGGCGGCAAGCCGCGCTCGTCGAGCCATCGGGTCCACGCGCGTTCGGCCTGTTCGCGAATGCCCACCTGTTCTTCGAGGCTCGCGCGGGCGGCATCGAGCGCATCGGCAGCCTTGGCTTCACTCTTACGCGCACCACGCAGGCGCTCGCCGAACTCGGCGAACGCTCTGGCGCTGTCTCGCTCGAACATGAGCCGCTCTTCGACGGGCTCGAGGTCGGCCGCGTCGCCGATCGCGCTCAATCCGAGCATGGCGCCGAGCTGATTGAGCGCCGATTGCTGTTTGGCTATGCCCTCGTCGGCTGCTGC
>JBBIQU010000292.1:0-3280 GCA_037442185.1 Chthonomonadales bacterium | reverse complement strand
CCCACTACGATCGAACATCTCAATGCCAGTCGGGTAGTGCGGTAGATATCCGGATAGGGTCGGGAGGAGGACGTACACATGGGCCTTCGCAGTCGTTCAGCTAGCTCGGTGTGGGCGCTGGCAGCGACGTATGCCCTGGTCATTGTCGGCTTCGGTTCGAGCGCAGCTCGCGCTCAGGAATCGAACGCGGGCCATATGATCGTTCAGCGAGTGGATCTTGTTGATGCCGATCTGCAAGCCGCCATCAGGATGCTGATGGCGCAGACCGGCGTCGAGATCGTGATCGAGGCGAGCGACAAGCCGTACGGTCGTGTCAACTTGATGCTTGAGAAGAAGCCGCTCGACACGGTTCTTCAGATGATCTGCCGCGCTGCAGGCGCATCGGTGCGCACCGAAGGCGGTGTGTACGTCATAGGGCCCAAAGGGGCGGCACCGGCCGTTGAGACGCCAAAGACGACTGAGCCGGACCCGTCAGCGCCCCTACCGCAGACGCCCAAGCGCTATCGGACCGAACGGATCGCCGTGCAGAATGCCAGACCGTCCCAAATCGTCAACTTCTTGACGCGGGCGGACATGAGCGGACGCGGCGATTTCCTGCGCCGGATGATGTTCGACGCGCTGGGCTCCAGGCGGATCGGATACTCGGCCGATGTTGCAGGCGGAACCTCGACGCGAAACATGCCTGAGCCGTTGGCGGGCGCAGGGGATTCGCTGAACGGCCAGGCTCCTCCAGTTGTTCCGACGACGCCGACAAGCAACGGCGCGACGCTTGAGGAGAATCAGTTTGGCGGTCGCGGCGGCATCGGAGGCATCGGTGGCGGAGGCGTAGGCGGCGGCTACGGTGGCTATGGCGGCGGCCAGTTCGGTGGCCGCGGTGGTGGCTTCGGCGGCCAGTTCGGCGGTCAGGGCGGCCAGTTCGGCGGTCAGGGCGGACAGTTCGGCGGTCAGGGCGGCGGCAGCTCGCTCGTCCCCGAGAACATCGAGTCTATGCTGGCGTATGACATTGACAACACGATCATTGTCCGCACCAGTGACGAAGATGCGCTCCGCGAACTCAAGGAGATCATCAGGCTTCTGGATATCGCCCCGAAGCAGTTGATGATCAAGGCGGAGTTCGTTGAAGTGTCGCAGGACGACGTTCGGCAGTTCGGCATTGACTGGCAGTTGGCGCGCGGCAATCTGGTTGCGGGCAACCCGGGCTTCGCGGCAGGCCAGGTGTTCATGAGCTTCGCCACAGGGAATGTCGCAGCTCAGCTCCGCGCAACGCTCACTGAGGGCAAGGGGCGGCTGGTCAGCTCGCCGATGGTGACTACCCTCAATAACCTGCCGGTCAGCCTCGCGATCGGCCGAGAGATACCGGTCTTCTACACCAGCCCGACCGCGGGCGGCAACGGCGTCGTAGTTCTCCAGACGCAGCTCTCGACGGTGCAGGCACAGTCGGGCATGGACGTGTTGGCCAGGATCAACGGAGACGATACGATCACGCTGACGATCTCGCCGTTCGTGTCGGACATTTCGGGCCAGGTCACCGGTCCCGAGGGGACGACGGCCCCGATCATCAGCTATCAGACAATCGGCCCCATCACCCGGCGGGTTCGGAACGGCGACTCCATCGCCATCGCCGGTCTGGTGCGCAAGAACGACGGTACGAGCATCAAGAAGGTGCCCCTGTTCGGCGATCTTCCGCTGATCGGTCAGCTCTTCCAGTCGCGAGAGTATCGCGTATCGAATAGCGAACTGCTCGTATTCGTGACGCCGTCCATTCTGCCCGATCCTTCGGGCGCCGCTGGGACCGTGACAATCGGGGGCGGCCCAACCCCGTAGTCCGGACCTTCTCGATGACGGGAGCGGTTACGCAGGGCGTCCGCTCCCGTTTTTGCGTGTGGCCTTCGGCCATGATCACATCAACGAGAGTGACGCAATGCTCCGAATACTCACGTCGGGCGAGTCCCACGGTCCCGCGCTGACGGCGATCCTGGAGGGCATTCCTGCCGGGCTGCCCATTTCAGCGGACTCCATCAATGAACACCTGGCGCGGCGGCAGATGGGCTATGGCCGGGGGCGGCGTCAGACCATCGAGCACGACACCGTGGAGTTCCTCTCGGGCGTGCGCCATGGCCACACGCTTCCCGGCCCCATTACGCTCGTGGTGCGCAATCGGGACTTCGACAACTGGAAGGCGCGCATGGGGGCGGAGCCAACTGAGCAAAGCATCGCTCAGATACTCTGTCCGCGGCCCGGGCACGCCGATTTCGCGGGGATGCTGAAGTACGAGCTCGATGACATCCGCGATGTCCTTGAGCGTTCGAGCGCGCGGGCAACTGCCGCGTTGGTTGCGGCCGGTTCCGTCTGTCGGGCATTGCTTCGCGAGATCGGCGCCGAGGTCTACGGGCACGTCGTGGCAATAGGCAATGTCAGCGGCCAGCGCCTCGAAGCTGAGGCCCTGCCCGGGTCGCAGGCAGCGCTCGAGGTGTCGCCGGTGCGGTGTGCCGACCGAGAGGCTACCGATCGCATGGTCGCAGCCATAGACGCCGCTGCCCAGAACGGCGATACGCTGGGAGGCGTGTTCGAGGTGGTTGCCGTCGGCTGCCCTCCGGGCCTGGGGACCCACACGCAGTGGGACCGTCGCCTTGATGCGCGGCTCGCGTGCGCTATGATGAGTATTCAGGCCATCAAGGCCGTCGAGATCGGGTCGGGAATGGTCGGCGCCGCATTGCCGGGTTCCGAAGTCCATGACGAGTTGGTCTACGATGATCAGGCGGGGTTCGGTCGTACAGGCAACAGCGCGGGCGGCATTGAAGGAGGCATGTCCAACGGAGAGCCGATCGTCGTGCGGTGCGGCATGAAGCCGTTGCCGACCCTCAAGAGTCGCCTGAGGTCGGTGAACATGGTGACTCGTGAGGCCGTACAGGCGCATTTCGAGCGGTCGGATGTGTGCGCCGTGCCCGCTGCATCGGTCATAGGTGAGGCGATGATGTGCATCGTTCTGGCCGAGGCGGCGCTTGATCGCTTCGGGGGCGATTCCATGCACGCTTTTCGCCGGAACGTCGCCGCGACGCATGCCGAACTTGCTCGGCGGGGCTACACTGGGGTGCGATGGTCGTCTCGTTAGCGCCGAACTTGGTGCTGATCGGATTCATGGGGTGCGGCAAGACGACGATCGGGAGGCTGTGCGCCAAGGCGCTGGCCTATCGCTTTGTGGACACCGATGCGAGGGTCGAACGCGCGGCTCACCGGACGGTGGCGGAACTGTTCGCCGAGGTTGGTGAGGACGAGTTTC
>JBBIQU010000291.1:0-3338 GCA_037442185.1 Chthonomonadales bacterium | reverse complement strand
TGATCTTGAGCAAACCGGCTTCCGCCGACCTCATCGTAGGGCAGACGGACGAAGACGATTTTGGGATTTCCTATGGACGGGCCGATCGTATCCTGTACTATCTTCTGCGCGGGTACTCGGTTGCCAGGCTGGTGGGCATGGGATTCGCCGAAGCGGACGTGAGGCTTGTCAAGGGCAAGGTGGACTCAACTCACTGGAAGCGTCATATGCCCAGCACGGCAATGTTGTCATCCACCGCCATCAACGACTACTACCTGCGACCTGTGGACTACTGAGGTCATGGGTCCGATCTCGCTCGCCCGCATGATTGGGCACACCGTGTTCGCGCATCCTCACTTGATCACGTGGTATCTGCGCAGCCGCGGGCGAAGGCGCTCCATCCTGAGGGAGATGGAAAGCGGCGCGTCAGTCAGCACTCGGCCCATGGGAATCACTCTGAAGCCCACGTTCAGCTGCAATCTCCGCTGCTCAATGTGCTCCTTTGCCGCATCCGGCGCGGTCGAGGCGCATCCTCGGGACAGCCTTCCCGTGGACGTGTGGGCACGCCTGATTGACGAGGTCGCGCCATACAGGCCTTATGTCTGGTTCACTGGAGGCGAACCCACCCTGTACCCCGGGTTCATCGCTCTTGTGAGGATTGCGAGAGAACGAGGCCTGCTCTGCGGCGTGACGACCAATGGGACGACGCTCGAGCGACTCGCCCCCGAGATCGCGGCTGCGCCCATGCATGTCCTGGTCGTGTCGGTTGACGGAGGTCCGGAAGTCCATAACCGCGTCAGGGGCATTGCGAGCGCCTACAAGCGCGTTGAGGCGGGCCTGACGGCATTGAGAGATGCATGCAGCCACGCGCGCACGTCTGGACCTGCACTCGTGCTGAACTGCTCGCTGTCGCCGGACAACTACCGGGAAGCGGCTGGAGTCGTGGAGTTGGCTGAGCGATTCAAGGCCGAATGCATCAATGTTCAGCATCTGTGGATGATCACGCCGGAGATGGTGTCAGCTCACAACCAACGGTGGGGTGATCAACATCTCCTCGAGCCCGCCGAGGTTGTTACCGGTAGCACCCCCGATATGGATCCCGAGCAAGTCGTCCGGGGCATAGCGACGATCCGAGCCGCCGCAACCAAGGTGCTGGTGTTCGTCCATCCTGATCTCACGGAAGACGAGACCCGGATCTACTACACCAAACCTCACGAGTTCGTGCACCGGACTCGGGCCGCCTGCGCTTGGATGAACACTGATGTGCTTCCGAACGGCGACATATCGCCGTGCTTCGGTGTCGTTTGCGGGAATATCACCCGTGACAGGTTCATGGATGTGTGGAACGGAGATGAGTTTCGAGCGCACCGGGAGCGGCTCAGCGTTGAGGGCGATCTTCCGATCTGTGCGCGGTGCTGCGCGTACTGGCGCCGAGACTGACTGGAGGCCGCAATGACGCATGATGAAGCCCTGGCGCTGTTTCGCGACTCCGGAGCCCTCCTCGAAGGACATTTCCTTCTGTCGTCGGGTCTCCACAGCGCCCAGTACCTTGAGAAGTTCAGATTGGTTGAGAGACCGCCGATCTTCGACCAGGCGAGTGACGCGCTCGCCGATCTGCTGAAGGGCCTCACGGCGGATTATGTGCTTGGACCGACGACGGCCGGCATCATTCTGGCGTACTGCGTTGCGCGACGACTGGGGCTCGACGCGAGGTATGCCGAACCCGCCACCGAAGGTCGAACGTTGCGTCGTGGGCAAACGCTGCCGGAAGCTTCGCGCGTCTTGATCGTTGACGACATCCTGACGACCGGACTGTCAGTGCGGGAGTGTGTCGGCGTTGTTGAGGCACATGGAGCGATTGTGGCGGGCATCGGAGTGCTCGCGGACAGGAGCGGCGGAACGGTCGAGTTCGGCGCACCCCTCAGAGCCGTTCTGACGCTCGACATTCCTGCATACTCGCCGGACACCTGTCCCCAGTGTCGTGCGGGCGTTCCTCTTACGCAGCGGGGATCACGTAAGACGCAATGAGGGCCGGACGGACGTACACTTTGCGGATCGCGGCGTGCGTGGCTGTCTTCATGTGTCTTCTGGCATCGGTCGCTGTGGTGAGAGCGACTCAGGGAAGCGGTGATAAGGCATCCGAAGCGGCCGGAGGACTTCTGGCTAACGGCGGCTTCGAGCAAGTGAACGATGGCCGGTGTGCGGCCTGGTCACCGTTCGAGATGGGATACGCCGTTGCATCGGATGAAGCGAGGACAGGAAGGGTCTCCATTAGGTGCGCCAACGAGCGATACGAGGATCGGCGAGGCGCGCAAGGGGTGGTGACGCTGAACCAGCGGCATCCGCAGCCGATACTCGTTGAAGGGTGGAGCAAAGCCTCCGGTGTCGGCGGATTCCGCAACAACGACTACTCGGTCTACGTTGATCTCGAGCATACGGACGGGACCCCGCTCTGGGGGCAGACTGCGCCGTTTTCGGTCGGTTCTCACGGGTGGGAACGACAGCGTGTACTGATAATCCCGTCGAAGCCCATACGTACCGTGCGTGTCTACGCCCTGTTCCGCCACCATGTGGGCACGGCCTGGTTCGATGACTTTGCCGTGCGTGAACTGGCACCCGAGGCGACTTTCGACGGACAGGAGCTCGACGCTCCGAGACTGCCTGTGGGTCGGCAGTCCGGTTGGTTCGTCAGGGACATCGGCGCAGGCAAGCCCCTCCGGCTCGTGGCGCACGAGAGCGGACCGGTAAGATCAACGATTCGGGAGCTCGCTCTGAACGTTAGAGCGTCGTGGTCGTCTGCTGACTGGCGCTCGTTGTTCGTGGAGGATGTCTCCGGTCGCGACCGGTGCCTCACCATCTACTACGTCGAGCGGATGCCCAGCCTTCCGCTGCGCTGGTGGCACGACATACGACGGAGTACGCCTTGCGCCCCCAACCGGGAGTATGCGGACGTCACGCGGGTGGGTGTCGGCGCCAACGGGACCATATCCCTGTACCCGTTCGCCTGCGTAACGGGGAAGGGCCTCGGGAGAAGCGTCGGTCTGATCCCGTCCGACGGACCGCAGGTAGCTCGGCTCGGATATCACGGGCCCACGCGTCTCCTCTACGCGGCCTTCGATCTCGCGCTGATACCGGATCGCCTGGGCAATGCCACCCGTGGCCGAGGCTCCGCGCACACGCAGGTGGTCAGCTTCGCCTCAGACGCGAACTGGGGATTCCGATCCGCCGCCTCGCGCTACTATGCCATGTTCCCCGAAGCCTTCCGGCGGCGCGCGCACGAAGAGGGGATATGGATTCCGTTCGCCAGTCCGGCGTCGGTCGAGAAGGTCGAGGATTTCGGCATCGCGTATCACGAAGGC
>JBBIQU010000290.1:0-3370 GCA_037442185.1 Chthonomonadales bacterium | reverse complement strand
CGCCTGAAGATGGCCGCGAGGATGCCCCCGTTATCCAGAAGACCGGTGTCGTCCTCCCGGGGAGTAACGTCTCGGGCGTCCGTTGTCGCATCGAATGCAATCCACCCATATCCGGCGAAGTACACCTCGGTCCACAGGTGCTTGTCCCTCTCGCGGACGACATAGTACTGGCCTTCGGCGTCGAACTCGCCGCTCAAGAAGCCCGAAGCCACCCGCGCCGGTATGCCAACCGACCGGCACATCACGGCGAGCGCCGAACCGAACAGCTTGCATTCGCCTTCGCGAGTGTCAAACACAAACCTGGCCACCATATCGGAACCGTCGGCGGCAAGCGCGTCGGCCTCGAGATTGTAAGCACATGTGCGGCCCAGATAGCCCACAAGGGCCTCTACTTTGTCGTAGGCCGTTCGCGCATCACGTGTGATCGTGCGGGCGACGTCGCGGATGCGAGCAGTGCCGGGCGTGTCGGGAAGCGCGGTGTACACTGAGCCAATCCTGGCGGGCACATCCGCTGGGGCCTCTCGCAACAGGTCCGGCGTCCATTCTGCGACATCCGACTCGACCTCGTAGTATGTGGATGCAATGCCTCGGCTCAACGCTATTCGGCCCGCTTCATCGGCGGTGGCGGTCAACGGCGGCCCGAACTCCGCGCCGCTCATCAGCCGGAAAACGCGCGGCTCCGACGCTCCATAGAGGTCAGTGAAGCGCCCCGCTGCCTCGAGCCGCACGTACTGACGGAGCGTGTGCGTCGGCCCGGGAGTGTCATTGATCTCACCCCTGGGAACAAGGATGTCTGCCGACTGGCGCATGCGCGGGTCGAACATGGATGACGGAAAGCCACGAGACGGTCCCGGCCCAACACGGATGCCGCTCGTCAGAGTGGACTTCCAGCCCGAACCTGTGTACTCATCGAAAGTCGCTCCCCGCCAGTAGCTCCCGTGCTCGGCACGCACACGCATGAGGATTGTGTCCGATACCCGCTCGGGTCCCGTGCCGATCCTGAGCTCTGAGCTCTCGGACACGGAGACGCGCGACGTCTGCCTCCGCCGCTCTGAGCCCGCGTCGTTCCCTGCCACCGCATTCAGCGGCATCAACTGTGAGCCCACCGCCTGGATCGGTGGAGCGATCACCTGACCGAGCAGGATTGCCCCCAATCCGCAGGCCAGCACAACATAGAGCTGCCCAACGATCGAGGAGGGACGGCTGGAGGCCTCCGCCGGTGCGTTCCGCGCCTCGATGAAGCGCGCATGCTGGTCGTGAACCACCAGGAAGGTGCCGAGGAAAACGAACGCTACGAACAGCCACATGAACGGCGCGTCCGAGTAGACTGTCCCAACCAGCCCCATAATTGCCGCCGCCGGCACGCATGTGAAGAGCAGCCACCCTCGCGACAACTGAGCGAAGCTGAGTAGCACCAACAGCCAGCACAGAAACACCCCGAGATCCCTGTGGACCTCTCCTCCGGACTGAGACGGGAACAACTGGGACCCAAGCCCGCCCGACGCGGACCCGATGGCAACTGCGCCGAGGATCGAACCCACGACTGCCGCAAGAATCCAACCCGCCGAAGTGTTGGACCGCGCGAACAGGCTCACCGCGAAGCCCAGCGCGGACAGCGCGACGACAGTCGGCCCGAATAGCGGCTCGGTCAACTCGAGCCCGATGATGGCGGCATAGAACGCGCACAGCACGACGCCGAACGCGGCAACGTACATGATCGGGTTTGGCGGAGCTGCAGTGACGGTGTCGGGCGTGACTGCGGGGCGACTATCGTGCATCCGTTAAACTCCGAATGGGTTCCGGGATAAGGCGTTGCTGCTCATTGCGGCGCATGACATGCAGGTTGGCGCCTGCGCGATGGACGCCGATGATGAAACGCTCCGTCTCATCGTCGCCGGCGCTGCGCCGGTCCGGCCAGGCGCGCCCGTCGGCTAAGATCACCTGCACCTTGAGCCCCGCCGCCGCGTATCCGGCAATGGAGTCGCCCATCCTTTCGTCGGGGTCGCCTGTCAGAAGGACGAGCGTTGTCCCTGCAGGCAGGGCACCGACGCGTGCCGGCAAGATCTCACTCATGCGAGCCTCGCCAACCGCCTCGACCCGGGCCAGCGCAGAGTAGATGCTGAGGAGGTGATCGGTGCCTCTCCCCGCGACGCCGTCAAGGCCGGTCTCGGTTCCGCACACGAGCTTGACACTGGCTCCCTGTCGAACGGCAAGCTGGGCCAGAGACGCAGCCGTACGCACGAGGTACTCGAAGGTGCTGTCCGGCGCCTTGCCGAAGTCGCCTCCGCGGAATGTGTCCAACGCGATGACAACGCTAAGCGATCGCGCCTCCTCAAACTCAATCACATGCAGTTGCCCGGTTCGAGCAACGGTCTTCCAGTGCATGCGCCGTAACGGGTCGCCGGGAATGTACTGCCGGACTCCGTCCATGTCCACCCCGCTGCCCTTGGCGGCCGCATACGGTATGTCACGGTGCCCATACCGCTCAGCGCCGGTAAGGTCAAAGCCCGGAAGTTCCTCCGGAACCGGGTAGACAACGAGTTCACCGGGCGCTGCCAGGCTCTTGCGGAACTTCAGGACCCCCAACGGATCGAGCGACGAGACCGTAACGTTGGAGAGCGTGTAGACCCCTCGCTTAACAGAGGCTACGTCGTATTCAACCCTGGCTTCTCCACTCGGTGGAATGTCGAACGTAACTGGATTGCGGTCGGCCCTTGTGAGCCACCGCGGCAACGAATCCTCCACCTCAAGAAAGAGCCGAGGCAGCTTGCCGTCACCGCTCACGATTAGCCTGAACGGGACGACATCCCCCGCCCACGCAGGCGATGGCAGCTCGCGGCGAACGCGCAGGCCACGTAGCGCAAGCCATCCAACCCCGATGGACGCAAGCGGCAACGCCAACAGCACCGCCGCCATGAAGAACATCTGCCAGCCATTGGCGACGGTGCCCGCGGCGACGAGAAACAGCGCCGTGGTGGCAATGGCCGTGAGCTTCACGTGAGACATTCGGTATCGCGCCCTTACCCGCCCTACGGTCCTACCGGCACCGGCACTCGACCGAGAACGTCCTCGATGCAGTGCTTGCCCAGAGTGCCTTTCACGCGGTACTCCGGCTTTACGATGATGCGGTGCGCCAATGCATCCACTGCGCACGCTTTCACGTCATCGGGAACGACGTAGGCACGACCGGCCAACAGCGCCCGGGCCTGACTCAGATACATCAGCCCCAATGAGCCGCGCGGACTGGCGCCCAGTGCGACGGCAGGCATGTTGCGCGTTGCGCTCACGATCTCCACGATGTATTGCTGCAGGCTTGGATCCACCCTGATATCGCGAACGGCCTTCTGGAGCGCCGCCACGTCTGATGACG
>JBBIQU010000289.1:0-3472 GCA_037442185.1 Chthonomonadales bacterium | reverse complement strand
GGCTGCATGCCTGCGGCATCTGGAAAGAGTCTAGGAGCTCCGGCTGCGACGCGGCGCCCTGGTCAGTCCTGCCGATGCGCCAACCGAATCGCTCCTGCGCCCGGCCGAGGCCGGAACTCCGCGCTATGACACCAATCTGGTCCGACCTGCATCGCCGCCCGAACCGCGCCGTGGCCGCGACGTGAGCGCCGAATGAACCCGGACAACCGCCGGCGCGTCATCGCAGAGCTGGCAACCGTTGAGCGACGCGCGCGCGATCTGACCGACCAGAACTTGAGGTTCCGCGCCTGGGTCAAACACGAATGTGAGATGTCGGACGAGGAACTCGATGCCCTTGCGGCAGCGACTGCGGATGAAGTCTGGCGTGATATTGACTGCACGCGGTGCGCGATGTGCTGTGCGTTGCCTTCCATAGCCGTAGACCGTGAGGATGTGGCCCTGCTCGCGAAACGGCTGGGACTGCGGCCGGCCGACTTCGAGCGGAAGTACGTTAGCGTCTACGAGGGAGAACCGGGCATCACCGGGCCGTGCCCGTTCCTCGAGAGCGGACGCTGCAAGGTCTACGCCGATCGCCCCAAGGCGTGCGGGTCGTTCCCCTACCTGCACACTCCGGGGTTCCGCTGGCGGATGCTGGGCCTCGTGAGTGACTCATACTTCTGCCCCGTGGTCTTCAACACTCTGGAATTGATGAAGCGCCGCCTCCGCTGGGGCAAGAGGCGGCGGTGCGGCTCTTCCGGCAGACCCTGAGGATGCGCATCAGGAGATGGGTGGCCAGACGGGCCGTCGGCCTGGTGATGGGGTCAGGAAAGGCACCGAGAGGGAAGGGGTGGAACGTTGGACGGGCTTGGGTGCGGTTCGCCGAGAAGCAGTTGAGGATTATGCGGTCCTGGGGCACCCGCGAGTGTCGGAGAGCCTGATACAGCGTGTGTCGCGAGACAGCATCGCGTCAGTCGTGCGGAGAGTCCTGTCGTGGGCAGTCTCCGTGCCCCCGACAGAGACCTAATCAATATCGAAGCCGCGGAGCCAGTCATGCAAAGACGGTCGCAACCGAACTCGGGAGAGAGGTACGTGGTAGACTCCGCCAGGAAGCATGGAGACAAAACATGGATTGGCATCAGCACATCCATTCGAGCCCGGACGTCCTGCTCGGTAAGCCGGTGGTCAAGGGGACAAGGATATCGGTGGAGTTCCTCCTTGGCCTTGCGGCAGCCGGTTGGTCGCAGCAGCAGATACTCGACAATTACCCAGGCCTGACGTCGGAATCGCTGGCGGCGGCGTTCAGCTACGCCCGTGACGCGCTCGGCGAGTTATCCTTCCACACTCTGACGGCTCGAGAGCCGTGAGGTTCCTCGCCAACGAAAACGTTCCCCTCGCATCCGTCCGCCTGCTGAGAGCGGCCGGGCATGACGTCGTGGCGGTGGCTGAGATCATCCCAGGAGCACCTGACGATGAAGTCCTCCGGCATGCCGCTCGCGACGGCCTGGTCGTCATCACGTTTGACGGCGACTACGGTGAGCTGATCTACCGTCTGCGCCGTGCTACCCCGGCCGGCGTCGTGTACCTGCGGTTTGCGCCGAGGCCCTGTCCAGTGCCATCCTTGTCCGTGGTCTCGAGCTTGTGGGCCGGTTCACAGTGCTTGACCGTGACCGCATTCGACAGCGCCCGTTGCCTCGACCGTAACGCTCGCGGCAGGCGTTGCCGTCCGCGCGCCATTCGCCCTACGTCAGACTCAGCGCCCGCTTCAGGGCACGGCTGATGCGAGCCATCGTTGCGTCATCAGCTGAGCCAATGTACTGCCCGAGGCGGTCGCGCGCGACGGCCATGACCTGCTCGCACATTGCGAACAAAGTCCGCTCCAGCCCGTTCGCCGAATCCGGCTCGATGGCTACATGCGTCGGTACCCCGTGGTCAGAGGTGGTCAGCGCTACCACTATGGTGTTGCGGTATGCGCGGCTGGCGTTGATCGGGTCGGCCTGGATGATCAGACCCGGACGCCGACGCCGCTGCTCCGAGCCTCGACCGGGCTCCCACTCGATCCAGTATATCTGGCCGCGCCGGAGCGCCACCCCGTGACCGCGATCGCCCATCGGCATACTCGCTCGCAACCTCTGCTTGAGCGCGGAGCGCGTGACTTGCGTCTGCGTCGGGATGCGCGCCGAACCGCTCAAACGCCTCGTAGAGCTCCTGATCCTCAGCGGCCATCACGACTGCCGCGAGGCTCTCCTGGACAAGCGCATTCAAGCTGACGCCGCGCTTTCGCGCAAGGCTGACGGCGGCGTCATGAAGCTCAGGCTCAAGTCGGACGGTCAAGGCACAAGCCGGTGCGATGGTCGCCATTGCCGGTACCTCCCAAAGTGGAAAACGCTACCGTCGGCCATGATGCCAGAATGTGGTGCAGGCGAAGGTGTCATAGGCCTGTCTGCGTTCGAGCTGATCATCGAACGTCGCTTGCCGAGCGCAAGACCCGATACGGCATCCGAGCGTCGCTAGCCCTTTCAGGGGCCACGTATGGCGGTTTGGGCCGGCAAGCATGCCTTCCCTGCGCGCCGAGCGAGGTCCCCTTGTGATAGGAGGCGCAAAGGAGGCCACGTGAGGCGTCTGGAGGTCGGAAGCAACCGGCAGGGAATGCCGAGACGACCAATCGCGTAATGGAACCCGATACTTCATAGGTGCGGGATACTATGCGAACGGCGCTGGGAGTGCTGGCGATGGCCTTGACGATACATGCGAACGCAGCGGTGAAAAGCGAGACGGTGGCGTACAGGGCGGGCGACCTGACGATGAAGGGCTACGTCGCCTACGACGACTCGAAGGCGGGCAAGCGTCCCGTCGTGCTGATCGTGCATGAGTGGTGGGGACTGGGCGAACACGTGAAGAAGGTGGCGAACCGTCTTGCCGAAGCGGGGTATCTGGCTTTCGCCGTTGATATGTATGGCGAGGGCAAGCTGGCCAGGGACCCGCAGGAAGCAGCGCGCCTGGCCGGCTCCGTGCGAGGTAATCCGGACGTAGTTGAGGCGCGGTTCGGCGCGGCGCTCACTCACATCCGCAGCCATCCGCTCGCCGACTCTGAACACGTTGCCGCGATCGGGTACTGCTTCGGCGGAACGGTCTGCCTCGAGGCCGCGAGGTTGGGAATGGGTCTGCATGGCGTGGTCAGCTTCCATGGCGGTCTCGCGAGTCAGGTCCCTGCAGAGAAGCGGAAGCTCACGTCCCGGGTACTGGTGCTGCACGGTGCCGATGATGCGTCGGTTCCGGCCGCCCAGTTGCAGGCATTCCAGGACGAGATGCGCGCCGCCAGGGCCGACTGGCAACTGGTCTCCTACGGCAATGCTGTGCACAGCTTCACCAATCCCGAGGCGAACTCGGCAACGGCCAGGTATGACGCGAAGGCCGATCGCCGTTCATGGGAGGCGATGACGGCGTTTCTGAAGGAGCTATTCGACAAGTAAGCATGGATCCGGCCAGACCGGCA
>JBBIQU010000288.1:0-3473 GCA_037442185.1 Chthonomonadales bacterium | reverse complement strand
CGACAGGACGCGCAGCGTGTTCGGGAAGGGAGTCTAGTATGCATGATTTCCTAGGGAATCATGCATACTAGACTCCCCGCCACGCCCGTCGGCGAGGTCGCGCAACGCCAACAGATTGCTTGCTCGCCCGAGTCGCCCATGCTGCCGACCGGGCGCGGGCGCTGGACCGGATCGTTGCCGGACCTGAGGGGCTAAGGGTTCGCGTCGCGGGCCGGCACGAGCCTCGTCCTTTCCGCCGCCTGCGCCATGGCGGCCGCCCAGATGCCGTTCGCCCTGTCCGCGGCATATTCGCAGAGGCCGTCGAGTACGTCGGGCCGCATGGCCTGCATCGGATGGCTGCCCACGTCATGCGCGGCCAGGACAACCCAGCCCCGTTCGGGCCGAGCATGGTCAATGAGCGCGAAGAGGTCGGCGAGCGTTGCTCCATCGGCATCGTACGCCATCGCGCGCGCCGGATCGAACCAGCCCGGCGTGTTGTGGCTCTCGTCCCTGAAGCCCCTGCCGGCAATGAACCGCCGGGCGACGAGCGGCACGTAGCTGGCCGCCTCTTCGCCTCTGCCAACGTACTTCTGCCCGCACGGGTAGGCGAAGGTCCGGGGCGGGGCGCCGAACAGCTCGGAGATGCGCGCCGACGCCATGTCGAGGTCGGCTGCCATCCGATCGAGGTCGAAGTCCTCGAGCGGGTTGCCGCGCGCGAAGCCGAAGTTGCCCGAACAGGGGTGCGTCCAGCTATGGTTGCCGATCTCATGCCCCCTGCGCGCAGCCTCGCGCCAGTCGTCAATGCGCCGCTCGACCGCAGGGAACGAGACGAAGAAGGTGGCGGCGATGCCGTGGCGGTCGAGGATGGGCATGGCGCTGTCGAGCTGGCTGGGTCGGGCATCGTCGAAGGTGAGCGTGAGCGCGACTTCGGCGCCTTCGGGCCAACATGTCATTTCAATGTCTCCGGAGAGCGGATTGCGATGGGGACAACCTGCGTTACGGCGATGGGCCGTTCTGTCCGGTCCGGTCGGGCCGACCGCCGCGGCGGACATGACTTGAAGAAGTCCCACACGGCCTGAACCGCATCGAAGTCGCGGCTGGTTCTTCCCGTGAGACCCGGGCGCGATCCCAGGCCGAGCCGCCTGCCGGGCACTGTGTGGCCGCCTCCCTTGACGAGCATATACTCGACGCGGACACCTTCGCGACCGGGCGGCCATCGGCGGACCTCGGTGGTGGTGCCGTCGTTCGGGTCGCGGTCGGGGAGCTGTTCGATGGTGGGCGCTCCGGTGATGCCGTTGTGGGCCAGATACTTGCTCAGCATCTCTTCGGTTGATATAACGCGACCGCCGCGGTCGGAGCGGGCAATGGGTCCGCCGCCGATGGGCGCCAGCGGGTCGGCGTCGCCCTGGATGACGAGCAGGGATATGGGATGACCGGGCCGGAACGTCGCTGTCACGGGCTCGGCCAGGCCGCCGATGATCGGCGCGATGCCTGCGAACAGGTCGGAGGCTTTGGCGGCAAGGTAATGCGAGAAGATGCCGCCGTTGGACACCCCCGTGGCGAAGATGCGCGAGCGGTCAATCTGGTGGCGCTTGTCGAGTTCGCCGACGATGGCGCGCACGAAAGCCACGTCATCCACCTCCTCGATCTGCGCCCTGATCCTGGCCGCATGCCGACCGTCGTTCCAGTTGTTCTGCCAGCCGTCGGGATACACGGCGATGAACCGCTCCTTCGCCACCAGCCGATGGAAGCCCATGGCTGCCATGTTGGCTCCCTGCCCGCCGCCGCCGTGGAAGACGAACAGCACGGGCAGCTTGCCTTCCGATTCCCTGGGCGCCTGGACGATGTAGGTTCGCTCGCGCCCATCCACCGTGAGCCGGTGGTCCGTCTGAACGTAGTCGGCATCGGCAGGGGGTCGGGCCGTTTGCCTTTGCCTCGTCTGCAGGCGCGCGCGTATCGCCTGAAGCTCCTGCGCCGAGAGCGCCCCATCCCTGTCCGTGTCGCCGGCCATGAGCAGCCGCGCCAGACGGGGCATGTTGGCCAGTTCGTCACGCGTCAGTTTGCCGTCGCCATCCCGGTCGAGGCGGCGGAAGACCTGCTCCATCGGCCGGTCCTGTGGCCGCTGCCCCGCCGCATACGCCACCGCGGCCATGAATGTCCCCAGAGCCGCAATCACAGCCAATCGCCGCGCAACCCGAGCCCTCACTCCGCACCTCCCATGTCGAGCATCATCCGGAGTAACAGACGGTGCCGCTGGGCTGGAGTTCACGGGGGGGGGGCGGGGCTTGCGTTGGGGCGAAACAGGCGGCTTATCGGCCCACGCCCGCTGTGCATTGCAGGAGCGCTACGGTCGGAGGGCGAAATCCACACGGGCGCAGGCACGCAACCACCGCGGAGGAGACACCCATGGCACGCCGAACCACGCAGCCCGATTTGTTCAGTATCATTGACAATCCGGCGACACTTGCCGACGACAGTCGTCCACGGGCATGCGCGCCGTTCAGAGGGGTATGACGGCAATGTCACCGCAGGAAACCGGCGCCGGTCTCTTCGACGAGTGCCCCAGAATCGAGGAGACGCCCACATCCAGCATCATTGACAACAGGGGCGCAAACACCCTGCTTGCCCGCCTCGAGACGATCACAGCAGGAGGGCGCGAACTGGCCATTGCTTCGGCGTTCTTCTCTCTCGACGGCCTTGCGCTGCTGGGGCCCACGCTTGCCGCCTATTCCCGCATTCGCGTTCTCTTCGGCGACGACGCCAATCCCACCGAGAGACACAAGCTGCTCCGCATCATGCGCGAGCGATCCGATAGCGATTTTCTGCAGCGCAGGTTCGCCGAACCGACGCTTGCAGGTCTCCAGCATGTCGCCCGCGTCTTCGAGGAAGGCCGGGTTGAGGCCCGATGCTATACGCACCACAAGTTCCACGCCAAGGCATACCTGGTTGAACGCCCCGACCTCTATCCTGCTCAACTCGGAATCATCGGTTCCGGCAACTTCACGCGCCCGGGTCTGACCCGGAATGTCGAACTCAATGTGGAGCTCACGCTCGAACAAACCGCGCAGTTGCGAGCCTGGTACGAGGAGCGCTGGGCTGAGGCCCAGACCGACGTCGTAACGGAAGACTTGCTGAACGATATCAAGCGTCAGATAGAGCTCTACGACCCGTACATTATCTTTCTGAAAGCGCTCATGGCGTGGGGAGCGCGGCAGACGGAGGCCCACACAGCCGAGACCTCCGACATACTGGCTGCCCTTGACCCCCATCAAATGCACGGCTACCTTCGAGCGGCTAAGTTGATTGAGACGCACGGCGGATGCATGATCTGTGACGGCGTCGGACTTGGCAAGAGCTACATCGCCCTCGCGGTGATGGAGCGCTTCTGTAGGGAAGGGCGCAACGTGCTGCTCATTGCCCCCAAGAGCATCCTGGCAACAAGCTGGCAGACATATCTTACCGACTACCTCGACGACTATCTCGATGGGTGGGGC
>JBBIQU010000287.1:0-3553 GCA_037442185.1 Chthonomonadales bacterium | reverse complement strand
GGTTCGTGCGGTTGACTCGCCCCTACAACGGCGGGTGCGCGCGTGCTTGTAGGGGCGTATCAGCCGGACAGACCACCTACCGATCACCGTACATCACGCTTCGACCGGCTGGTACGCCCTCGCTTCGCTGCGCTCGCGATCACGGGTACGCCCGAACGTCTGGCATGCCCCGAGCATCAGATGCGACACGCGCTGCCGTCGCAGCTATTGCCCTCTACTCCTTGATCACCTTGACCTTCACGATGGCGGGCTCGCTCGATCGGACTCCGTCGAGTACCCAGAGCTTGTACTCCAGTTCCTTCGGCTCCCTGGGGGCGGTCAGCTTGAGCGTGCCGGTCTGGGAGAGGTTGCCCATGAGCCAGCCCTCGCCGACGTTCCACCGGAAGAGGAGGGGCTGACCCTCTGGGTCGTAGCTCTTCGAGCCGTCAATGGCGAACTCCTCGCCGCAACGCACGGTCATTTCTGTGGGAGCCACGGCCACGGGAGCCTTGTTCACTTTGCGCACCGCCTCGGGCACCGGCTTGCGGACGATGGGCGTCTCGCCTTCGCATGGCGGCAGGCTGGTCGCGAGCGAATACACGCCAAGCACCTGGTTGCCGGACAGAAACGCATCGTTGAACTGGGTCAGGTCCATGAACCGCCACTCGGTGCGGTCGCCCGAGACGATGCGGATCAGCAGCAGCCCCTCGACCTCCCAGACATTGGGGGTGAAAGCCGTATCGCTTGCGGGCGTGCCGAACGGGTTCCATACCGGCTTGGCGCCGTCGGCCTCATCGGTCTCAGGGTCGTCCCAATCG
Organism: Chthonomonadales bacterium; assembly: GCA_037442185.1. Taxonomy (GTDB): domain Bacteria; phylum Armatimonadota; class Chthonomonadetes; order Chthonomonadales; family CAJBBX01; genus JAAYVH01. Next base: position 2,756 of record JBBIQU010000287.1, on the reverse strand, counting down.
GCATCGGTCTCGCCGGGAAAGGCGAACCGTCCCTCGTCATCGGTGTGGCCGATGAACTTGGGCCGATCGGCGAAGAACTTGGCCCCGCTGTCCTGCACCGGAGCCTGCGAGACGTGGTAGACGTAGATCGCAGCGCCCTTCAGCGGCTGATCGTTGACGTCGGTGATGATCAACCAGTTGGCGCGCGTGGGGATGAGGCGCCCCTGTGTGCCCCAGAAGCGGTCCTGACGATAGCCCTTGTAGTGCATGACATGCCCGGCCTGCGATGAGTGGAGCCAGAGCTGGCAGCCGTCCATGAGCGAGGGGTAGCCCACATAGCATGGGACATTTACGCCCGGCGAGGCCGGCAGCGTCTCGTTGCCGCGCACGATGGGCAGCTCCGGCGTGCCTGCCACGGGCTTGCCCTCGGCATCGGTGATAAGCACGTTCGAGGCGCTCACCGGATAGCCGTAAAGGTCGGGCTGACTCAGCATTGTGTGGCCGAACTCGTGGATGATGGCGCAGTCAATGGCCATGAGGTCCACAGGCTCATTGACAGGGAAGCCGCCGTCGAAGAAGACCTCCTGCTTGCGGTAGGGCTCATCGTCCCACTCGCCGCCCTTCAGCTCGGTGAAGGCATCAATGCGATAGGCCTCCTCGACGCCGTTGGGGCCGGTGGTCGGCCAGACAGCCTCCCGGAGCATGACATCCATGCGCAGCTTCTCGGATCGGAGCCAGTCGTAGTAGCTGAACGAGCCGACATGGTTCATCTTGCGATCGGCCACACAGGACCTCAGCACGTCCGCCTTGTAGCCCATCTGCACAGGCCGAGCGTCGGTGAGCTCGGATATCGTGTTGTTGGCTTCGCATATCTCGTCCACACGATTGGACGGATCTAGATCGAGCTTCATCCATGTGGAGCGTTCGGGGAACGGCCAGCGGAACTCGACTGACGTCTCTTCGCCCGGTGCGAGGGGGCGGTCTGTGGCGGCAGCATATGCGGAAATCGGCTTCTCGTTGGGATCAAGCCGATAGTTGCCGTTGCGCTCGGGGATGAGCTGGAAGCGAATCTGCGCTCCCGGCGGCAGAGCGGCCGTGCCGAAGTTGCCGAAGCGGATCCGGGCCGTGATGGTTTCGCCCGGCGCCGGGCGGTTCTTCACGGCATCGTTGCGATAGCGCGGGTGCATTTCGATGCAGACAACACCCAGGTCGGGCACTTCGGGCGCGATCACCGTAAGGGGATAGGCTGCGGTCAGGCCGTGGAACCTCGCGCGCACGGCTGTCTTGCCGGGCTTCAGCGCCTTGAGACGCCCGCGATCGTTGATCGTGGCGATGGTAGGGTCGTCAGTGGACCACTCGACGAGCGGCTTGGCATCGAAGTAGGCCCACTGGCCGTAGCGCACCACGTTCTCGACGACCGGCTCCCATGCGCCCGACTTGCGGCCCATCAGGCCGAGCTGCTTCTCGTGGCCCGCGACGGCGCGAGCGTCCGACGGAACGCGCGTGGGCTCAAGATCGAACCGAATGGCATCGTATGGGGCCGTGCGGAAGTAGTCGCGATAGACGCAGCCCACCATGCCGTGGCGGTCCTCGGCGTTGAGATCCGGGCGGACAATCAGTTCGTCGAAGTCGCATTGCGAGGTCGCATCGCCGAGGATGAGCGCGGTCGGCATGGCCTCGGCATCCCAGACGCCGTAAGGAGTGACGGGTCCATCGGCTGCAACGCGATCCACCCAGAGAGCCAGACCGACGTTGCGCCCCTTGTTGCTGACCCAGCCGACGACGATGTGACACCACTCCCGGGCCTTCCATGCGGTCGCGTCAGCGCGAGCGACCGTCGTGCCTTGCGGCGTGTGCATCTCCGCGCGGAGGAGGCCGTTCGGAGCCTTCTCGACAACCAGTTGGCGGACTCCCGCCGGTGCCGTGGCAAGGATGCGGTGGCGCTTGCCGTCGTTGCCGGGCCAATCGGGCCTGATCCAGAGCGCGACCATCCCCTCGACCGGGTTCAGGCGCAAGCCCGTCAAGCGAACGCCTTCGGATGGCCGGACGCCTTTGCCGAGCGTGCCCGCCGTTGGTCGAACATCCGACGAGGTAAGCCGAACGGCCCCTCGTGGCGGTCCGTCGGTGAACGGCGCGGTCTGAATGACGAGCTGCGAACCGCTCTGGGCTGCTGCGATGGAGAGCGCGACGAGACACGCTATGGTCATGGCGAAGGTCCCCCTTGCCCGGACAGGTGTGCCGGAACTTCGCGGCAAAGGTTCGTCGCGGCGCCCGGGCTATCCTCCGCCCATGGAGACGGTGTCTGCGGCCGTAACGTCAGCGGCCCCCTCGGCGGTCGGATGCGTACACCAAACATCCGACCGTCGCATGGACGGTACGCGCAGCGTGTAGCCGTCGCTTCTTGCGACGCATAACGTTGGCGATTGTCGAGACGTCGGCGCGGGAAGAACCCGCGGCTACACGGCCTGCGGCCGTAACTACAACGACCCCACCGGCGATTGGGCGCGCACACCGAACATCGGACCGCTGCGTGTACGGTACGCGCAGCGTGTAGCCGTCGCTTCTCGCGACGCGTCACAGGTGGCGTTGTGTCCCCCCTCCCCCTTGCCCCCGCCCACCCAGGGGGCGGGGGTAACGGCCGCGGCCCTCGCCAAGGGGGCTGGGGTAACGGCAACGGCCCCCTCAGCGATCGAGTACGTACACCGAACATCCGACCGTCGCATGGACGGTACGCGCAGCGTGTAGCCGTCGCTTCTCGCGACGCGTCACAGGTGGCG
>JBBIQU010000286.1:0-3556 GCA_037442185.1 Chthonomonadales bacterium | reverse complement strand
GCTGACAAGCTTCAGGTTGTCGGTATTGAGCGCCGGCAGAGCCCGGCCGTCGTCACCGAAGGGCCTGCCGTTCTCGGCGTTGGCCACTGCGGACCCAATCACTTTCTCGATGGCGCGCGCGGCGAAGTTCGGGACGAACTTCAGCGTGGCCAGGGCATCGCTGACGTACTTGCCGCGCACGGCGTCCATCACCAGCCGCGCCTTGCGAGGCGGCACGCGGATGAACTTGGCTGTCGCGCTGGCCTGCTTGGGCGTCAGCTTCGATTCGGTTTTCGCTTTTCCCATAGTCCAATCGTCTCCCTGCTACCGAATCTGCGTGCGACGCTCGACCTGCTGGCCTGCGTGGCCGCGGAACAGACGCGTCAGCGCGAACTCGCCGAGCTTATGTCCAACCATATTCTCAGTAACGAACACGGGTATGTGCTTGCGGCCGTCATGCACCATGAACGTGTGGCCGATGAACGACGGGAAGATGGTGGACCGCCGCGACCATGTTTTGATGGCCTTCTTCTCGCCCGTCTTGTTCATCTGGTCAACCCTGGCCAACAGCTTCGGATCGGCATACGGCCCCTTCTTCAATGAACGCCCCATATCGAATCGCTCCTACCCTACTTCGCGCCGCGCCGGCGGACGATGTACTTCGTCGTGGCCTTGTTGCGCCGTGTCTTGAAGCCAAGCGCCGGCTTGCCGGTGGGTGTCGCCGGGCCTTTCTTTCGGCCGACGGGCGACTTGCCTTCGCCACCGCCGTGCGGGTGGTCGCGCGGGGTCATGGCTACGCCTCGAACGTGGCCCTTCTTGCCGGCCCAGCGCGTCTTGCCTGCCTTGCCGGCGGATTCGTTCTCGTGTTCCACGTTGCCGACCTGACCGATCGTCGCGACACAGTCAATGAGCACGCGTCGGACTTCACTGGAAGGAAGCCGCACCTGGGCGTACTTGCCCTCCTTCGCCATCAGCTGTGCCCCGGCGCCGGCGCTCCGGACCATCTGGCCGCCCTTGCCGGGCGTCATCTCGACGTTGTGGATCACCGTGCCGACCGGAATGTTGCGGAGCCGCAGGCAGTTGCCTGGCTTGATGTCGGCCTCCGGACCGGCGATGATCGTATCGCCCTTCTTCAGTCCGACCGGCGCCAGAATGTAGCGCTTCTCGCCGTCGGCGTAGTGGATCAGCGCGATGCGGCTGGTTCGGTTTGGATCGTATTCGATCGTGGCAACTTTGCCGGGAACGCCCACTTTGTCGCGCTTGAAGTCAATGCGCCGGTACTGCTGCTTTGCGCCGCCGCCGCGGGATCTCGCGGTGACCTTGCCCTGATTGTTGCGCCCGCCCGTGCGCTTGAGCGGCTCCAGCAGCGAGCGCTCAGGCTTGGTCTCGGTGATCTCCTCGAAGGTTGCCACCGAGCGAAAGCGCCTGCTTGGCGTGGTTGGCTTATAGGGTCGCAGTGGCATCTTACAGTCCCTCGAACATGGTGATGGTCTGGCCCGGCTTGAGCGTCACAATGGCCTTCTTCCAGTCGCTGGTGCGCCCTTCGGGGAAACGTCCAACGCGCCGCTTCTTGCCGCGTACTCGGAGCGTGTTGACCTTGAGCACTTCGACCTTGAAGATGTGAGCGACAGCCTCGGCAATCTCAATCTTGTTGGCGTCAAGGGCCACTCGGAACGTGTACTTGCCCGTGTGGCTGAGGTCCATGCTCTTCTCTGTGAGGAGCGGACGCTCTATGATCTGGTATGGGTCCTTCATGAGCCGAGCACCTCCTCGATGCGGCTGACGGCATCCTGGGCCAGCACAACGCGCCCGGCCGAGACCACGTCGCCAACCGAAAAGTTGGGAGCATAGCGCAGGGTGACATACGGTATGTTGCGGCAGGACTTGAGCAATATCGGATCGTACTCCGCAACCACGACCAGCACCCGATGGGGCACGCGCTTGACACCCTGCATCCGAACCGGTTCGCTTTCGCCTTCCGGCTTGGTCCAGTATCGCGTCGTCACCTCTCGGTCGAGCGGCAGGGCCTGAACCATCGCGGCAATGTCCTGAGTCCGGATCCGGTCGAGGGCGATGCGGTCCACACCGATGACTTCGCCTTCGGCCACCTTGGCGGACAGCGCCGCCCTGAGAGCGCCGCGCCGCATTTTCTTCGGCAGGGCAAGCGAGTAGTCGCGGGGATGCGGCCCGAACACAACTCCGCCATGCCGCCAGTGCGGCGCCCGTGTCGAGCCCTGGCGTGCGTGGCCGGTCCCCTTCTGTCTCCATGGCTTGCGTCCGCCGCCGCTGATCTCGCCGCGCGTCTTGGTTGCGGCCGTGCCCTGTCGCTGATTGGCCTCTTCGGCCACCAGCGCCTGATGCACCAGCGGAACGTTGGCGGAAACGCCGAACACGCTGTCGGGAAGCGACATCGAGCCGATCTGCTCGCCGGTCATCCTATAGAGCGGTATCTCTGGCATTGTCGTCTCCCTATATCCTGCTTATGGTCAGCAGGCCGCCGTTGGCGCCGGGCACTGCTCCGCAGATCAACAGCAGATTGCGCTCGGAATCCACCCGGACGACCCGCAATCCACGGACTGTGGCCGTTCTGGCTCCCATGTGCCCCGGCTTGCGCGTGCCCTTAAACGTGCGGGCTGCGTCCGTCGCACCGGATGATTGGGGCTTCCGATGGATCATCGAGCCGTGGGTCTGGTCGCCGCCATGGAAGTGGAACCGCTTGACGACGCCAGCGAAGCCCTTGCCCTTGGAGACGCCGGTGACCTTGACGATGTCGCCGACCTCGAGGACATCGCCGACGTTGATCGCCTGGCCGATGGAATACTCCGAAACGTCGTCCGTGCGAACCTCCCGCAGCGTCCGGCAAAGCGGCACGTGCGGGTGGCGCGAGTTCTTCAGGCCGCCTCGAAGGTGGCCCTTCCGCGGCTTGTTGACCAGCTTCTCTCTGATTGCCCCGAAACCGACCTGGACAGCTACATAGCCATCCGTTTCAACACTCTTGAGCTGCGTGACAATGCAGGGGCCTGCCTCTATCACGGAGACCGGCGTTACCGACCCGTCCTCGTTGAAGACCTGGGTCATGCCGATCTTCTTGCCCAGAATTGTGTCTATCACTGAACCCTCTCCCTTGGCGCGACGTCGGCCATACCGCCGACAGACGCTCCGCTGACCTCCTAGAGCTTGATCTCGATATCCACTCCACTGGGGAGATCGAGGCGCATCAGGGCGTCAATGGTCTTCGCCCCCGGCTCCTGGATGTCTATCAGTCGCTTGTGGGTCCGCATCTCGAAGTGCTCCATCGATTCCTTATCAATGGTCGTCCCTCGATTGACGCAGACGATGTTCTTCTCCGTTGGTAGGAGCACCGGTCCGCTGATCCGCGCGCCCGTGCGCCTCGCGGTGTCCACGATCTTTTCAACCGACTGATCGAGGATGCGGTGGTCGAACGCCCGAAGGCGGATGCGCACCTTTGTACTACGCGCCACTGCCATGTGTCTCTCCTATCGTCCCATCGGTCCCGTGCGTCGCCCTACTCGATGATCCTGGTCACGACGCCGGCGCCGACGGTATGGCCGCCTTC
>JBBIQU010000285.1:0-3609 GCA_037442185.1 Chthonomonadales bacterium | reverse complement strand
GCGGCCAAAGAAAAAAGTCCCGCCATTTTGCGGGACCGAAACTGCGGAAGTTGGGGTAGAGGCATGGGCGAACCGCAACCGGATGGAGGCCGGCGACTGAAGTCACGCCTGCAAACGGCACGAAGTCCGCCTGCGCGGACTTCACATTGAAGTGGGGAAGGGGTTAGGGCGAGTAGTAGTTCCAGTTCATTTTGTTCCGCCGGTAGTGTTGTTGGGTCCACAGGCGGGGATGACGTGGGTTGGGGTTTCGCGCGGGGTTGGCGTAGACTCCGATTCGATCTCGATTGACGACGATGACCTCTTCGCGCCAATCGCCGATGACGTCGGCCGCATAGACTCGATAGGCCTTCGCGCGGAAGACCTCAACAAACCGCCCGGTCATCGGCTCGAACAGCGCTACGTCGCCGTTCTTGTGCCGTTCCTTGGCGAGGGCGAGCTGGACCGGTCCGCCCGTCCAGTCAATGGTGAAGATCTCCTCGACGCCGGACATGGTCCAGCCGTCAGGGGCCACATCATCCATGTTGTAGCGGGCAATGATCTTGCCGTTCGCATCATGGACCCAGGGCTTCTGATGCTCATTGAACCTTGACCGGCACCACGTCTCTAGCCCGGGGCGCGACGGATCGAACTCACCGACCGCGGCGTTCTGTGGCTCCTGGGCCGATGGCGCTCGGGAGCCCCAGCTGCGCCTCACTTGGCGCGGTAGGGCGCGAGAAACGCTCGCGTCGCATCGCGAACCGCATTGACCCCAGCCTGAATCTGACGTTCGGAACCCTTGTTGTCGAGCGTGATGCGATTGCCACCCGATCTGCCGGTCACCGTCTTGCCGGACAGCAGCGCCGTGCCGGTCGGGACTTCGATCAGCCAGACGCGAACATCGGTGCGGCCTTCCTTGTCCTTGTACCACGTGCGCCGTTGCTCCTTCTGCTCGGTGAACGTAATCGCGCAGAACAGGACGTAGTCGGCGCTGGTCTGCTCACCGATCTTGCGAACCACATCTCGGCGCCAGTTCTCCTCATCGGAAAGGTCTAGGTCCAGGGTGTGAAGCGCCTCACGCACCTGCGAAGCCGGCAGCGGCGTGTAGTCGGCTTTTCTCAGGTGCTCAACCGTCCAGTCGTCAATGGCGCGACACTGGCGCTCACGGAGGTCCGCCCACTTCTCGCCGCTTGCGTTAACGGTGGGCACAATGGCCACGGTCCCGCGACTGGATCTGACCTGAGCGGCGACCGGCGCGACGACCGCTGCCATGCAGGCCGCATACGCTATCCACTTCATGTCCGAACTCCTTGCTGTGACTGTTACCGAAGGGAAACGTCGCCCACAACCGGTCGTGACGCCGGCATCACGCAGCAAGCACAGGATGTACTACTTGAGGTAGCGCTCGAACCAGTCGGCGAGGATGGTTGCCTCTTTCTCGATGCCGGGCCAGCCGTGGGCCTTCCCCGGGCGCACCTCGAGCTTGCAGGTGACCTTGGCCTCTTCGAGCTTCTCGATGAGGCGTTGGGACTGCTGGATCGGGACGAGGAGATCGGCATCGCCGTGGATGATCAGTGTCGGAGGCATGTTCTTCAGATCGCCGTAAATCGGTGACAAGGTCCGAGCCAGTCTTTCGAGCTCTTCCTCCGGTGTCTTCTCGGTGACGCCGAATGCCGGCCAGAACACGCGCAGCATGGGGAACTTCATGGCAGCCTGACCTTCCTTGCCGTAGTTCAGGAAGTCCGTCGGCGGGAAGAAGCAAGCGATCGCCTGTACGCGGCTTGACGCTCGATCCACCGGATCCTTCGCGTCCGGCGCGCCGGGACCGCCGTATGCCCCCATCATCAGCGAGAGATGGCCTCCTGCGCTTCCGCCGGCGATTCCGAGCTTGTCGGGATTGACGCCCCACGTTGCGGCATTGGTCCTTACGAAGCGAACGGCCCGGTGGATGTCCTCGATGATCTCCGGCAATGTAAACTTGGGCTGGGTTCCGTGAACCACCTGAAAGACCGTCATGCCTCGGTCGGTGAACGGCCTGGCAAGGTCCGGCGAGATGTTCTTGTGGTCCGATACCCATCCGCCGCTGACCATCCAGAGCACGCCAATGCCGTTCGGCTTCTCCGGTTTGAACACGTCCATCGTCAGCGCAACGCCAAGCTTGTGGCGATAGACCACGTCCTTGATGTGCGTTTGGTCCGCCCGGAGGGTCGAGGGCAGCAAGAGCGCCGTCAGCGCAAGGATGGAAAAGGTACGTCGGGTCATGGTAATCCTCCCATTGATGTCAAAAGCCGCCGATGCAATCCGCGTGTGGCTGAGCCCGTGAGTCATGGGCTGCCCAAGCGCATGCCGCGAGGCACGAAGTGCCGCTCGAAGCGCGAGACCGCGTACCGGTCGGTCATGCCGGCGATGTAGTCGCAGACCGCCTGAGCGCGCGCGCCTGTGTCATCTCCGGCCGTATGATATGGCTCGGTCATCTCGCGCGGGTTGCTCATGTAGTAGTCGAACAGGTCGCCGATGAGGCGCTGGGCTTTAGCCAACTCGGCGTTGCGGTCGCGCTCGACGCGATACACACGCTCGTAGAGGAACCGCTTCAGCGTGTCCGTCGCCGCCGAGACTTCGGGCGACATGGATATCTCCAGTGTCTCGCCCGGCGCGTTCTCATCTTCGGCAATGCCGCGGCTGTTCTCAACAACGTCCACCACCATGGCAGCGATGCGGTCGGAGTGGGATCGTCCGATGCGCGCGCCCGCCTCCGGCAGATCGGTCGCGCGGATCATGCCTGCGCGTATCGCATCGTCAATGTCATGGTTGACGTAGGCGATTCGGTCGGCGATTCTGACGACCTGGCCTTCGAGAGTGGTTGCGCGTGGCGTGGACCTGTCGTCGAGGTCGGCCATCCCCTTGCTGTGGTGCGCTATGCCGTCCCGCACTTCCCACGTAAGGTTGAGCCCGGGTCCGTCGCCGTGCACCTCAAGCATCTCAACGACTCTGACGCTCTGGATGTCGTGCCTGAAACCGGCATCAGGCACATAGCGGCGATATGCCGCGTCGAGCGCCTCCTCTCCTGCATGGCCGAACGGCGGGTGACCGAGGTCGTGGGCAAGCGCGACAGCTTCGGTCAGGTCCTCATTGAGCCGAAGCGCCCGGGAAATGGTTCTCGCGATCTGGGCGACTTCGAGAGTATGGGTCAGCCGCGTGCGAAAGTGGTCCTCTTCGGGGTCAATGAACACCTGCGTCTTGTGCTTGAGCCGACGAAACGCCTTGCAATGGACGATCCGATCGCGGTCCCGCTGAAACGTCGTGCGCACAGGGTCCAGGGGCTCGGGAGTCGCTCTGCCTCTGGAATGCGCGGCTTTGGCGGCCCGCGGAGCCAGCATCTCGATCTCCCAGCGTTCCTGGCGCTCACGCGGGTTCATGGACCCTCTCCAATCGGCTCTCAACTCGCATTGAGAAAAGGGTAGCACACAATCCCTGCAGCCGCACGGCGCGTTCAACCTTCATCCTTGATCCTTCGTCCTTCATCCCTCAGCCTTCAACCTTCTGCCTTCAGCCTTCAGCCTTCAACCTTCAACCTTCAACCTTCAGCCTTCAGCCTTCGTCCTTCAGGCTTCAACCTTCAGCCTTCAGCCCCGG
>JBBIQU010000284.1:0-3618 GCA_037442185.1 Chthonomonadales bacterium | reverse complement strand
ACGCAGCCGGGCGATTCATCGCCCGTTCGGCGTGCTCGGGCCAGGGCCACCGTTCCCCACGTCGTAATGGCGTCCGCACCCGGTCGCTTCTTCGCCTGCGTGTGTGGCCCTACGAGCGGGGAAGCAACCGATCCTTGCCTGCCGCGGTTTCCCCGTTGCGTTGCGCCGACTGCGCTACTTCTTACCGGCCTGGCTGCCCGCCATGGCCTCCTTCAGGGGCTTGCCGTTGATGGTGGGGTTCGAGCGCAGGGTCTCAAGCTGAAGCAGCCGCCAGCCCTTGGCGGTCTTCGTCCATGTGTCGCGCGTGACGCCCGTATCGGCCATCTTTACGACCTTGTTCTTGTCGGGCATGATGATCCCGCTGAGGGCATAGCGGTTCACAACGACTGCCTTGCCGTCCTTGACGGTCAGCTTGGCGATCTTCATCTTCACGGACTTCATCTCTTTGAGCATTGCGAACTGCATGCCGAGTTCCATCTGCACCTTCTCGGCAGGCGCCGTCTCGTTCCCCTTCTTGCCCGTGAAGCCGGGAGCCGTCAGCGCCATGACCGCGTTGATATCGCGCTTCATGAACGCCTGCTCCATCTTCCTGTACATCGGTTCCAACGCCTTGCGAACCGCCTTGTCATCGGCGCGCGCGCCGGCAACGATTGCCAGAGCCGCGCATGCCAGGATCAACCTGCGCCAGTACATTCAAGCCTCCATGTTCGTTGTGTAGCCCGTGACCGCGTGTGAAGCGTACCGCAATCACGCCGTCAATGGTGTTCCGGGTGGTCCGTCGCGTGCGTGTGGTCGTGCATGATGCCCGCCCGGTGCATCTTGTTGTGCAGCTCGCGGAATGCCGATGTCAGCGTAAGCCGGACGCGCTTGTACGCGGCGTCCTCGGCTCGCGTGCCGATCGTATCGAGATACGCAAGAGCGCCTTCGATCTGATGCAGGATCGTCAGGGCATCGGCCGCGGCGAAGAAAGGCTTGCCCTCCACCTCGACCATCACCGGCGACGAATGGGCGGCGATCATCTCGGGCCGATCGGGATAGCGTCCTCGCACGAGTAAGGCTATCCACGAGCTTCGATCCACCTTGACCGACCAGGATCCCGCTCCATCGCGAGCCTTTACGCGTGTGTCCTGTACGATCTCGCCGTTGACGATGAGCTGGACGTGCGTCATGGGAACGGTCACGCTCGCCACCTGCCAGTGAATCCCGACGGTGCCGCCCCTGCGCCCGAGCTTCATGCGCGTTCCGGGCGGCTTGCCCTCAACGGCGAACTCCATGAGCGGGCCATAGGTCGCGAACGTGTTGCCCGCGCGAATGGCATCCTTCCACGTGTCGTAGGTGAACGGGCGTCCTTCTGGCAGCTTCGCATAGGTCCGCACGGCCCCGACCGCCGTCGTCGCCGACATCTTGTCGGTGCCGCCCACGGCCGCGACGAAGTAGCCGTTGTTCAGGTAGCGGTACCAATCGGAGATGGAGTAGGGGTCAATCCCAGCATACAGGTTCGACCACGAGGTCATCTCTATGCCGTCCACCGCGCCGCTGATGATGGCCGCGGCATTCTCGGCTCGCGGGAACGGGAAGTGCGGAATGACGACGATGCCGCCCTGCTTGCGGCACTGGCGCGCCCATTCGGTCAGGAGGACATCCACCGGATCGCCCAGCGCCGATTCGTCCGGTCCGCCAACGGTCATGGGCGCGATGATCGGACCGTTGTAGCCCAGCAGCGAGATATGGCCGAGGACGTGCTGCCGGTTCTCGGTGCCGACCCGCACAAGGTATTCGCCGTCGCCGCCGCATTCGGGGGAGCCGTAGGTGTTCTTGCCGTCGAAGTCGCCGACGTTCGTCATCAGCTCGCCCCACTGGCTTGCGAGGAGGTTCACCACGTTGACTCCCTCGGCGGAGCCCTCCAGGTGGGCGCTCGTCGGCGACAGGAAGTGGACATGCGTGTCGGCGGTTACCCACCCCTGTTCGCGCCAGTGCAGGACGCGCTCCAGGGTAAGCGTGATCTCCCTGGTTGCCTTGCCGACATTGACCACCTTGCGAACGGGTGCGATCTCGAAGCCCTTCGACACCTCGATGTAGACGCGCCCGAGCGGCAGGTCCAGCGTCGTCTCGCCCGGGATGTAGGTGCAGTTGTGGGCGTTCGGGTTGATGTAGTCCACGCTCCAGTCTTCGTACCACTGGACGTTGGGATACCTGTGCCGGTCCACGGGCGCGAGGTACTCGCCTGCCTCGCCATGGACATGGAGCTTCACCGGAACCGTCTTGCCCGAGGCCTTCTCGACCACTTTCAGCCGAACGCGCTGCGTGGCCGGCGCAACGGGAGTCAGCCGCGGCCCTGCCGGTTCATGTAGGGGGAATTCATGAATTGCCCCTGCGGGTACGGTTTGGCCGCCCGGAAGATGGAACAGCGCATCAGGGTGTGCTGCGAATTCCACGATCAGCTCGGATGCGCGCACTTCCGGCGGCTTGTTGTTGTACGACTGCGACCAGCGCTCGTTGGGATACACCGTGCGCGGCGAGATGGAGATCACCTGCCCGAGGTCAATATCGAGGTGCTTCGACCTTCCGTCCAGCGTCAGGTTCGGATCGAATGTCTCCCCTTCGGCGAGGCGGAGCACGGCCTTACGGCGCGTATTCCACCTCAACGGCATGTCTGAGCACCGTCCGGCCGTGACCGCCGAGAGAACGATGAACGCCGCCCCGGGCTCGATCCGCAATCCCACAATCGGCGCATCGGGCCGCGGGTTCTTCCAGGCCCAGAGCCAGTTCATCCACGGCCCGTTGTCGGGATTGGCGGCGCGAGTCTGCGACCATCCCCACGCCACTCCGGGCCGCGGATTCTCGGTGAGCGGCTGGATGGTGAACGGCTTGCGATGGGTGACCGCTTCGAAGCAGCACTGTCCCCACCCGCGCTGGATCATGCCGATCTGGTGCTGCCGCAGAATGGGCACGCGCTCCTCACGGCCATCGGCGTAGAGGAACACGTAGTCGGCGGCATGCTCTCGAAGCCTGGTGGGGCTAGTGGGCGCGGTGTAGAGGCCATCGGGTCGGCGATCAGGCGGCTGCACGTCGGAGGTGTGCATGACCACGAGCCACGGTGCCATCGTTGGCGACCATCTGATCTCCACATGTGCCTTGTCCGCGGCTATGGCCCGCGATGCGTCGAAGGGTATGCCCCAGCACACGCACTCGCCCGACGGAGCCGCGTTGACGTTATTGCGCATCTGTGGCGTGGCTCGGCCGAGGTCGAGTTGCGGCGGCGGACTCCCGGCCGGGAACGCTATGGGGGTGAAGAGGGGGCTTGCAGGCCCATCCACCGATGCATTCATTATGTACGCCTCCTTGCGCGACGCCATGTGCCTGAGCCCGCCCACCGACGGGGCGGCCGAAGCCGCGAGGCCAAGGAACTGCCTGCGGCTCGGGCGAAAGCGCTCGGACATGCGTCAGGATTCGGCAAGACCCGGGTCGCCTTCCTGCCGTTATCACGACAGCTGACGCGTAGCGTGTTTACACCACCGCCGCGGCGATGTTACACGCAGCGTGTTTGCACCACCGCCGCGGACATGTTACGCGCAGCGTGTAGCCGTCGCTTCTCGCGACGCGGAAACGTGGGCATTG
>JBBIQU010000283.1:0-3626 GCA_037442185.1 Chthonomonadales bacterium | reverse complement strand
AACACGCAAACGACACCGAGGCAGAGCGAAACCCACGGTGATGGAGGATCGAGGGAGGGGATCATTGGTTGGCTTCGGCTATCTCGTTGTGATATACTGTGGTCTGTATTCCTGCCTGACTAAGTCTGGGGTCGTTCCGGCGGGCGAATCTGAGCGTGAAACGCGCAGATTCGTGCTCAGTCTGGCGTTGTGCCTTCCAAGCAGGTGACGCGAGTTCGATTCTCGTCTCCCGCTCCAGTCTTGCCTCCGTAGCTCAGAGGATAGAGCAGCTGCCTTCTAAGCAGTTGGCCGCAGGTTCGATTCCTGCCGGGGGCGCTCCCCCGCTCTGTGCCGGACGGGCGCCTATGACACAAATAGGGGCTGCCCTCTTGAGGACAACCCCCCGGAATGCGTGAGAGCAGGCCTTGCCGGCTACTCAGGAACCAACGCGGACAGGTGCGACTGGATTTCGCGCATCTTGGCGTGGCATTGGCTGAGGATATCCCCCACAGAGGCCAGCGATGGCGAACGCTGACGCATGGACTTCATGCGCCACCAGTACAGGTACGACGCGACGGCGATGCCGGCTGCTGCGGCCACGAAGGCGAGCAGTACCGAGGTCTGGCGGCCGCTCTCGCGGGCGATATCGCTGTGATCTGACATGTTCCCAGAAGCCTGAATGGCCTTGCCGCTAGAGCTGGATGCGCCGGTCGCCATCCTGCTCATCGTCAATGGACTTGAAGACACGCTTGACGAATGTCTTGAGCTCCATCGGGTTGAACGGCTTCGTAAGGTAGCAGTCCACCCCCGATTGCCAGCCGCGGAAAACGTCAGCGTCCTGTGCCTTTGCCGTCAGCATGATCACGGGGATATCGCGGGTGTTCGGGTCCTTCCGCAGCTGCTGGAGAACTTCGAAACCGTCCATGTAAGGCATCATCACGTCGAGGACGACCAGATCGGGGCGTTCGCTGGCCACCTTCTCGAGGGCTTCGCGGCCGTCATAGGCCGTGACTACCTCATAGCCCTCACGCTCCAGGTTCACCTGAACCAACCGAACAATCGCCTTCTCGTCGTCTACTGCGAGAATCTTCTTTGCCATGCTAACGTGCATCTCCCTTCGCAGGCACAGCGGAACGCACTCGCGTCTTCGAGCGCTCAACCGATGATATCACATGAGCGTACTCAAGTCAACGATGTGCTCCGGCATGCGGAGTTCGGTCTCACGGACCTCGATCTCCGATAGTGTACCGCCTACCAGCTCTGCCTTGAGCGTGTCTTCAAGGCCGGCAATGACGGCTCTCGTCAACTTCGCCTCGTCAATGCCTGAAAGCGGATACGTCGTCGGATTCACGCCTCCGACAAACACCTGATCCGGCTCGAGGCTCGTGGGCCGCCAGCGGATGGATACCTGCTCGAGCAGACAATCCCGGTGCCGTCGCTGTGCCCCGCCGGCGAGTTTGGCTCCGTCGCTGCCTAATGCATCCGCGCTGCACGAAGACGCAAAGCAGTCGCCGCCCTCAGGGTGGTGCATGCCCGATCCAATGGATGCCCTGGCACCGACGCGGCTCAGCCCCGAAACGACGGCTGCCATTATCGCTTGATGACTTGCCGGCACGCTGGAACCGGATGCCGATACGAGCGCCTGCGGAGCGACAATGGAGACAGTCAGGTCGCCACCATGCAGCACTCCGCGTCCTCCAGTCGGGCGTCTGACCACCGGAACGGTATGGCGCAGCAGCGTGTCGGCCTTCAGCGTAAATCGTGCGTGCTGATAGCGACCGACCGACACGGCGGTCATGTCCCATGAGTAGACACGCACAGTCGGCAATGAGCGTCTCCGGATCACCTCTTCCAGGATGGCGGCATCGAGGGCCATGTTGCCAGCCGGATTGCCGGGCCCGGTGATCAGGAGACGCCAGACTCCGCGCGTGTCTATTCCGATCCTGTCCACCTAACGTTGAGCTGCTTCACGGCCGCTGTCTCATCGAGTCTGGATACCACAGTGGAATGCGGAGCGGCCATTACCTTAGAAGGTTCCTCATCACACTCTCGGGCGATGGCAAGCATGGCGTCGCAGAATGCGTCCAGCGTCTCTTTGCTCTCGGTTTCCGTCGGCTCGATCATGAGTGCTTCCGGCACAACCAGCGGAAAGTAGTTGGTCGGCGGATGGAAGCCGTAGTCCATTAGCCGCTTGCTGATGTCCAGCGCCCGCACCCCTGTCTTCGACTTCTGGCGCGAAGCCGACAGCACCACCTCGTGCATGCAAGTCCGGTCGAACGGAATGTGGAAGTGATCCCGCAGTCGCGCGCGGATGTAGTTCGCGTTGAGGACCGCCGTCTCTGCCACGTTGCGCAGCCCATCAGCGCCGAGCGAGGAGATATACGCATATGCGCGGACCGCCACAAGGAATGCGCCGTGGAAAGTGTGGACCCGACCAACAGAAAGGGGTCTGTCGCTGTTCAGTATGAAGCTGTTGGAGCCATGTTGCTCGACGCGCGGAACGGGCAGGAACGGCTCAAGTTCATCGCCGACCGCAATAGCTCCGCAACCGGGACCGCCTCCACCGTGTGGAGTCGAAAAAGTCTTGTGAAGATTGAAATGCATGACATCGAAGCCCAGGTCGCCGGGCCTCGCTACGCCGACGATGGCATTCATATTCGCGCCGTCGCAGTAGACAAGCCCTCCTGCCTCATGGACGAGCGCGCAGATTTCCTGCACATTGCGTTCGAACAGCCCCAGCGTGTTGGGGTTGGTCAGCATCAGTCCTGCGGTCCGGGCATCAAGAGCGGCTTTCAGCGCCTGAACGTCGGTAAGGCCATCCGCATCGGTGGGCACGCTCCGCACATCGAAGCCGCACCGGGCGGCGCTGGCCGGGTTCGTCCCGTGAGCAGAATCGGGAACGAGAATCACCCTCCGATCGGGCTCGCCCCGGTGACGGTGATAGGCGCGCAGCATCATCAGGCTGAGCAGCTCTCCATGAGCGCCTGCAGCGGGCTGAAGGGATGCGGCCTTCATGCCGGCAATCTCGGCAAGCATCCGCTCCGTGCGGTAGATCACCTCAAGCGCGCCTTGTGCCGTCTCATCCGGCTGAAGGGGGTGGATTCCCAGCCAACCCGGCATCCGAACCACGCTCTCATGGACCTTCGGGTTGTACTTCATCGTGCATGAGCCGAGCGGGTAGAAACCGAGGTCAATCGCGTAGTTGCGATGGGACAGCCTCGTGAAGTGCCGCACGACATCCAGCTCCGAAACCTCCGGCAACGGCAGAAGATCCCGAACGGCGCCAACCCCCAGCAGATCCTCCGGGGGCCTGACAGGCACATCACATTCAGGCAGCTTCACGCCTCGCCTGCCTGGCACGGACTTCTCGAAGATCAGTGGCTCACTCACTCATGCGCCTCCGGTTAGCTCGGCATCCAGGGCCTCAACCAACGCATCAATCTCGTCCCGGGTCCGCCGTTCGGTCACAGCCACCAGCAGATGGTTCGGCAGCTCGGGATAGTGCTCATCGAGCGGATAGCCGGCAAGGAATCCTCGACGGACCAGAGAACGACAGAGGTCGCGAACGTGCCGCCGTGTATCTACGGCAACGTAGAACTCCTTGAAGAACGGCGCGCCAAAGGAAGAGCGCATCATGGAAAGGCCGT
>JBBIQU010000282.1:0-3629 GCA_037442185.1 Chthonomonadales bacterium | reverse complement strand
GGGAGATGGGACGCACGTCGCCGCGTTCGTGCGCGATCTGATTGCATCGTTCCCACGTGCGGGAGAGGGGACGCACGTCGCCGCGTTCGTGCGCGATCTGATAGCATCGCTCCCACGCGCGGGAGAGGGGACACGGCGGGGCGCGCGTGCACTCGCAGCCGCGGGGGCGGGCGAGGAATAGCCCGCCTGCGAGCCCCAAGCCAACAAACGTCGGGTCGCCCGCATCCCGCGCAGATGAGACGCCTTTGGGCAGACCAAGGTCCGATCGTTGTAATGCGGAGGTCGGCCGGAGTTCAAACGGCATCCGGGCCGTTCGTCGGCTATGGGGCCTCGCCGACCTTGATCCGTCCCTTGAGCAGGCGCTCGCCATTGCGCCACTCTAGGTCAACCATGTCGCCGATCCTGAGCGACCTCTCGATGGTCTTGAAGTCGTCCTCGTTCTTGACGGGCTTGCCGGCAAGCCTGGTGATCACGTCGCCCTGTTCGAGGCCGAGATCCACCACCGGTCCGCCACGGTAGACGCCGCGCACCACCGCTCCTTCGACATCGGGCAGCCCGAAGCGCTCAATGAAGTAGCGATTGTTCGAGGTGACGATGACGCCGAGCCACGGCCGCTTCACCTTCCCGAAGCGCTTGAGCTCGTCGGCCACCTTGAGCGCGGTATCAATGGGGATGGCAAAGCCGATGCCCTGGGCGTCGGGACGGATGAGAGTGTTGATCCCGATGACCTGTCCGGCCATATTGACCAGCGGACCGCCGGAGTTGCCGGGATTGATCAGAGCGTCGTGCTGGATCAGGTCCGAGTAGAGCCGATCCTCGATGGCTATGGGCCGGTTCAGCGCGCTGACGACGCCGTTGGTGACCGTGAACCTGAGGTCAAGGGGATTGCCGATGGCAACCACCATCTGGCCCGGCACCAGTCCGCGCACGGTGCCCACGGGGGCTGTCGGCAGGTTCTTGCCGTCCACCTTGACCAGCGCCACGTCGGTCGTTCTGTCTGCACCGACAACCGCGCCGGGCATGCGGCGGCCGTCGGTCAGGGACACCGTGATACGGTTCGCGGCCTGGTTGGCATCGCCCACGACGTGCTGGTTCGACAGCACGTAGCCGTCCTTCGTGATGATCACGCCGGATCCATGGCTCTGTGCTTCCCGGTAGCGCGGGCCGCCGAAGAACTCGTCCTCGAAGAAGAAGCTGCGAACGCGCACGCGCTGGCTGAGGTCAACATTGACCACAGCCTTGTAGACTGACTGTGCCGCCTTGGCGTAGATTTCCGAAGGACCCAGAGATGCCGGCTCGGGTCCCGGAGCGACGCCGAGTCCTGCGTTGGATTGCGCGAAGCCGTTATTCGGCGCCCATGTGACGCGGAGGTTGTAGCTGAGCAGCAGGACGGCAACGGATACGACGATCACTCCAAGCACAAGCTTACGCATAGTTCGCTTCCTCATCTCTGTATCGGTCCCGGCCGGTACGCTCGGCGGGCCGCAATGGGCATGCAGGCATGGTACCAGTTATAATGGGGTTGTGGCGCAGTCACTGGCGCCGGATGCGCAACACCGAACCGGAGGCTCCGTTGGCGGAATCGGCGTACCTGTATATAGACGACACTGCAGGCGCAATCCGTGACGCTCACGCCAGGTCATCTGCCGAAATCGCGTACATTGGCCTCGGAAGCAACCTGGGTGACCGCATGGCCCACCTCGAGTTCGCCGTGGATCGGCTTGCCGAGGCGTGTGACTCGATTGTCGTTTCGCACATCTACGAGACGACATACGTTGGCGAGGATCACGGACGGCAACCGCCGTTCCTTAACTGCGTTGCCAGGGTTTCCACGGGGATGGCGCCGCGCCGACTGCTTGCATTTCTGAGGGAGATTGAAGAGGCACGCGGCAAACAGGCGACGGACCACTGGAGACCGCGCACGCTCGACCTAGACATACTGCTATATGGCTCTTTGACACTGGACGACCCCGATCTGCAAATACCGCATCCGCGAATGTGGGCTCGGGCATTCGTGCTGGTGCCTCTGCTGGACCTCGAACCGACGATCGCCGCGCCCGACGGCACGCCGGTTCGGGAGCTGATCGGCAAGCTCCTTGAGCAGGGGCAGGCGGTCAGGCCGTACCGTGTGGGCGCCGTGTCGGCCCTGGCGGAACACGTGCACATAAGAGGAAGCGCCAAATGAAGCATGCAGAAACCCGTTACCTCGTATCGTTGCCCACGGCCGCAGTGCGCGCATTCTCTGTGCTCGGCGCGGCGCGGTGGCGGCCGTCCGACCATCGATTTCGCAGTATACTCATGACGACCGATGCCGGGTTGTCTCAATAGTCCCGAGTTCATGAACGGCGAGGAGGACAGAATGCACCAAGCTACTCTAGGGCATAGAAACGATGATCTAGTCGTAGTTGCAGGCGCTGGCGGCTTCATCGGCGGGTCTATGGTCCGGATGCTTCGAGACCGTGGTTACTCGAAGTTGCGAGCAGTAGACCGTAAGCCCCTGTGCGAGTGGTACCAGCGAGTTGAAGGCGTCGAATGTCTGAGCATGGACCTCAGCGAAAGGAGTAACGCGGTTCGTGCGGTGGAGAACGCGGCCGAGGTGTACAACTTCGCCGCGGATATGGGGGGCATGGGCTTCATCGAGCGCTTCAGGGTCGAATGCCTCAGGAGCGTTATCATCAATGTCCATCTCATCGAGGCTGCGTGGCGCGCGGGGGTACAGCGCTACTTCTTTGCCTCGTCTGCCTGTGTCTACAACACTGACCTCCAACGGGACCCAAATGTGCGGGCGCTTAAGGAGACTGATGCCTATCCTGCGATGGCCGAGCGGGGGTACGGGTGGGAGAAGCTCATGGCCGAGATGTTCTGCCAGGAGTACTGGGCGGAGCGTGGTCTCGAGACCCATATCGCCCGTTTGCACAATGTCTATGGACCCAACGGCACGTGGTTCGGGGGTAGGGAGAAGGCTCCTGCGGCGATTTGCCGTAAGGTAATCGAGGCAAAGGATACCGGGGCTGACACCATCGAGATTTGGGGGGACGGCAGTCAGACACGCAGCTTCTGCTACATAGATGACTGTACGCTGGGCATTGATCGCATTATGCACTGCGATCAGCTGATTGCGACACCGGTGAACCTAGGCTCAAGCGAACTGGTCTCAATCAACGAACTGGTTGACATCGTGGAAGAGATAGCTGGAGTAACGCTCAAGCGTGTCTATGACCTCGATGCGCCGAAGGGCGTTGCTGGTCGCAATAGCGACAACACTTACATCCGGGAGATACTGGGGTGGGAGCCTTCGACCCCTCTCAGGGTGGGCATGCGAACGACATACCAGTGGATCGAGCAGCAGTACTATGCACGCAAAGCTGGCCATCATGTGGTCGAGGAGCGCTGGTAAGTCCTCTGTGAGGCGTTAACGCCTGACCTCACTCGCGTACACATTAAGATAAGCTTTCTGTCCGGACCTTCACCTGGTGAAGACCGAATCTCGGCTCCCGCACGGAGGATTTGTTGGTTTGCGTCACCCTGAGCCCGACGAACGGGGAGCACATTCCGGCGATTGAGCGTATTCCCGTACGTTGGCGCTCAGACACCGCCTGTGCACATGTGGCTGGGTGGTAGCCATACTT
>JBBIQU010000281.1:0-3689 GCA_037442185.1 Chthonomonadales bacterium | reverse complement strand
CGGGATGTGCGCGGGAGAGGGTAGGGTGAGGGCAGAAGGATAAATCACGAAGAGTGAAGGATAATGTGTACGTCATGGAGTCACCCGGACAGGATGGAGGAGAACATTATGACGACCAAGACAACGCTCGGCGTGATCGTCGGCAACCGCGGGTTTTTCCCGGACCACCTTTGTGAGGAGGGCAGGAAGGAGATCCTCGCGGCGCTCGAAGCCCAGGGGATCGGCGCAGTCGCGCTTACGGATCAGGATACGCCTTCTGGCTCCGTCGAGACCCGCGCCCATGCGGCCAAGTGTGCCGACCTCTTCAAGAGACACGCCGCCGACATTGACGGCATTCTCGTCACGCTGCCTAACTTCGGCGACGAACGCGGCATCGCCGAGGCCATTCGCATGGCCGGTCTGGATGTGCCGGTCCTGATTCAGGCATTCCCTGACGAGGCGGGCAGAATGACCATCAAGGATCGGCGCGACAGCTTCTGCGGCAAGATGTCGGTCTGCAACAACTTGACGCAGTACGGCATTGACTACTCGTTGACCGACCTCCACACGGTCGCTCCTTCGTCTCCGGCCTTCCGCGACGACCTCAGGAGGTTCGCCGCCACATGTCGGGTGGTCCGCGGCCTCAAGGGCGCTCGCATCGGAGCGATCGGAGCGAGACCGGCGGCTTTTGCCACAGTGAGGTTCAGCGAGAAGATCCTTGAGGCATCGGGCATCTCCGTCGAGCCCATAGATCTCTATGAGGTCATGGGCAAGGCAGGCAAGCTGGACGACGCCGCGGCGGCGGTGCAGTCCAAGCTGAAGGGCATCCGCGAGTACGTGGACACCTCAGGGATCCCTGAGGGCGCGCTCCTCAAGATGGCGAAACTGGGCGTCGTGATTGACGAATGGTCGCAGGAGAATGACCTTGTGGCCACCGCCATTCAGTGCTGGACGGCCATGGAGGAGTTCTACGGCGTGGTGCCGTGCACGATCATGAGCATGATGAGCGACCGGCTCATGCCGAGCGCATGCGAGGTGGACGTGACAGGCGCCATCGGCATGTACGCCCTGACGCTCGCAGCGGGCGTTCCTGCGGCCCTGCTTGACTGGAACAACAACTACGGCACCGATCCCGACAAGTGCGTTCTCTTCCACTGCAGCAACATCCCGCGCACATGCATGAGCTGCGCCAGGATGAGCGTTCAGGACATCATCGGCGGGACCGTCGGCATCGAGAACACGTGCGGCACCATCGTCGGGCGGATCAAGAGCGGGCCCTTCACGTTCTGCCGCGTGGCCACAGACGACCTCGCGGGCTCGATCAGCGCCTATGTGGGCGAGGGTGAGTTCACCGACGATCCCCTCGACACCTTCGGCGGCGCAGGGGTCGCCGAGATACCCGATCTCCAGGCGTTGCTCCGGTACATCTGTGAGGCCGGATTCGAGCATCATGTCGCGGCAGCCCACGCAACGGTTGCCGACGCCCTCGCCGATGCCATGGGCAACTACCTCGGCTGGGACGTCTATCAGCACGGCGGATGATGAAGGCTGCTCGACTGCATGCCGCGGGGGATGTCCGGATCGAGGACATCCCCCGTCCCGAGCCCGGTCCCGGAGAGGCGCTGATCCGGGTCAGGGCAGTGTCCATTTGCCCGTCGGACTGGCGCATGTATGTTGACGGGCACGCCGGTGGCGTCGTGCCGGAGCGGCCCATGGTTCAGGGGCACGAGTTCTCCGGCGATGTGGTCGCTCTGGGTGAGGGAGTGGCCCCGGACGGTCCCTTCCGGCCCGGTGTTCGGGTCGCTGTGGAGCCGAGTTGGCCCTGCGGCGAGTGCGACATGTGCCTGGCGGGGCGGGGCAACATCTGCCGACGTGTTCGGTTCGCGAGCTTTCCGCCGGTGGACGGCGCGCTTGCCGAGTACATAGCATGTCCGGTTTCTGCCCTGGCCGCTCTGCCGGAAGGCGTCTCGTATGCTCTTGGAGCCTTGGCCGAGCCGCTGGGCGTTTCGATGCATGCCGTGCGATTGGCCGGGAATGTGGACCATTCGAGCGTCTGCATCCTCGGGGCCGGCGTCATCGGCGTCGGCTGCCTTCTGCTGGCGAAGGGCAACGGCGCAGGCCCCATCACGGTCGTGGAACCTGTCGAAGACCGCCGCGAGCTGCCCCAAACGCTCGGCGCGCAAACGGTCGTGCCCCGCATGGAGGCGCTACAGGCATCCGGGTACGAAGCCGACGTCGTGCTGGAGTGTTCGGGCGACAGCGAAGCGCTCGATCAGGCGGTGCGGCTGGCGAAGCCCGGAGGTTGCATCGTGGTGGTCGGCATACCCCGCGACGAGCGGATCACCTTCGACATGTCCGTGGCGCGGAGGCGGGAGCTCGGGGTTGTGTTCTCACGCAGGTCGCACGATACGATCACGGAAGCGGTGCGACTGATGGCTTCCGGCGAAGTGGACCTTTCGGGACTGCCGATGGCCACGTTCGCCCTGGAAGATACGGAGGCCGCGCTGCGCCTTACCGGTTCGCCGGGCCGCTTCCTGCGCGCCGTTGTGACGCCTTAGCGCGCCTGTTGGGCGCCGATATGCCTGAGCGCCCATTCCGGACGCTTGACTTCCCATCCCGCTTGCGCGTTCCTGCCGTGGCAGCCCGCTGGGCGGCGCCTTCGGAGTTCAGACTCAGGGTTGGAAGCAGACTTCGGACGGGATTGCGCACCGTGATCCCCGAGATCGTGAAAGTCGGCACCTGCAGGCCGCGCCGACCGGCATCCGGCCCTGCGAGCCACACTGCGACTGCGGCAAGCGCCGCGAGCGGCGCGATCGTAACGAGGGACCCGCTGAGGGCGTTCATGCCGTTCATTTCCGTAACGCCCATGCCGAATAGGGCAACCGCCCAGAGCGCGCCGGCCAGGTTCAACCAGACCGCAATGGACGCGCCGGACTCTTCCGGCATGAGCTCCGCAACGTAGACGCCAAGCACGAACAGCAGTCCTGCGGGTGCGGCGGCATAGACTACGGAGGCGTAGGTCGCCCGGAAACCGCCGGTGCCTCTGAGGAGCCAGACGAGCGGGTGCAATAGCGCCGCGATGGCGACGCTTAGCGCGAAGGATGCCAGCGCCGCGACGGCTGCGTAGATCGCGAGGGCGCTGACGGTGCGGATCGAGTCGGCAAGCGTATCCGGCGCTTGCCCGACCGCCGCTGCGCCGATGAATCCCGCCGCAAGCCCGACGACAGTCATCACCACGGCGTGGATGATGCAGAACGACGCCACCTGCGAGAAGGCGCAGTCATCTCGCCTGTCCCGGAAGAAACCTGCAGGCTCCACAAGAATCCTGAGCAGGGTCTCGAGTGACCACATGGCGCTTGACGGGGGCAGGTAAGCATCGCGGCGCTCATACGCGGGCACTCCGTATGGCCTTGGCCGCCCTGCGGCTCCCCCAACCGATCCGATATGGTAACAGAATCCGTCGTTCATGTCCATTCGGCCTGCTGCGCACGACACAACCGTGCCTTCGTCCTTCGTCCTTCCGTCCAGCCCTCACCCTACCCTCTCCCGCGCGCATCACAGGGATCATAGCGCGACGGTCTCCATGCGCGGGAGAGGGGAAATAGGGCGGCACGTGTCACCGGTCGCCCTTCAGCCTTCGCCCTTCAACCTTCGTCCTTCAGCCTTCGTCCTTCAGCCTTCGTCCTTCGTCCTTCCGTCCAGCCCTCACC
>JBBIQU010000280.1:0-3700 GCA_037442185.1 Chthonomonadales bacterium | reverse complement strand
TGTCGAGCTCTTCGGTGACCTGGGCGACGGTAAGGGGACGCCCACTTGTCTGCGGGCTCTTCGCCGGAGTCTCCTTCGTCGGAGTCTCCTTGGCAACAGGTGCGGTTTGCGGCTTCGAGGCTCCCGGCGCGTCCTGCCAAGTGGCTCCCCCGTCGGCCGATCGCTCAACCTTGTACGTCAACGTGTCGCCGTCCGGGTCCGTGGCCTGCCACTTGAGGGTCTGTTTGCCGGACCAGCGCTCGCCCCCTGCCGGAACCTGGAATGCAAGGGTCGGCGGCCTGTTCAGAGGCAAGTAGCTGATGGTCACCTCGCGCAGTCCCTGTCCAGACGGCGAGCGCATGCCCGACAGGGCAACTTCGTACTGGAGATAGCGGGCAGGCGGGCTCATGACATCGCCGTTGGCCCGGACCGATGCCCAGTCGGACCAGCCGATGTCGGGTACGGAAGTGTCCCCCGATCGTGTGCGGACGGCAACGGTCTGGCCGGCTACGTCGCACAGCCACTCGAGCTTGCCCCACCGAGCAGTCGAGCCCGCATCCAGTGGCACAGACTCCAGCTCACCGGAAAGCTCCGCCGATCCTACGTCCGCCATCAGAACTTCGCCATTGTTCGCCGTCCCCAGCCACACTCGCCCGCCTTCGACAACTGCCGCGGTCACGTCGGCGCCGACCGGCAGGCTGATCGGCGTCGTCGTATCATCCGCACCGCAAGTGAACGCAGCAGAGCCTGCCGCCACGAGAACCGCGTCACCCGCCGCGTGCAGCGCCACATTCGACGACTGCACTTCCAACTGCCTCGCGCTCCACGTGCCGCCCCTGAACCTGTGGAGAGTCAGCTTGGGCGCCGACGCGGCCACGACTTCGCCACCCGACAACGCCGCGATCGCCGAGACATGCTGACCTGGAAGCTCGAACGCAACCTGCGCCTTGCCCGATGCCGGAATGCGCACAAGACAACCCTTACCCGCAGTTCCAGCCCACACCGTTCCGTCCGCCCCGGTACCTATTGATAGAACCTGCCTGTCAAGATCGGCCGCCATTACTTCGACTGCCCCTGACCAAGCCAATCGGTATACGCTCCCGCGCCCGCCGCCTGTGCCGATCAGCACCGTGCTGTCCGGACCACCGGCAAGACACAGGACATAGGATTCATCGGCGTCGTGGACAATCGTGGGCGACGAGCCGGCCGACCATCGGTAGGTCCTGCCGAGCGGACCGGTGCCGATGTAGAGAGCGCCTTCGGGGGAGCGATACAGCGATGTAACGACGGCCTCGGGCACTTCCGCGACACGCTCGATGGCTCCGGCAGACGAGATCCTGAATACCTCGGCGCTTCCGCTGAGGCATGCTAACACGCCTCCGGAGCCATCGGAGACGATGCACGTGATCGCCGCGCCCGGCAGGCCACAGAGCCGTCTCGCACTTGGCACAACGACCGCATCCCCGCGAGATGTGACTCCCACGCCCTGCAGCTTTGCGCCTCTCCACTCTGCGCCCGACTGCCGCCATATTCTGGCAACCCGCGCAACGGGCTTGTCGGCATCTGCGGGAACGGTAGTCTCCGCCTTGGGCTTAGCGTCCTGCGCGGCGGGCGGTTTCTGCTGGGCCGGCTTGACCTCCCCCTTGGACGGCTCCTGGGCTTCGCCTCTCGGCCTCTGTGCGATCTCGCTGCCAGCGGAGAACCCGAACTCCGATAGCGTTCGCCCCGACGCCGGCTGACCGGCCGAAGAGCCGGACCCGGTTCCCGGGGTCTGGCCCGGCGCCGGCCCGGCAGCCGGTGGACGCTGGACGTTGACGGTCAATGTCTGCTGGCCGGTCACGACCCAGTCAGTCTGCATCACGACCTTCACTGCATCACGGTCAAGGCGCGTGCCCGATACCCTGGACGACCGCATGATTGCGTCGAGTGTCGGCGGCAACCCGGTCAGCCGCTGGTCCTTGACGGCGACCGATGTCGTCGGTAGCGCCAACCTCACGGCCACCTCGTCGCCCTTCTCCCTCTCAAGCAACCGGTCCACCATCTGGCGGACGCTCGCAGGCGGGGACTGCTCTGCCGATGAGGGCGCTGACGGCCGGAAGACGATCCCGCCGATGGAGATCGGAGCAGGCGCGCCGCCACCCCTGACGGTCAGCGTCATGGGACCGTTGGGCACATCCTCCGGAATGACCAGACTGCAGGTCCGAATGACAGGATCGGCGTCATGCGGACGGATCGTCACGGCGACTTCTACGGTGTCGCCCGGCTCGTACCTGCTCGCGTTGACGGACGCTCGCTCGAGCGTTGCCGTTCGCCGGCCAGCCTCAATGACGCATCGAACGTGGGCGCGCCTGGCAAGGACCGTATCGAACGGATTGTTTGACAGGACGCTGAGTATCGCCTCGAGGTCGGCCGAAGCCGCCACATCTATGGCACGGGCGTCGAAAACCGTGTTCTGCCGCTCGATGGGACCGATCTGATCCGCCTCTACCAAAGTGCTGACCCGAGCCGTAACAGGGCCGGGAGTTGGATGGATGTCCGCAATCGCAGAACCAACTGCCAGAGTCATCAGCCCCGAGTACAGATTGGGATGCGGCACGGCCTCCATCCTGAAGGTCCGCTGACGCCCCGTCGTGCGGTCGTCCACCTCGACGGATATCGGTATCATCGGCGGCTTGCGTCCGATGACTGCGCTGATGCCGAAAGGCCGATCCTGCGACGTGCTTCCCACAGGCGGCCCGGGCGTCGAAATCTTGTACGAACCGGCGTTCAGCGGATACACATCGTGGATAGTCGCCGGGCAGATCGGAGCGGCCAGCGGTCCGACGCCGAGGAACGGATGGCCGAAGCCGAGCAGCTTCTCGCCGCGGCGGTAGGTCACGGTACCCGTCGCTCCGGTCTGAATGTCGCCCGTGAGCAGCATGGCGGAGAAAGCGGCGCCGGGCACGAGTGCGCCCGTCCTTCCGGTTGGCCTCGCGCCACCCGCCGGAGCCTGCACCACCTCGATCCCGTAGGGCTCCATCATCTCGCGCAAGAGCCTGAGCGACCTTCGTGAGCCGCCAGACAGAGTCATCATCCCGATGCATGGCTGCAGATTTAGCGTTTCGGCCCGTAGCGCAGGCGTCTCGCCTGCACCCAAGCGTATCCCGGACTTCCCGTTCACGCCCCGACGAAGCGCAGGCGTCTCGCCTGCACCCATCCGCATCCGCTCCGTACCGCCGGCATCGAACACGATCCTCCGAATAAGCCGTCGGCCGACCCTGAGCGGATCGCGCAGTTCAAGCGTACGCCCTCCTGCGCGCGCTTCCATCTTCTGCGGAAGCTTCGGGTCCCACGCTTCGAGCATGTCCTCGATCGGCGTAACGCCGCCGAGAGGCTCTTTCGACGTCGGTTCGCCCTGAGAGAACGCCCCAATGCACTTGCCGCCGATATAGATCGGGCTTCCGCTCATCCCGCGGATCAGATTCGCGCCGCGGCCCGTCATAGGACCGCCCGACATGCGGATCAAGATCATGTCGTGTCCGGGCGCGACGAGACTGCCGTTGCGGACCACTGCAACCACCGTCACATCGAAGCGCTCGATCTTGGCGCCGCTGAAGACGGTGAGGCCGTACCCGCGCATGCCGGCACGAACGCGCGATAAGGGCATGATGTCCGGATAGGCCGTGCCCCCATCCAACCGTTCGCCTGCGGTTTCGATAATATCCTGCGCCTGCTCGCTGGC
>JBBIQU010000279.1:0-3704 GCA_037442185.1 Chthonomonadales bacterium | reverse complement strand
GCGGCCCGGAGGCCGCTGCGGCGTCATCGTGCCCGAGGGCGTGCTGTTCGGCTCGACCACGGCGCACAAGGAACTGCGCCGGCAACTGATCGAGAACAACCGCGTCGAGGCGGTGCTGTCGCTGCCCGGCGGCGTGTTCCAGCCGTATTCCGGGGTCAAGACCTCGGTGCTGTTCTTCAAGAAGGGCGGCGCCACCGAGAATGTGTTGTTCCTGCACATCGACAACGACGGCTACAAACTGGATGCCAACCACGACACGCCCATCGACACGGACGATCTGCCCGGCGCCGTGGCGGCTTTCCATCGCCGGGCCGAACTGCTGCCGGCTTGGCAGGCGCGCGATGCGGCTGCCGAATGGCCGGGACAATGGTGGTTCGCCGATGCGGCGACGATCCGCGCCAACGACTTCAACCTCTCGGCGGGCCGCTATCGGCCGATGAGCCAGACCGCCGTCGAGCACCGCGACCCGCGCGTGATCCTCGACGAACTGGCAGCCATCGAGGCAGAGATTGTTGAGGAAGTCGAGGCGTTGAAAGCGGCGTTGGGAGAACAGGTCGGATGACCTATCCACGAGTGAGCCTTGGTGATGCCTGTCGGATTCTGACCGGCGGCACACCTTCCCGCACCAAGCGCGAGTATTTCGGTGGTGGTATCCCTTGGGTCAAGATTACCGATATGCTTCAAGGCACGGTGATTACCACCGATGAAACGATCAGCGAAGCAGGGATTGCCAATAGCAGCGCGAAGGTGCTTCCCAAAGGCACAGTCCTCATCTCGATCTTCGCGACCATCGGTCGAACGGCTGTTCTTGGTATCGACGCAGCCACGAACCAAGCAATCGCAGGTATCGTCCCCAAGGACACAGCCCAACTCGATTCGGACTACCTTCGCTATTTTCTCGACTCGAAGCACGGCGACCTGAATCGTGCTGCGCGAGGCGTAGCACAGCCGAACATCAATCAGGGCATCTTGAAGGCATTGGAGGTTCCACAACCACCGCTTGCCGAGCAACGCCGCATCGTCGATCTGCTCACGCGTGCCGAGGGCATCGTCCGCCTGCGGCGCGAGGCAGAGAAGAAGGCCGCGGAACTGATCCCGGCGCTGTTCCTCGATATGTTCGGCGATCCGGCGACGAATCCGAAGAGGTGGGCGGAGCACAGTTTGGGCGACATTGCCGAGGTGGTCTCGGGGGTCACCAAGGGCCGCAAGTTCGGCGACAAGCAGACCGTCGAAGTTCCCTACCTTCGGGTTGCCAATGTGCAGGCCGGCCACATCGACCTTACCGAGGTGAAGACCATCGAGGTGTTGCCAAGGGATGTCGAGCAACTGGCCCTGCAAAATGGCGATGTGGTGCTGACAGAAGGTGGCGATTTCGACAAACTTGGTCGTGGTGCGCTATGGGAGCACGACATCGCCAATTGCATTCACCAGAACCATGTCTTCCGAGTTCGCTGTAAGCAGTCGGCGATGCTGCCGCAGTTCTTCGTGATCTACCTTCAATCAAGCCGGGCGCGCGAATACTTCTTGCGCTGCGCCAAGCGGACAACCAATCTGGCAAGCATCAACATGACCCAACTTCGTGGCCTGCCGGTAGTGCTGCCGGCAATGGATACACAACGGGAGTTCGTCGAGCGATTCACCGCTGGCCGCTCCATCGAATACCAACAGTCCGCCGCCACCACCAAGGCACAAGCGACCTTCGACGCGCTGCTGGCAAGGGTTTTCAGGGCGTAGGCTCCTGCCATGAAAGGGGCCAACCCCCGCTACGCAGTAATCAGCCCACGCGGCTATTATGACGCACAAGCTTCAAATTGAAACCGCCCTTGCCACCCCGCGCAACTTGACGAGCAATACCTAATTGAGTATCGTGCCATCCTTGTCGATTCATCCTGATGCCGCAGCGGACATTCGTGAGCTGATGGCGAAAGACAGATTTGCGGCAGGCAAGGTGGTGGCGCTGTTGCAGCAGGCGAAGGCCGATCCGGCGATCATCGACTCGCTGCTGGATCATGACTTTGGTGCCGAACATGCCGCTGCCTACCATGTCAGCAAGTGGTTCGAGTTTTGGAATGTTGGATACAACCTGTGGCGCCTGAAAATCTGGATTGAACCGAAGGGCAGCCTGCGCTATCGCATCGTTTATGCGTATGAACCACGCACCCTGCAATACCACGTCCTAGCTGTCGTGCATCGAGACTTCGATTACAAACGAGACCATGAAATCACAAGCCGTATTCTCAAAGCCTACAAAGACCTCGGGCTTACCACCCACTAGGTTCGTCCCCGACCTCCCGACGGGCACAGCCGAGTGCAAGGTGATCTATGCCGAGTTCGCCGTGCCGCCGAAGCCTTCGGCGATTGCCGACGCGCTCGATATCGACGATCTGGTTGCCGAGTTGGAGCAAGACCCGGAGAACGCCAAGGCCATCGCCAAGGGTCGGCAATGGGTGGCCGAGTCTTTCTACGCTGACCGTTCGTCGGTCGCGGCATTGCGCCTGCGAAAAGGATGGTCGCAAGCCGAACTGGCCCGGCGCGCGGAGACTAGCCAGCCCTACATCGCCAGACTCGAACGCGGCTTGGTCGACCCGCAGGTCAGCACTGTGAAGAAGCTGGCGCAGGCGCTCGGCGTGCCAGTCGCCGAACTCGTTGATGCAATCACGCCGTGAGATAGCCATGAAGAAGAACGACGAACGTATCCTGACCGCCATCTTCTGCGACGACATCCGTCACGAGATGGGCAACAAGTTGTCGTTCATGGGCAGCTATCAGCGCGACCTATACGTCGCCACTGCGCCGGTCGCCCTTCCCAAGCTGTGCGTTTTCGCTTCCGCTACGACGCCGCAGAAAAAACCGTTCAAGGCGCTCACCCTGCGTATCGTGCAGGATGATGACATCGAACTTGCGCGGCTGGAAATTCCGCCGGAGGACCTTCAACAGGCGGCGCAGATCGTCGACCCGACGGCCACGCGAAAGAACATCAGCACGGCCATCGTGTTTTCGCCCTTCTTCATCGAGAAGCCCACCTCGATTCGTTTGATGGCAACGACCGAGGAGGGTGAAATCGTAGGCCCGCGATTGCTGATCAAGGTGGCAGAGAATCTTGCGCCTCAACAGATTGCAGAGCCGGTGCAGGACAAAAAAGCCGCAGCCAAGGCCGTGCCGCGCAAGACGGCGGCCAAGAAGAAGGCGGCCACGCCCCGGAAGCCTTAGCCGGCATGCCGGCCTTGCCCCGACAATTTCCCTCATGGAACCGCGCAACGAACTACGCTTGACGAGCAGCGACGGCACCAACGATACCGGGGCCGCGTCTCGCAGCGTTACGCAGGCGTCAGATGCCTGCCAGCCCACCTACAACGAGGCCGAGTTCAAGCAGATGGTGCGACGTGGAACGGCAGCATGGACGGATGTTCCAGATGCTACCGATTGGGTAGAGGGCTTGCGAGGCGGTGACGCGTGACGAACCCGGCATCGCAGTCATGCCACCCCACGCGCTCGCGTATCGTGTTGGGTCAATACGCGCGAGGCCATCTCGCGGGAGCACGTTCGACTGCCATACCCTTGCGCAATCAGGCGGAGGAGATTTTGGCCGATGGCATCGAGGTCGAATTCGACTTTTCCCGCATCATGGTCACACAAGCCTTCGTCGATGAGCCCCCGACGGCCACTTCAAATTCCTCCATCTGTGGCCAGGTCAAATTCCCCCA
>JBBIQU010000278.1:0-3742 GCA_037442185.1 Chthonomonadales bacterium | reverse complement strand
GTGCCATGAACGACGGGCGTCGCCTGAAACGCGACCACGGCCGCGATTAACGACAACATGGGTGCCATGAACTCCTTGGGGACGCCGGCGTCCGAGGCGGACGGGCGCTAGCGGGTGCCGTACATCTCCTCCGGCGTCTTGAGCCGTTCGGTGATCACCTGAAAGTCGTTGCCCGCAGCGCGCCGGAAGAAGCACGACCTGAAGCCCTCGTGGCATGCAGGACCGGATTGCCGCGCGAACACGAGAAGGCAGTCCTTGTCGCAGTCAACGCGCATCTCGACCAGTTCCTGCGTGTTGCCCGACTTCTCTCCCTTGACCCAGAACTCCTGGCGAGAGCGACTCCAGAACGTAACGCGGCCGGACTCAAGCGTGCGCCGGACCGACTCACGGTTCATGTAGCCCACCATCAGCACGTCGCCGTTGTCGGCATCCTGAATCACCGCCGGTATCAAACCCGCGCTGTCATACTTGAGACCGTCCGCAATGTCGGTTCCGTTGTCGTTCACGGCTTACCGCTCCCCACTCGCCTATTGCCTGACCGGAACCCCGGCCGCCGCCAGACATGATTTGATACGGCCGATCGTACAGACGCCGTCGTGTACGATGGAAGCCACGAGGGCCGCGTCGGCTTTGCCCTCCGTCACGGCTTGCAGACAGTGCTCCGGCGACCCTGCGCCCCCAGAAGCGATCACCGGTATCCTGACGCATTCCGCAATCGCCCGCGTCAGCGGAATGTCGTAGCCGATCTGCGTACCGTCGTGGTCCATGCTGGTCAGCAGTATCTCGCCCGCTCCCAGCCGTTCGACTTCGCGCGCCCATTCCAGAGCGTCGAGGCCTGTCGGGCGGCGTCCACCGTGGGTGAACGCCTCCCACTTCGGTGTGCCGTCCGGCTTCACTCCGACGCACTTGGGGTCCATGGCAACCACGACGCACTGACTGCCGAACTGATCTGCCGCGGCGCTGATAAGGTCAGGATGCTCCACGGCCGCTGTGTTGATGCTCACCTTGTCGGCTCCGGCGCGCAGTATCCTCCGGAAGTCGTCCGTAGTCCTGATGCCGCCGCCCACGGTGAACGGGATGAACATTTGATCGGCCACGCGCTCGACAACGCCGACGATGATGTCGCGGTGTTCGTGGCTGGCCGTGATATCGAGGAACACCAGTTCGTCGGCGCCCTCGTCGTCATATCGGGCTGCGAGTTCTACGGGATCGCCCGCGTCGCGAAGGTTGACGAAGTTGACTCCCTTGACAACGCGCCCTTCACGAACGTCGAGGCACGGAATGATGCGCTTGGCTAGCATGGCAGATGATCCCTCTGGATGGCGGATCGGATTGTAGCATACGGCCCCTGTTCCGAGGCGCAGGCGCCCATGGGGTAGAATCCGCGCGGCGTGAGCGGGATCACAAGTCCGCGCTTCGCCCGTATCTGATATGCACAACACGTGCCAACACCCATTGGACTTGGAGGCGAGCCGTGAGGGCTGTACTCATGATCCTCGGCATCGCGATTGTCGCGCTTGCCCTATCCATCCTTACTCAACAGAGCAAAGACCTCTCGCCGGCGCCGCAGGAAGAAGAGGCCGCGGCAAAAGAGGCCGAACAGGAGGCTGCCTGGAAGAAGGCCGATGAAGAGCAGCGGGCCAAGGCTCGTACGGCAAGCCGAGATTTCAAGCCCCCAATGGAAGGCGCGACCAGACTCACGATGAAGGTGGCCGGCAAGGGCGACATCGTCATCGAGGTCTACCCCAAGGCCGCCCCGGAAACCGTCAAACAGTTCATCCGGCTTGCCAAGACAGGGTTCTATAACAACGTTAAGTTCCACCGCGTGGAGCCGAAGTTCGTTGTCCAGGCGGGCGACCCGGACACCAAAGAGACCTCGTCGGCAGAGCTGGCCGGCATGAGCGATGAACAGAAGGTCGGGCTTGGCATCGGCGCGGGAGGTTCAGGCACCAACATCCCGTTTGAGCCGAACAATCTGGCTCACATTCGGGGCGCCGTCGCCATGGCGTTGAGCGCTCCGCGTTCGCCGACCGGAGACAGCCAGTTCTTCATCAACTTGAGCGACAACGTCGGCCTCAACAACGATTACTGCGTTTTCGGCAGGGTCGTCCAGGGCATGGACGTGGTTGACAAGATCGCCGTCGGCGACGCCGTCCAAAGCATGATCGCCCAATGAAGGAGATACCAATGAACCGCCCTGCTCCCGCGAACCCGTGCGCCTCAGCCCTCAGCTCTCAGCCCTCAGCTCTCAGCTCTCAGCCCTCAGCCCTCAGCTCTCAGCCCTCAGCTCTTGCCTCTTGCCTGCTAGCTCTCGCCTCTTGCCTCTTGCCTAACCCCGCCCTCGCCGCCGACAAGCCCGTTCAGATCGAAATGAAGATCGAGGGCCGCGGCACGGTCATGCTCGAGCTATACCCCGCCGATGCGCCCAAGACTGTGGCGCATATGGTGGACCTCTGCAAGCGCAAGTTCTACGACGGCATCCTGGTGCACCGCGTCGAGCCGGGCTTCGTGGTTCAGGCCGGCGATCCGAAGACAAAGACCCTCAAGCCGGCCGAGATGGCCGCCATGTCGGATCAGCGCAAGATGGAGCTCAGGATCGGCGCTGGAGGATCGGGCAAGAGTATCCCCTTCGAGGTCAACAACAAGACCCATCGCCCCGGCACCATGGCCATGGCCCTGTCGGCGCCCCGCTCGGCAACCGGCGACAGCCAGTGGTTCATCAACCTCGAGGCCAACCACCAGCTTGACGGCGACTACTGCGTCTTCGGCAAGGTCACCAAGGGCATGGACGTCGTCAAGAAGATCAAAGTCGGCGACAGGATCGCGTCCATGCAGGTCGTGACCAGGAAACCGCCGGCGAAGAAGAAGTAGGGCGACAGTTAACCCGGAGATCGTTTGGAGGCGAGTGCGCCTCTCCTCTTGCCCCTTGCCTCTCGCCTCTCAGCCCTCAGCCCTCAGCTCTCAGCCCCCATCTTTCTGACACCAGGAATCTTTTTTCCCTGTAGGACAAACTCCTTGACAATGTAGGACGTATTGCATATAATGAAGGTGCGCTGACCCACCATATCGGGAGCGCTATATCAACTGCCTATCATGTCAGGGTGGCCTGAGCCACCAGGGAGCAATGATAATGAGAACCATCCTTAAGGGGAGCGGCGCGCTCGTAGCGATGTTGCTTCTCGCTGCCTCCACCGCTTCGTACGCCTACAACAGGGTGGAGAAGCCCCTCTACGCCGGTCAGCATATCCTCATCGGCAAGCTGATCGTCGAGCAGTACAAAGTCAACACCAAGAAGTACCTCCGGGTCACCTACGACACGACTGGCTCCGACTGGGGCATGACGGCGACCCATCTATACGTCAGCAAGAACAAGCCGACCCGCGCTGCGCCAGGCCGCTTTCCGTTCAAGCACGAGGGCCTGGACAACGTCAAGATAGATGTCTTCGAGATACCGCTGTCGACGCTTCTTTGCAGCGATGCGTACCTGTACATCGCGGCGCATGCGGATGTGTGTGAGTTCGTTACGGATCCATCCGTTTGCACGCCGGATTTCAACGCTCTCAATGAGCGCATCGGCACACTCAACCAAGTTATGTTCGGCTTCGGTCTGACCGAAGCATACTTCAAGGTAGATCTAGGAAGCTTCGGCATCTTCCCCGGGTACTGCTTAGATTTCAGCGGCAGGTTCCCCAGTATTCCAAACAACGGCCTTCCCGCAGAACAGCGACGGTCGGTACTATAC
>JBBIQU010000277.1:0-3757 GCA_037442185.1 Chthonomonadales bacterium | reverse complement strand
TTCACCCTTCATCCTTCTCCCTTCACCCTTCAGCTTTCAGCCTTCAGCACGAGAGCGTCCACGGCGGCCGCGCGCGACGAACCATGAGACGGTCGGCAACAGGGTCGTTCACGAACCTCTCACGGGCCGGATCCCACAGTACCGGCCGCTCCAGTTCATAGGCGATGTTCCCGAGATGGCAGAAGGTGATCGAGCGGGCCGCAACTTCGACGTTGGCACCCGGCTTGCTGCGGGATCGAACTGCATCCAGAAAGTCCGTATGGTGATTCTCCGCCTCGTGCAGGTGTATCTCGTCGGGCCGGAGCCGGTAATTCGCCAGGCTTTCGGGCCATGTCCGCAGGTCGTAGCGCCAGACGGCAACCTTGCCTTTGGAGCCGACGAACATGACGCCGTTGCTCTGACCTGCCTCTCGCGCCATACGATCGGGGTCGCGCGTAACGGTGACGCCGTCGGCGAAGCGGTAGGTGAGTGCGGTGATGCCCTTGCCGTTGGGCGGGACGATCTCCAACGGCCCTGAGTTGTCGGCGCCGATGCCCCACTGCGCTATATCGAAGTGGTGCGCGCCCCAGTTGGTCATCTCGCCGCCCGAGAAGTCACGCCAGGCCATCCAGCCGAATACGTAGCTGCTGTTGAACGGCCGCCACGGCGCAGGGCCAAGCCACATGTCGTAGTCGAGCCATTCGGGCACCGGCTCCTCGGGCAGGTGGCAGTCGGTATGCGAGGCAGGCCCGGCGACGGCGACAACGACTTCCTGCAGCTTGCCGATGTGGCCGTTGCGGACCAGCTCACATGCGAAGCGAAAGGCGCGGCTGGACCGCTGCTGCGTTCCGTTCTGATAGACGATGCCGTACCGCCCAACCGCATCGCGGACCGCAAGCGCTTCGCGAATGGTCACTGACATGGGCTTCTCGCAGTAGACGTCCTTGCCCGCCTTGGCGGCGGCAATGGAGATGTAGGGATGCCATCGGTCGCCCGTTGCGATGAGCACTGCGTCAATGTCGGGGCGGGCGAGGAGTTCGCGGAAGTCCCGGTATGTCTTGCAGTCGTTGTTGCCGTACCGCTGGTTCACGAGGTTGCGGGCGTTCTCAAGGTTGCGCGCATTCACGTCGCAGGCGGCAACATACTGAACGTCGTCGCGGCCCACGAGGCCTCCCGACGGGGTCCAGATTCCTCCCACGACATGCTGGGTTCCCTGACCGCCGACACCGATGGACCCCATGACGATGCGCTCGCTCGGTGCGAGACGTTTGCCCCTCCCGAGCGCCGATGCGGGCACGATAGCGGGTATGGCCAACCCGAGTGCGGCCCGGGCGCCCCCGACGAGCATCTCTCGGCGCGACGGGCGAGTGTCCGAAGTGCGTATGGGCATCGCAGCATAGTCCTCCTGGAGGATTCCCAGCCATGTTCGGCCCGCCGCGCATCAAGTCCTGCGGGTTTCGTTGATCAGGTACGTATCACATCATGTGATTTGTGTGCCCACCGGCCGTTCCGGCCCAAACGTCATCGCGAGTTTCCGCCGGGAGCTCCGTGCGTTCGATGGGGAAGCAGACACACGGTAAGAGAGGCCTCGCGCATCGCGGAAGGCTTGTTTCTTTGGAGCGACGCAAGGGCGTACCAGCCGGTCCAAGCGTGATGTCGGTTGATCGGTAGGTGGTCGGTCCGGCTGATACGCCCCTACGCAAACGCGTGCCCGCCGTTGTAGGGGCGAGTCAACCGCACAACCCACGTTTCGACGAGAAGGCAACCGTACCGCTGCGGTTGGCTCGCCCTCATGGCACCAGACGAAGCGATCTCAAGCGCGCCATCTGGGTCCTTCGTCCACCGGGATCGCTTCGCTTGCGATGACCCACATGCTCGACCGGTTGGTATGCGCCCAGATCACGCGATGGGACACGTGCCCCATTGATCAGCCGTTAACTTGCCATTCGCGCTCGCCGGTGTCGGCAACGCCCAGATGCTGCAGCGCGCGGTGAATCACGGTGTCCACCGCCTGCTCGATGGTTGCGGGGTGATGGTAGAACGCTGGACATGCCGGCATGACGGTGGCGCCGGCCTCGGCCAGAGCGGTCAGATTGCGCAGATGCACGATGCTCAGAGGTGTCTCGCGAACGATGAGCACAAGCGGACGCCGCTCCTTCAGGCAGACATCGGCGGCCCGCGTGATGAGCCCATCGCTCACGCCTGAAGCGATGCGTCCGGCGGTGCCCATGGAGCAAGGGGCAATCGCCATGCCGCTGTGCCTGAACGAACCGCTCGCGGGCGGCGAGAACATGTCGTCGGGCTCCATCCGGATCAGCGAGCCAAGCGAAGCCCCGCTCGCCTCCGCGCGTCGGACCATCTCGGATACGTCGAGACCCGTCTCGGCCTCGAGCGCCTGCCGTCCCAGCGGCGAGACGCACAGGTAGACCTCATCGAAGTAAACCAACGATGCCTCGAGCAGCCTGACCCCGTAGATCGCGCCGCTGGCGCCCGTAATGCCGATCACGATTCGGCTTGACATATCCGACGCTCCCTTACCAACGCTAGCGCAGCGACGCCGCCAACGCCGCCGAACGCGAAGCCGCCGATCACATCGAGCGGCCAGTGGTCCGCCATATAGACACGCGAAAGGCCGATCGCAGCCACGAGAAACCAGGCCACTGCAATCGCTGCGCCGTAGCCCCGCCGCCGGGGAAGGCGCAACGTCAGGACCAGAGCAATGGCGGCGGACGTGGCCGTATGGCCCGACGGAAAGCCGTTGACGCGAAGCGGACGCCTGCCCCTGATGGTCCGCACCTCGACATCCGGCGACAATCCGGCTCGGCGCTGGTTGACGTAGAACCAGCTCGGACGCTGACGATGCAGTCGCTTCGGGCCCTGAACGGCAATTCCGGTGATGATGAGCGCGAGAATGGCAGGCACAACCCATCTGCGGCGGTTGGCTATGGCTCGAGCGATGCCGGAGACGGGATTGCGCCCACGGAACTCGCCCTTCAGCGCTCCAAGCACGCATGCGGCGAGCAGGATCGCGCCGAGCTGCACGTGGCCGAGGCCGAGGTCGGTGATCAACGGCATCGCCACATCGAGAGCAGGGCACCCGAGGCCGCCGTTGACCGCATGGAAGGCCGCGCGATCCCAGGCCGTGATGGACCGGCCCAGTCCGGCAATGACGCTGACCATCGCGCTACAGTCCCAGGCGCGGCCAGAGCGCGTCCACGCGCTGCTTCACCTCGGCGCTCATCTCGATTGCGTCCGGCCATGTGCGGTGGTGGCCCTCAGCCGGGAGCTTCCGAGTGCAGTCGAACCCGACCTTCGATCCGAACCCGGTTTCGCGGCTTGCATGGTCTAGCACATCCACCGGGCCGCGTGTGACCAGCATATCCCGCTCGGGGTCCAGGTTGTTGCTCATGCGCCAGACGCACTCGGCGACGTTCTGCACATCAACGTCGGCGTCGAACACGAAGATCATCTTCGTGAACATAAGCTGACCCATCCCCCAGATGGCGTTCATCACCTTGAATGCGTGGCCGGGGTAGCGCTTGCGGATGCTTACGAGCGCGATGTTGTGGAAGCACGCCTCGACGGGCAGGTTCATGTCCACGAGTTCGGGGATCATGAGCCGCACCATGGGCAGGAAGATGCGCTCGACTGCCTTGCCGATCCAGGCGTCCTCCATGGGAGGCTTGCCGACGATGGTCGCCGGATAGACGGGCTCCCGGCGCGAGGTGATGGCAGTAACATACAGAACCGGATAGGGCTCGATCGGAGTGTAGAAGCC
>JBBIQU010000276.1:0-3762 GCA_037442185.1 Chthonomonadales bacterium | reverse complement strand
GGGGGAACACGGGCCGATAGGACGCGCAGCGTGTAGCCGTCGCTTTTCGCGACGCCGAGCGTGGCTTCCGTCACCGAACGTCTGCGCGGGGAGAACCCGCGGCTACACGGCCTGCGGCCGCTCGGTCGGCGGAGACGCCGACCGAGCGGAGCGCTTTGCGGTCAGGGTCGTGGCGTCACTGTCGCCGTCCGATGTGCGCTGGGCGGATCAAGCGATACCACCCGCTCTGCAGGTGAGTAGGCGCACTTCCAGCCGGTCAGAAGCTCCCATGTCTCGGGCGACACATAGGCTCTCGAGTGCAGAATGCGCATCGGAGCCGATATCTGGCCGACCGCAACGTCGCGTCGGGCGGCACGGTCTCGCGCCTGCAGCTTTGCGGTTCGTCCGTCGGCCAGAGCCACCTGCACTGAGCCGTCGCACCACACGACGCGCGATCTCAGAGCCTTCATGCCAAGACACGCGACCGGGATCCACGGGCTCCCGTCCACGAGTACGGGCGGGTAGCAGGGCCTTGAGCATTCACGGCCGCCAATACTGAGACCGAGCGCCTGTGCGGCCCTCCGATCGCGCGTTGCGTCCCTCCGAGACGCACGGACCGACCGCCATCCCGCCCTTGGGCGCGAAGCGTGCGGGGACCCGAGGAACTCCTCGCCGCCATACACCTCCGCGGTCAGGGCATCAACATACGCGTCAGAATGGTGCAGGCCCACTGCGCGACCGGACGCGTAATCTTCGTATGTCACTGACGCATCGGTGCTTGCTGCCAGAGGGACGACCCATGCGAGCCGCTGAAGGCCCATCTCATCACGGGCCACCCAGAGCGCCGTCGGCTCAGTGGTGAACGCCGTCGCAACCGCCGGGTTGTCCAACACAGCCCCGAGGGCAGCGGCCTCGGCCTGGGCAACGTTCACGGAGGGCTGAGTTGAGATCGTCACATCTTCGCCGGTTGCTGCCATATAGCCGATGACCGAGCCGGTGTACTCGTTGACATCAATGCGGCAGTGATGGCCTCCGTAGTATGTTGGCCCCGGCAAGACCGCCACAAACTCCACGGAGTGACCGTCGTTGCGAATGGCCTGCATCCCTCGCGAGCCGAAGGCCGGGAACCGTTGGTTCGCAAAAGCAGTCGCCACGGCACCGATCTGCGCCGGGCTGTAGGTCGCTGTGATCCCCGAGGCCTTGGCTTGGGCCCAAGCGTCGGTGCCGGACCCATTGATCCAGCGGGACACGAGGCCGGTATCGCATCGAACAAGGAACTCATCTGCGTCGGGCGTCACGAAGAGATAGCGATCCTCGCCAGGCCGCTCGGGATGCATGTTGACCCCACGAAGCGTCAAGGCGAGTTCGGGTGCGCCCGACCATTGCCGAACCGCTGCTGTAGCCTGATCCGGTGAGATGGCAAAGCTCATTGACTGCGGGTCGTAGGGCTCGATGACTGCCCAAGCAAGCCCGGATGTTGTCGTGATGAGCAGCCATACCCTCATCATGCGCAAACTGCGCCATGCCGGCACAAGGTGCACGTTCATCCTCCTGTTCGGTCATCAACTGGCTGGCCATCGTAGTTCGTGAACGGCGTCCAGCCTATCCGGCCCATCACCGAGCCGCCAATCTCCTCGAGGCTCGTCTGCTGTGCCCGTCGCGCCGCGGCGGCCCACCCGAGTCCGTCTCGAGTGCTTTCAGGACGCTCACCAACCAATGCGTATTGCCAGAAGAGCGTCCACCACCTGCGCGCCAGGTTGAGGTTCACTACACGATTGAACGCGATCGTGTGCTGGGCCCCTTTGCCCTTCAGTGCCGCTTCCATTGGCGTGGGACTGCCGCCGGCATCGTTGCACGCCGCCACAACGGCCAACTCGCCTCCCGTCAGGCGCTGCGCGGCCAGGCTCGATATGTACCTGGCAGTGCGGCCTCCGCCCAGCGAAGGCGAAAAAGGTCCGGCCGCGAGCACCGTGTTGGCATTGGCGAACTCAACGAACTTGCCTGCCCAGTTCGATCCGCCGCCGCCATGGCCGAAGTATGCCCAGATGGTCGTGCCTGTGATTACGCGGGACCAGTGCAGTGCGTACCAACCTTCCGTAGCTTCGACATCCTTCCGCGGCTCATCAGGCCACTCTGCAGGCGGCCTGCCCAACGGGTCATCGAGTGCATTCGCGGTAGTCCTGGCTCGTG
This sequence comes from Chthonomonadales bacterium, assembly GCA_037442185.1. Classification (GTDB taxonomy): domain Bacteria; phylum Armatimonadota; class Chthonomonadetes; order Chthonomonadales; family CAJBBX01; genus JAAYVH01. Next base: position 1,593 of record JBBIQU010000276.1, on the reverse strand, counting down.
CGCACCGAGCGATACGCGTGCCATGCACGAATCGCCCATCGCGGAGTAGCGACCAAGCCGTTGCCGCGCTTTCGATTGTCCCAGCACTGCTCCACGGAAATGGCCCGGCCGAGAAGCCGAACACCGCGGCCGCGCAAAGAGTGACCCCATGATTACATTGGAGTGCCCACCGCTGCCGGTGAGATCTGTCGCCACCTGAGAGTCCATCCCGAGCGGCTACGAGGAAGCAGTACCGCGCCGCCTTGTCCGGTGGCGGCAGCGCCACAAGAACATCATGCGAGCCGAGCGTAAGCTCGTCCGAGGCCAGCGTCCGTTCGCGGATGATAGCCAACGAGGGATCGAAGACCGTCACCGTGCCGAGGCTCGCCCCGAAACTTGCCGAGGACGTCAGCGCGTAGCGAACCCGGTAGGTCACTAGTCCTCCGTCATCCGAAACAAGCTCCGCTTCGGCACCGAGAGGATCACATACCAGGCCGCTCGACTTGTCCTGATCCGCGTCCATTGTCGGCCCTGCGGAGCCGACTTGCCACTGGAACAAGTACACCCCGGGCTCGGCAATCCCTTCCAAAGTTGCGTCCTGTGTGCCGTCCCAGGTAAACGGCAGCTCGGTGACGCCGGGACCGATTGCCACGGTTGTTTCAAACGTCTTCACCCGCGTCTGGTCGCTCCGGTAGATGGTGAGCTTCACGGGCTGGAGCGCCTTGTATGCGGCTGCGGCCGTCGCCCGCAACTGGACGGTCTCGCCGGGTTCGGCATGCCAGAGGATCGGTTCCGGGTTAGCCGGCTGTACTGCCGTCACCACAAGGTTGCCAATGTCTATGCTGATGGAACCCTCGATGGGCCGCGGGGTGAGGAACAGCGGAGGGGGCCCCGGGAAGGTCCAACCCGTGCCGGCGACTGAGATCGTGTGTGGCCCGTTGTGGAACTGCGTCGCGCCGCAGGTCAGACTGAAACGCGGATTCGATGGGCTCCCGCTGCATCCGGGTGGGCATGTCCCACTCGTGAACGGACCGGCAAACACGGTCTCTCGCGGTCCCTCTCCTCCGCAATCCAACTCGGTGATCGTGATTGAACTCAGCGAGGCGATCGTTGCTGGTTCGGCTAGATGGACATGAACGGTCAGTGTCCCTCCGCCAGCGCTGCCGCCCATTGAATACCCCGTCTGTTGCGGTGTCGTGGTCCAGTCGCAGATCCACCCAACACCGATGTTGGCTTGGATCGGCGCAGCCGCGGCAGGTACCGAGATGAAGCCAAGAACTGCCAGAGCGGACACGATCCCCATTGTCGCATCGGCATTCCGGCTGATACTGCTAACTGATGAACGTCTTGTGCGGGTCTTCCCACCCGCAAGGCTGCAAAGCACTTCGGACAACATCGCAGATCTCCGTAAACGAACTCGTAAGCGTGGGAACGTTGTGCAATTGCATAAGATCAAGCCTAGCGTGCCCGCAATCGGCCTTCGGGGCAAGTGGGACACACAGCTTGGGATGTGTAGGACGAACGCTTCGTCCGGCGTCGGCGCATGGGCGCGCACGAGGAGGCGCCCGAGGCAACCGCCCCGGGGCGGGGGAACATCCCGATGGCCGGGATGAA
>JBBIQU010000275.1:0-3769 GCA_037442185.1 Chthonomonadales bacterium | reverse complement strand
ACCTTTTCAGCGTTCAGGGCGAAAGGAAACGCGAAATAGGCCGCTTCTTTCGCGGTCGTTGAGCGATGATGCATGATGTTGCGGAACTCGAGGCGACCGTCGGCGTGGGCCAAGAGGTAGGTATCAACGTCCGGAAGTCCGACGCCCGTCCTCCGCAGGTGCAGCACAGCGCGAACTGCGCCGTTTTCGACCAACGTCACGTCGGCTCGTCTGTGACTTCTGACTTCTATCGCGGGCGTGCCTCCGGACTGATTGATCAGTCCGGACCCTTCGCCGCCTGCGACGTACAGGACCTGATTCAGAGAATGCCCCTGGTTCGGTCTGAGCCATTCGCGACCCGATGCAACGTCGGTCAGGCTTGATACCGAACCCGTGGCGGGATCGAGCTGCATGCGCCACGTGGCGGATTGCCATTCGTTTGCGGAGGAACCTTGAGACAGGATCGCGGGACCGGACCAGGCCGAGGCCGTCACGCGGAAATCCCGGTAACCAAACGGCGGGACCCCGTGGGCAGTGAACACAAGCCGCTTGCCGCCGTGCCGTTCCATCTGGCTGGGCACCATCCGAGCAGAGGCGATGTCCTGAACGCCCAACGCATCCGAATCAGCGGCGGCGGGCAGAGTGACCTCGATGGTCCGAACCCAGGCGTTGGCGTTCCAGACGCGTACAACGGCACCGACCCGGGCTACTGCAGGGGCTCCTAGCCCACTGACGATGGCTCTTGTGCATTCCCGAGCGGCATCGGCAAACGCCTTCTTGCGTCTCCACTGTGACAGGGTTTGTTCGGCGTATGGGGCCGAGATGCTGCACCAGGCTCCCCACGTATGTTCGTTGTAGAAGATCACGGCGCGCCACGCGTCATCGAGCTCACGCGCGAGCCGGGCGCTCGTTGCCGGCATGCCTGCGTTGCGGAGCGTCAGGAGTCGTTGGGCAGCGCTCAGGCGGGAACGCGCATGACGAGTGATCGCCGTTTCATGAGCCGAGGACGCCGCTCCATCCTCCCAGTACGAACCCATGTCGCCCGTGAAGACCGGCAGCTTAGCGCCGGACTCACGCTCCACATGTCGGAAGAAGTCAGACGCTGTTCCGAGAATGACCCTGGGATAGGCATAGCGGCGGTTCCACTCGCGGACCACTTTCGCGTAGACGGGAGATATGGCTATGTTGTCGCTGAAACCGCCGTAGGCGATTGCGGCCGATCCGGGGTACTCAGGACGGTCGAACCCGCGAAGCCAGCCGGGCAGCGAGCGCTCGACTTCGTCTACACTCGAAGTCAAGCCGATCCCGCCCATCTGAGCGTATCCGTGCGTGAAGACGGCTAAGACCCGCGAGCCGTCGGGTCCCTGCCACCAAAACGGGCACTGGCGCATCCTCCGGTCGGCGTGTCGAAATACCGGGCCTCGGTACTCGTTGACCGCATCGGTGAAGTACCTGTAACCGCTGTGTCTGAGGATGGTAGGCATTGTGCCCACTGTGCTGGGCACGTCGTTCAGGGAGGCCGTGCGCGCGACATCATCTCGCACCTTGCGCCATGCGGCTGCTGGAGCGAGAACGCGCACCATCTCCTCCGAGGAACATAGCCCGGTCAACATGTTCAGGTATAGCCCCTGGATTCCGATATCTCCGGTTCGAACGGCACGAACAAGGTCGTTGCGCAGGTCGGGACGCCACATGGATATCAGATCCGCGTGAAACGCGACTTCCAGATTCCACCGGAAGCCGGGGTAAGTCCGGCGCGCCTCAAGGGCGCGGACCGTGTTCATGAGGTGACGTTCGACGGCGTTCTCCTGGATGTCGGTGTAGCCGATGTCTGTGTGAGACGAGGGTACTGCGTAGACCGTCCAGCGACGCTCAGGCTTCAGGTGAACTGTGGTGCGAACCGATGATGGACCGGACGTAACAATGACCTCGGCGTCGCCGGGGCGTCGCACAGGCAGGATTTCGATATCCACGAGGTTGGGGCCGGGCACGAGCCGAACGGTCTTACGTGCCTTGGCGCCGCCCTCCATTGCGACGACGGCGGTCCCCTCCATTCCATCGTTCTGAACCGATAGGTGTACGACTTGTCGCAATCCGTGGGCCGTCTTGCGAAAGAGCATGGTGCCTGATGCCGATAGGTTGCGCACGACCGGATACGGCGGCTCAGACAAGCCAACATGAAGAGCCACATAGTCATACAGGAGCCAACTGCCGGAGACGACCTCGAGGTGGATCGCGTTGCTTCCGGCGCGCAGGAGACCGGCGGGGAATGGCACGGAGATATCTTGCGGCCGACCCGCTTTGGGATCGGTTAGCGAGAGGTCAGGCCCGCCCGTGGGCAACGCGTGCCGATAGACCGGTCTGCCGTTGATGTTGATCGCAAGGGCGGGCGGCGAAGCATAGTGGGTGTTTACCAGGCCAATGTTGATGCGGCAGGAGCCCGGCGGAACGCGGGTCAAGGAGAACGCAATGGTGAAGCGATGGGGCCGACTTCCTGCCCAGGCATCGGCGGGTCCCGGATGTATGTACGGCCAGCGCTTCGAGACCTCCGGCTGGTCTGCATCAACGGCAACCCCACGCGGAAACGCAGAAGCGTATGCCGGATAGTTACCGCTGACGGCGAACTCGCGATAGTCGCCGTCGCGAACACCAATGCTCCACGCTTCTTCGGCGGCCGCGGCCGTATGGAGTGATGCGGCGAGAGCGATCACGAGGGCAATTGTTTGGGCGCGCAATGTCATTGGTTCCTCCTGTCTGAAATCCGGATCGCAGCCGGTTCGGCCAAGCGGGACCTGTCGAGTGCCCCGAACCCCGACGGCATCGCTGCGCCATAGAAGCGATAGGAGACGACTTGCTCTTGGTCCGACGGGCTCACGAACCCAACGCCTCCCCATTCGGACGAGTCCCAGTAGGCGAGTGACGCCGATGTCGAGAGGGTGACGCATGAGTGGGACCATCCGTCGCCGACCACCTCGTACCAGAGTTGCGGGCCCGGACCGCCCGTCATGCCCTCGGCGTCGCCTCGGCCGTCAATCGTCGCAGATTTGCCGGTGGAGCATCGAATGTTGCCCGTCGCCGCGTAGAACGCGCGGCTCGGTATGCCGACGCGGGGCTCCATACGCGTCCTAACGTCAAGGCGGGCATCGTAGAAGCTGAACTCCTTGACGTAACTGACACCGTTGCGAAGCGCCTTGCGCACCTCAACGACGGTGCGTACGGGCCCATCGGAAATCACACGTGTCGTACAGGAGAGCCCGGCCTCGTCGGTCCAGCCGGTTTCCGCGGAAGATGCAAGTATCTTCGAGATGACCGGAACACTGATGCCGGGCTTCACCGCTACAGCGAGGTGACGCAACACCCCGTCCTGAAGATCGGCTGAGTATTGCGTTGCGCGAATGCTGAGGGACGATTTGCCGGTTGCACCAGCGGAAGGAAACACACGGCGCGCGCCGATGGGCAGTAGGTCGTCGGCTCGCGCTGTCCTTCGGTTCCACACGACGCGGAAAACACGCTTGGTGTTGGCCTTGAACTCGCCCTTCGGCAGGAAGCACAGAATCAGGCCATTGGGGAGATTGTCCACCTGGGCGGGGCACGACAGACTCGGCCCTGAGGCCGGATCGAAGACGCGCACGGAGGCCGGATCAACGTCAGTCCACGGTATGGCCGTCACGATGGGCTGGCCGGTCCTGTCCAAGTTGCGGGCCTCAACGGTCATGGTTGCCGAACGCTGCCAGTCCCGTGGATCGGCGCGAACTTGAATGCCGAGGGACACCTCGTTGTCGGCCATGCA
>JBBIQU010000274.1:0-3852 GCA_037442185.1 Chthonomonadales bacterium | reverse complement strand
CCGTTGGTCACCATTGTCTGGACCACGGTGCCGTCTATCTTGAAGTCAACGGTCTTGCCCGGCTGCGGCGCGTAGTCCTTGAGACGGCGGAACAACGCATACAGTTTGGCAGTTCCGCCGACAGCCACCGTGCGCGGGCTCACCCAGATGTACGGCGCTGCCGGGTTCACTTTCAACGTGTTGATGCCGACCGCCGGCAGGAAGCCTGCGTCGCCTGCCCACTCAACCTTGATCTGCCTGTTGCCTGCCCCTGCTCCCGCCGCAACCGTGTAGCCCACCTGAGCGCGTCCGGTAGAGATGGTCGTGTCCGATCCGATCAGCGTACCGTCGAGCTTGAACGTGATGAGCCTGCCCGGGATGCCCGTGTTGTCAGGACGCCACAGCCAGCCCTTGAACACCACATATCCTGTGATGCGAGCCTCGCGGTTGACTCCGAACAGCTTGGGCGTCACCGTCTGAGCTGTCAGTGTCGCGGTCGCGCTCGACGGCTCATACGGGTCGTTGCCCAGGTACTCGGCCGTGATGGTTCGAGTGGCCGGTCCAGGAGTGATCGTCCACAGAAGGAATGCGTCTCCGCCTGCGTTGGTGACGGCGCTACCGACCAAGGTACCGTCGATCTTGAAGTTGACGGTCTCGCCCACGAGCAGCATGCCGTCATGGGTGCGCTTCAGATCATAGGCGCGCAGGTAGATATCGTCGGTGATGATCCCGACTCGATCAATGGTATACAGGGTCGTCGGCAGCGTGAGCAGGTTGAACCGAACCAGGAACCCGTCTTCGTCACCGCCGCCATAGGTCCCCTGAACGACGCCGGGCGTTGTCGGGTAGTTGGCCGAGTTCGTCCATCCGGTTAGGAACAGCAGGTTATTGCCGTCCGACGCCACGTCAACGGCGCCCTCGTTGCCGGTGCCGCCCAGATACGTGGCGTACTGCGTGAACACTCCGGCCCCGGTCGGCTTGATCTTCCAGACGAAGGCGTCACTCGGACCGGAGCGAGCCGCTTGGTATGCGCCCGCCGTAACCGGGAAGTCGTCGGACCAGGTCTCGCCGACGATGTACATGAAACCGGCATTGTCCTGGACGATTGAGTTGGCCATGTCGTCGGTCGAGCCGCCAAGGTAGGTGCCCCAATGGAGCGCCGCGCCACCCGGTTCGATCGCCGCGAAGAAAGCATCCTTGCGGCCGTTGTTGACCGCCTGCTCCTCGCCGCGCAACGGAATATCGTTGGAGTCGGTGCGGCCGACGAAACACACGTTCCCGGCCGGGTCAATCAGCACGTCCTCGGCTCCGTCGGTCCAGAGGCCTCCGTAGAGGGTGGACCAAACCAGCGAGCCGCCGGAGGCGTCGAACATCGTAACAAACGCGTCGCCCTCGCCCTTGATGGCGGTCTGATATGCGCCCACGGTCGTTGGGAAGGTCGTCGAGTTGGTTCGTCCGACGACGACGACGCGGCCGAGATTGTCAACGGTAACGCCGGCTCCGTACTGCTCCTGTGCAGTTCCGTGCAGATAGCTGGAGAAGTGGAACGATCCAAGGTTGGGCTGGAGCACCGTCGCAAGCGCCGAGCTGGGCAGTCCGCCCGGCCAGGTCGTCTGGAAAGCGCCCGGAGTTGTGGGATAGTTGGGCGAGTTCGTCCATCCGGTGACGGCAACACGATTCGTCGCCGGGTCGAGAGCAACCGACCGAAGTGTGTCGTATCCCGAGCCTCCAACGTACGTTGACGCGACCAGCGCCGAGCCTGACGCGTTCAGTTCAAGTACGAAGCCGTCCGCGCCGCCTGCATTGGCGCCCTGCACCGCGCCGCCCGTAACCGGGAAGTCAGCCGAATCGGTATCGCCGACGACGATGGCGTTGCCGCCCTTGACAACAATGTCGGAGGCGAAATCGAAGCCCGCGCCGCCGATGAACGTGGAGTAGACCAGCGTCTTGCCGTTAGGCTTGATCTTGGTCACGGCCACGTCGTAGTTGCCGTTGATCGCCGGGTCATAGGCCGGCCCCGCAACGGGGTAGTTGCCGCTGTTGGTCCAGCTTGCCACGTAGACATTGCCCGAGGCATCCACGGCGACCGCCTGGGCTCCGTCGTCGCCGGCGCCGCCGAGGAACGTCGAGAACTCCAGGACCGGGTACATGACCGGGTCAATGACAAGTGTCCGGCCGCGATCGTAGCCGCCGACGGTGAAGGACACGCTGCCGTCCGACCGAACCGCGTAGCGTGCCGGAACCGCTCGCTGTCGCCCGTTAACCGTTTGATAGGCGTATGGCTTGGCGTGCCGGACGACGCCGACGGGTGTGGTGAGGAGGAGCTCGCCGTTCGGCGCAACCGAAACGCGGGACGCGCCTTCGAACCGCACGCCAATCCGGCTCGGGTCGGCTCCGGGCGCGACAACGAAGTCATACTGAACTCGCTGTCGGTTGCCGTAATACACAAGGTCAATGCCGGGATAGACCGAGCGGTAAGCCACGCGAGCGAACGTGGGCACGTTCGTTACCCAGTCCGACGGATTCCGCCCGGTGAGGTAGTTGGCTCGACCCGGCAGCTGGGTCTGGCCGATGGGCTTCACGGAGCGCGCCCCAATGAGCCGCATCGTCATATCGGAACGCGCATCCCCTTTTCCGGCCCCCATTAGCAGCGAGGCGCGATCGGATGCCAACAACAGGTTGTAGCCCTGACCCCTCGCGATGAAGGAATAGGCGGATGCCGCCTGCCCATCGTTGCGCTCGAAGTGGAGCTGAACCTCTGCAGAGTTCGCCTGCCGCGGGACGGCGGCAGGGCCCGTGCCTTGCCCGCTTGCGCTGAGATGCGTCGCCAGCAACATCACAGATGCGGTCAGAACACGGCCCGTTGTGCCAACATGCATCATCTTTTCTGCGTTCTCCTTTCGCGGCGTGGAGCGGGGCTTCTCAGGTTCCGCCCACACCCTTGCCGGAGCAGTATGCCGCCCAGGTCAAAGTGGTACAGTCATTGCGCGATGATGATCTGCGGGCTTGGCTTGACGGAAGCATGGGCCGACAAGTGCCACAACGTGACTCAAGGTCAAGCGGAGCCCAACAGTAGTATAGCGACTTATCGCGGAATGCGCTAGACCCCTTTCGCCAAAGCACACGATATAGACCGCCAAAATGCAAGGAAACGGATTTGACGTTGTCGTTGTCGGCTCAGGCCACGCAGGCTGCGAGGCTGCCCTCATCGCCGCGCGCCTTGGCATTAGCGTCTGCGTGGTCTCACTGGCCGGGTCGCGCGCGGGCCACATGCCGTGCAACTGCTCTGTCGGCGGTCCCGCAAAGGGACACCTGGTGCGCGAGATTGATGCCCTCGGCGGCCACATGGCCCTTGCTGTGGACGCCACATTCACCCACATACGCAACGTCGGAACCGGAAAGGGGCACGCCATCCGCACGCTGCGAGCGCAAGTGGACAAGAGGCTCTACGAAGCGCACATGGCTGCGGCGCTCGGCGCCTCGGATAGGGTTTTCACCATCTCTGATGAAGCCGTCGGCCTGGTAACGGACCAACGGGGCGTCGCCGGTGTCCTTCTTGCGTCGGATATCGTCATTCAGTGTCGCGCCGCAGTGATCACAACCGGCACTTACTTGAACGGCCTCATGCATTGCGGCGACAAGCGCACGCCGGGAGGCTGTTACGGCGGAGGGCGCGCCGAACGGCTCTCTCAGCCGCTGCGAAACTCAGGCCTGACTCTCGCGCGGTTCAAGACCGGGACGACGCCGCGCATTCGTCGGTCCAGCGTCCGATGGGAGGAGGTCCTCGAGATCCCCTCCGAGGACACAGAGCCGTTCTCGTACCTGACAGGCCGACTGACGCCGCCTCACAGGCCTCTCCCGTGCTGGCAGACC
>JBBIQU010000273.1:0-3855 GCA_037442185.1 Chthonomonadales bacterium | reverse complement strand
GCGGCCTCGGGCCCGGCGTTCACCTGTATATCGTCTGGCGTTCTCGGCCAGATCCGGACCAGGGTCCGCCCGTCGCGAGTCGCCAGCGTGACAACACCCGTCACGGTGATTCTCGAGGCCGGCGACGGCGCTATGATCGGCGTCGGCTCGTCCTCGACCCCGCAGCCCTTCCTGTCGTCAAGCCGCACCTCGATCGCGCAGGGTCCGCTCAGGGTGAGCACACCGTCACCGTGACCGGTAACGAGACCTGCGATGCGCCCGATCCCAGCCGCCGGCATCGTTCCGACCGCAGGCCCGTCCTTGCCGGGCAGACGCCATACTGCGTCGCGCACCTCACGTTGTCCGGCTTGCATGTCCGCCAGAGCCGCCGTGGCATCCACGATTGCCCTTTCGCCATCCACCGTGCCCGCGCGACCGATCACGGCCACGACATCCCCGGACTGAACTGGCGGCGCGCCGTCAGGCCGGAGCTCGACGCGGAGCGCTGCCTGCTCCCCGGTCGAGGCAATGAACAGCCTCCCGACGAAGTTGTCGGTGCCGCCCACAACCAGCGCTCGATGGAGCCGGATGGGAGCGCCGGCCTGCGCCGACCTGGCTTCGCTCAGCGATTGGGTGTACGGCGCGTTCGGTGCGCCCATGAGGAAACCGACGCAGCGCGATGCTCCCGCGGTCACTTGCACCGAGGAACGCTTCGACGCGTATCCGGCCCCCGATATGGTGACGGTCCCCGGACCCGGCGCCACGTCCACAAACGCATAGAATCCGGTCCCGTCAGTCCGACCGACACGCTTGTTCGAACCCGTAAGTGTCACGATCGCGCCGTCAACCGGCTCCAACGAGTTGGCATCCCGCACAAACCCGTAGATGTGTCCTCGTGTCGGCCGAACTTTCCAGGGCATCTGCGGCTCCGCTGCCGGCTTGGCGAACGGCGCCGTGCCGTGCGCCGAGGCGACCGCAAGAGCCTTGTAGAACTCTTCGTTGTATCGCTGTTCTGACCCGTCCGCCCCAACGTTTGTTGAGGCGTAGCAGTAGAGCAGTACGCCGCGACCGCGGTTTCCGCGCTTCGACGGGGCGCGTATGGCCTCGATCTGCCTGAGCGAATCGCGTATGGGGTTCAGCCACACGCCGCTTGACGGGATGGCCCAGCGACCGAACTGATTGTCCTTGGCCCAGTCTATCCACAACCGGAACCATTCGGCGTGTCTCGCCTCCCGATAGTACGACATGAGGCAGTTGAGATCGAGGATGCCCTCGGCCATCCATGAGCGCCAGTCCTGAAACACACGGGTCATGGCAGCGGACTTGGTGTTCCACTCCTGAAGCGTCTCGGGACCTTTGCCCCACGTTATGGTTGCCGCCGAAACAACCAGACGGGGCTTCACTGCGGCCGCCAGAGCATAGACCTTGCGAACGAGCGCGGTCACCTGATCGCGGCGCCACTGCATCCAGACCGGGTCGGACGGAGCGGGAAGTCCGGTGCGGCCGTAGCGCGCGTTGAACCGGGCGACGTTGACCGGGTTGTATCCCCACTCGGTTCCTCCGTAGCGCACGAAATCGAAGTGAATGCCGTCCACATCGTAGTGTCGCGCGACGTCGAGGTAGATGCGGAACGTGTGATCGGCGGCATCGGGGTGGCCGGGGTCTATCTTGGTTGCTTCGCCGTCGTAGTCGGCTCCCTTGTTCGACAGGCTCAGCCATTCAGGATGCGATATGGCAACATGCCGCGGGTTACCGTGGCTTCTGCCGACGGCGCAGGTGTTGATCCAGGCGTGGACGGAGATCCTGGGCTTGCCTGCATGCGCCTGTTCGATCAGGTACGCAAGGCCGTCGAAACGTTCGGGATTGTCGGATGCCCAGGGCTCGTAGCGCGATACATAGTAAGCGTCGCCTCCCTTGCGAACCTGAACGAACACAGCATTGCAGTTCGCCATCCTGACGCGGCGCAGAAGGTCGTGGACTTCGTCCTTCGACTTGATGGCCGGGCTGAACGCATCCGCCCAGAACGCCCTGATTTCCTGCCCATGGGCCTTTGCGGCGCCGACGAGCAATGCGAGAACGCACAAGGCCAACTGACACGCTATGCTGAACCGTTGCACCGCATCCCTCCCTGCTGACTTGCGTTTGCGGATGGTCGGAGCTTGCGCGCTCGTCATACCCGCTGTATAATGCTCGATGACTGACGCTCGGCGTCAGCGGACAGCGTCTGCAACGCAGAGCGAGCCGACCTCTTTGGACCGCCCTGCGGACCGGCAGAAGCACAATACAGCCGAGCGTCCGGGAGTGGGCAGTGGCTACCTGTGCGCCCCGCAGCTCTGTGCCGTTCGCTGCATCCAATCATGACTTGCCTGACCCGGATACCGTTGCCTGTGCGCAGATGGGCGACCGGAGCGCGGCGGAGCGCCTCATCCGGAAGTACAGGAGCCTCGTTACGAGTGCCGCTCGGAGCTTTTACATCCCCGGCGCCGATCGAGACGATATCCTTCAGATCGGAATGATCGGCCTCTGGCAGGCCATTGTAGATTTCCGCGTGGAGAGGTCGGCCTCCTTCTCGGCGTTCGCCCGAGTATGCATTCGGCGGCAACTGCTGACGGCGATCAAGACGGCGCGCCGTCAGAAACAGGCTGCTCTGAACACGTCCGTCTCCCTCGACGCGACGCGGGACACGTCCAGTCCCGACGCATACATGTTGTGTCGTTCCGTCGTCCAGGACCCCGAGACGGCAGTGATCACCGATGCGGAAGCCCGTTCACTGTGTCTGGCGCTGCGTCGGCAGTTGTCAAGCTTCGAATGGCGCGTGCTCGGCTGCTTCGAAGACGGCTTGTCCTATCACGAAATTGCCACACGGCTCGGCTGCAAGGTAAAGTCCGTTGACAACGCGCTGGCCCGGGTGCGGCGCAAGGCAATGGCGGTGCGCGTGGCGAATGACGTCGCATCCGATCCTGCGATGAGCCACCATCCTCCCGTTTGACTGCACCGTTCGGCCATATCTCGATGGCAGATCGGCGGACCTACGGAGATTCCTGTTCGGCCCGCCGGTCGGCCAGAGGCACGTACATTCAGGGAGTACGGAATGGACTTCAGTCTGTTGAAAACGCTGTGCGAGACACCGGGAGTACCGGGTCTCGAGGAGCCGATACGGAAGGTAGTCGTCGGCGAGCTCAAGAACCTCGTGGACGAACTCCAGGTGGACGTGATGGGCAACGTTATCGGCACGAAACGAGGCTCCGGGGGTCCCCGCGTCATGCTTGCGGCCCATATAGATGAGATCGGCTTTGTCGTGAAGCACGTGGACGATAAAGGGTTCGTGAGGCTCCAGCCCATGGGCGGATGGGATCCGCGTAACATGGTAGCGCAACGCGTATACCTCCACACCAGATCCGGCGAGAGGCTCATGGGCGCGCTCATGCCCGCATCCAAACCGATCCACATGCTCACGCCGGAAGAGGCGGCCAAGGCCCCGAAGATCGAGGAGTTCTTCGTTGACCTTGGTCTGACCGGTGACGAGGTCAAGGCCAAAGTCGAGATCGGCGATCCGGTCACCATGGCGCGCACGGCCGAGCAGGTCGGGCACAACGTACTGAGCAAGACGCTCGATGCGCGTGTTGCCGTCTACGTCATGATCGCCGCGCTCCGCCAGCTTCGGGAGCACCGCTGCGAGATCGTGGCGGTTGCCACGACGCAGGAGGAGGTGGGACTTCGAGGCGCAACCACCGCCGCATACGCCACGAAACCCGACATCGGCATTGCCATCGATTCCACGCTGGCCAATGACTTCCCCGGCATTGAGGAGCACATGCAGGTGACCAAGCTCGGCGGCGGTGCAGCCATCAAGATCATGGACTCCTCGCTCCTCTG
>JBBIQU010000272.1:0-3944 GCA_037442185.1 Chthonomonadales bacterium | reverse complement strand
GGACTTGGTGCCGTCCGAAGCCGCGACTTCAGTCGCCGGGCATCTACCCCGCGCAAACGTTCGGAACGAGGCACACGTTCGGCGTCGCAAGAAGCGACGGCTACACGCTGCGCGTCCAACCACCGGCACGTTCGGAGGTCGTGCGTCCCCGTTGTCCGTTCTCGTCACGGCCGAAGGCTATGCGTCCCCGTTGTCCGTTCTCGATACGGCCGAAGGCCGCGCGTTCTGCGTCGCGAGAAGCGACGGCTACACGCTGCGCGTCCTGTCGGCGGGGGGTGGTTGCACAGACAGGCCGCTCGGGGAATCGTCTGGTCAGCGCGGACCCGCGCAGCCGCCGACGCCGTGCCAAAGTCGTGGGCCCTCGCGGCCGCGGGCAACGTATACGTAATGGCCGATCATGCGACGAACCGATGCGCGCCGGCCAAGCCGGCGTCAGCTTCTCCGATGATCCGCGACAAAGGAGTCTCTATGCCCTCGCAGCTTCGAACCCTTGCCGCATGCGTTCTCGCGGTGGCAGCGGCATCCGCCGCGACGCCTCGAGCCGATGCCCAGATCACTCGCCACAAGGACGGTTGGCTATTCCGGTTCCAGATGAAGCCCGGCCAGAAGGCCCGATACGACATGCGGATCGTCACTGAAGGTCTGCCTACCGGCGAGCAGAAGAACCACACCGTCTTCCGCCTCGATTGCCGGAAGATCGAGAAGGAAATCGCAACGGTGCGGTTTGCCATCGAACGCGACGATGATGAGCGGTACGACACGAGGAAGAACTACCTGACACTGACGATAGACCGGCGCGGGAAAGCCATGTGGGGGAAGGAGCCGATGACGAGGTTGGGGGTGGTCTTCCCCGAGCGGCCTCTCAAAGTAGGCGACACGTTCCCGGGCTACGGCATCGTCTCGGCCCGGTCACAGGGAAAGGGTACGGCGACAGATACCTATCGCTTCACGGGTTTCACGGAGTTCGACGGCAAGCGCGTGGCGCGGCTCGAAGTGATGTCGAACGCGACGATCCCGCAAGGCAAGGCCGCCGGCTCCGGCGGCATGCTCCTCGACCCGAAGGACGGACTCATGGTTCATATGAAGTACTCTCACGAAGCCGAGGTGACCGTGGAGGGCAAGTCTCTTACCATTCGGCAGCAGGTGAGCGCCCGACGCCTGTAGGATTGCTCAGATCGCGAATGGCTATCCGCGAGACCCAAGCCAGGACGCTCCTCGCGCGGACGAAGGACCCCGAGAGCTGGTTCGGCGTCCGGTACAACATGAACATCTACCGTGGGTGCGAGCACCATTGCATCTACTGCGACTCGCGCAGCGACTGCTACCGGATCGCGGACTTCGACGGCGAGCTGCTGGTCAAGGCCAACGCCATCACGCTGCTGCGGCGGGAGCTTGGCCGGCTGCGCGTCAGGGGTGTCGTCGGAACCGGCGCGATGCAGGATCCCTACACGCCGTCAGAAGCCACGCTGAACATGACCGGTCGGGCGCTCGAGGTGATCGCCGAGTTCGGCTACCCCGTGCACATTACGACCAAGAGCGACTTGATCCTGCGCGACGCCGACCTGCTTGAGCGGATCAACCGCCAGCGCGCCTCTGTTTGCTTCACCGTCACGACGTCCGATGACGATCTGGCCCGGCGGATCGAACCGGGAGCGCCATCACCGTCGCGGAGGTTCGCCGCAGCCCGAGCGCTGTCCGACCGCGGCATTCTGGTCGGCGTGCTCATCATGCCGATCCTGCCGTTCATCAACGATACCGAAGAGAACCTGACCGCGATCATCGAAGGTTGCGCCGCCCATGGCGTTCGGTTCGTCGTTCCGTGGTTCGGCGTGACGCTCCGTTCCGGCCAGAGGGAGTGGTTCTACCGTAAGCTGGACGCGCTGTACCCGGGCCTGCGCCCGCGCTACGAGCGGACCTTCGGCGATCGCTATCGGTGCGAGTGCCCAAATGCGGATCGGCTGTATCGCCTATGTGCCGAGTTGATGGATCGGCACGGCCTTGAGCGGAACGTCAGGCCGTGGGAGGAGAAGGGGACACTGCCGCTGTAGGCTCCACCCCGATCTCCTCCAGCGTCTTCTGCAGCGACACCTGACGCGCGTGCTGCTCGGGCCAGCCGGCTCGGAGTACGAGATCACGCACGGGGCCCTTCATGCCGGCGAAGGCGAAGCGGATGCCCTGTTGCTCGTAGATCGTAGTCCATTCGTGGAGTGTGTGGGCCGCGACGCCGTCCATGTCGTTGACGCTGGTCAGGTCGAATACGACCCAGTTGACTCGCCTTTCGGCAAGCATGGCTTGCAGCCGCTCCTCGACGAAGCGCATATTGGCGAAGTAGAGGGCCGCATCCACGCGCATGATCAGAACGCCCTCGTAGGTTCGCGCATCCGGGAACCGCGTGATGTCGCGGAACGCGCCATCGTGCTCGACCAGGCCGACCTCTACGATGCGGGGGTGCGCGCTGCGCCAGACGAAGAGCGCGAGCGAGAAGACAACGCCCGAAACGATGCCGATCTCGACGTTGAGGGTGAGCGTCACGAGGAATGTGACTCCCAGAGAGGCCGCGTCGGATGGGCGCAGTGTCCAGAGGCTCCGAAACTCGCGAAGGTCCACGAGGCCGGCAACCGAGACAACCACCAGCCCTGCGAGCACCGCCTTCGGCGTGAAGTGGAAGAGCGGCGTCAGGAATAGGAGCGTTGCCACAATGAGCAGGGCCGTAACGATGGAGGCCAGACCGGTTCGCGCTCCCGCCTGGTGGTTGACCGCCGTTCGCGATAGGCCGCCCGTCACCGGGTAAGCCCCGACGGCGGCTGCGGCAAGGTTGGCCGCTCCGAGGGCGATCAACTCGCGATCGGCCGAGACGCGATAGCGCTCGCGGGCGGCGATGATGTTCGCGACGGCGATGGACTCGACGAAGCCGATGAGGCTGATCGTGATCGCCGCGGGCAGCATCATGCCGAGCATGCCGAAATCGAGGGACGGAACCGCCAGGCCGGGCAGCCCGCGGGGAACGTCGCCGACAACCGCCAGGCCGTGCTGATCCAGTCGCATGATCTGAGCGATGGCAGTGCCCAGGACGGCGACGACCATGGGCCCGGGAACGCGCGGCAGTCGTCGCTTGACCGCAATCAGCACAGCGATAGCGCCGAGGCCCATCAGCAATGCGACCGGCTGCGCCTCGCCAATGCCTCGGGCTGCATCGGCTATCTGAGCAAGAGCCGATCCCTCGGTGTCCATCTTGATCCCGAGCAGATGCTTGAGCTGGCTCAACATGATGATGATGGCGGCGGCCGAAGTGAACCCGGAGGTGACTGCATGGCTGAGGAAGTTGACCAGCGCGCCGAGGCGAAGCGCGCCCATGGCAGCCTGCAGCACGCCGACGATGAGCGCCATCTGGACCGCAAGAGACAGGTAGAGGGTCGGGTCGCCCTTCGCCAGAGGAGCCACCTGGGCATTGATCAGGAGCGACATCATGGCGACCGGTCCAACGGCCAGTTGCCGGGATGTGCCGAGGAGCGCGTAGACGATCAACGGCAATGTGCACGAATAGAGCCCCACCGCGGGCGGCAAGCCCGCAAGCATGGCATAGCCCATGGACTGCGGCACAAGCAGCACGCCAACGGTCACCCCCGCGATGATGTCGGAGGCGAGATCGGCCCTGCGGTACGAGCGCAGGACGGTGAACAGCGGACACACGCGCTCCAGCACGTTCATACGCGATTTGCCACTACCCCGCCAACACGGCCATTCGATCCTCAGCCATCACCGTTCACCAATCGTACGCCCCACCCTCACCCTGGCCCTCTCCCGCGGGTCTTCCGGGGATGACTGTGTCACGCACACCAACCGCGGGAGAGGGGAGACGACGCGGCATCCGTCGGCCATCATCTATCAGCCTTCATCCTTCGTCCTTCATCCTTCGTCCTTCATCCTTCGTCCTTCATCCTTCG
>JBBIQU010000271.1:0-3961 GCA_037442185.1 Chthonomonadales bacterium | reverse complement strand
CTGCTGCACGGGTCGCGCTTCAACGTCATGTTCGCGGACGGACACGCCAAGAACATGAAGTGGCGCGGTGGACTGTATGTCGGCGCGTATCCGGGCGCCATGCCCGCCAGCCTGCAGGACGCGCTCATGTACTGTGCCGATGAGAACGAAATCATCTATCCGGGGCTGTTCGACATCCGCTGCGGCGACCTCATCACCATGACACACACCTCGCTGATGTTCTGGTGGCCGGAGTAGCGCCCGAATCACAGCGTCGAGTCTGGACGCCGTCCACAGCGGGACTTGACCGCATGAGATGACCAGAATGCCTGCTGAGGGCGTGCATTGGCGGGGGTGGGCAGGAACACCGCCCCCGCTATGTCTTGGTGTCCACTTACAGCGGACGAGGCCCGAGGCGTCTATGAGCGCTTGGCCCCGTCCGACCTCGGCTAAGTAGGCTTCCGCGACGGTTGGGGCGCGGGAGCCTCGATGCCGTTTCCACTCAGAACACCGACGGCGACCAGGTCAGGCTGCATGCCAAGTAGCCGATGCCCGGTCGTGCCTGTGCCGGCGTGCTGACGTTGATCTTGTAGACGCCGCCAGGCTGCACGCCCTTCCTGGTAGGGACCCAAACCTGGAACGCTATGTGGGTCCCGTCCACGATCGCCAGATCTTAACATTCGCGGCGCAGGTCATTCGGCGTGGCATAGCGCTGCAGCCTGAACTTGCCCTGGTACCTCGGAACGCCGGGCCGACCTCAACGACGCAGTCAGCGTCCTGCCTCGCGCTGCGTCGAGCCTCGCCTCCCGACCTACCGTTGACAGTCGGAGCAGGTATGGGTACAATGCCTTTGCGGATAACTGTATCCATGAAAGGGATTTTGGGCTCAAGGCTGAGGCAGAGCGATGATCTCACAGACGTCGAGTTACGGTATCCGGGCGCTCGCAGAACTGGCGCGCACGGGGGGCAGCCCGATGTGCGTACGGGAGCTCGCGATCCGCTCGGCTGTACCTCCTCCATTTCTCGGCAAGATCATGAATCTCCTGTCGCGGCGCAGGCTGGTCTACAATCAAAGAGGCCGGCGCGGAGGAAGCGCGCTTCAGAGGCCCGCGACGGAGATCAGCCTGTACGATGTTTGCGAAGCGCTGGATGATCCGGTGATACAATCGCTATGCCTGCTCGGTGGAACGCCGTGTTCGGACGACCGGGCGTGCCCAGCGCACGAGTTCTGGAGGGAACACCGGGCCCGGCTGGTCGAGTTCCTGCGACGAACGACCATACAACAGATCGCAGATTTCGGGACGGAGTACATACCCTTGCACGCCATGGAGACGCGCTCACGCAACGGTGCCGCTCCGCGTGCTCCGGACGCATGGTCCGGGGCGGGAAGCCGATCCATGGCTGCGCTGGACGCAGTCGAGCGGCTTGCGCCGCACGTCGGGCAGGCCGGGCAAGAGGGTCGGCCGGCATCCGCCGAGCCTCGCCACAGAGGCATCCTGACGCTGGTATCCGGCCCGTCGGGATCCGGCAAGACAACGTACTGCGCGGACGCTGCGCGACGGGCGCGCTCATCGGGGCTCGCCGTCGGCGGCATCCTGTCGGTCTCCGATCCTGCCGAGGGCGAACGCCAAAGGATCGTGGCGGTTGATCTTCGCACCAACACGCGGCGGACACTCGCCGTTATTGAAGGCTGTCATGCAGAGAGCCAGGGCCATGCAACGCAACCCGAAGGACCCACTTCGGGGAGATGGCGCTTTGATCAATGCACGATCGAATGGGCCTGCGAGGTCCTCCAGACCGCGACACCGTGCGATCTGCTGGTCGTTGATGAGATCGGACCGCTGGAGCTCAGGCATGGCAAGGGCATCGCGATCGCGCTCGATGTGCTCGATTCCGGCGAGTTCGACGAGGCCCTCGTAACGGTCAGGCCGTCGGCGCTGGCTATACTCCGTGACAGATGGCCGCTTGCCGCCGTGGTGCGCCTCGAAGGCGGCGAGCGCGAAGCCCCTTGGAACCAATCGTAGACGTTGTCGGGCTTCGCGTCCTGCGAAGGGGCGTGCCGGCGCTTGACGGCGTCAGTCTGAAGGCATATCCGGGTCAGATCATCCTGGTCGCAGGCTCCTCGGGGAGCGGCAAGTCAACCCTGGCCTCGGCCATGTGCGGCCTGTTCGCAGGCAGCGCGTCGGCAGCCGATGACGCCTTCAATCCTCCTGCAACCGTCGTCGAAGGGCATATCCGCGTGGGAGGCCTCGATCCCCTACGCTCGGGTCCGGCGAAGATGGCTCGGCGCGTCGGACTGCTCTTTCAGAACCCTTCATCGCAGCTCTTCTGCCTCACCGTGCGAGCGGAGGCGGAGGCCGGACCGCGCTGCGCGGGCCTAGGTGAGGACGAGATATCCTCGCGAACCGGCGACGCCATGGAGGCCGCAGGCGTGACCCACCTCGCATCCCGACGGCCGTGGGAGCTGTCATCGGGCGAACAGCAGCGGGCAGCGTTGGCCGCGGCGCTTGCCATGCGCCCTGCAGCGCTCGTGCTCGATGAGCCGACCAGCCACCTCGATGATCCTTCATGCGAGCGCCTCTCGGAGAAGCTGAGACGGCTTGCGGCCGACGGCGCCTGCATCATCGTCATGGAGCACCGCTGGGACCGGCTGGGCCTCAAGCCCGACATCACGCTGGAGATGGAAGCAGGGCGAGTGGTCGCCGAGCGCCGCGCCGGCGCTCCTCCGCCCCCGCTGCAATCGTGTGCGCCGTGCCCGGGGCGCCGGGTCCAAGGAGGTCCCCCGCTCCTCGAGTTCTCGTGCGAGAGTCTGGCGCGAGGCTCGGCGCGTGTTCTGGGCGGCACATCTGTCCGGATCGGCCCGGGCCAACGCCTCGCGGTAGTCGGTCCCAACGGCAGCGGCAAGAGCACTCTCGCCAGGGCGATAGCTGGACTGGAGGGTTCGGGTCGTTCCTCGCGGCGTGGCAGTGGGCGCGTCATGCTTGTCCAGAGCAATGCAGCCGTCCAGTTGCTGGAGGACACTGTGGGCGCCGAGATCGGCGATGCCGAAACAGCGGAGGCGTTGGGACTGGGCGGCCTCCTCGAGCGTCCGCCCACGTGCCTGTCGGTAGGTCAGCAGATGCGGGTCGTGATCGGCGCAGCCCTTGCCTCCAGACCCGATGTTCTGATTCTCGATGATCCGTCCATTGGCCAGGATGCGCGGTCGCTCGCGAGAATGCTGGACTGCACCGATCGGGCGCTGGGCGATACCGGTGCGCGAGTGATCATGACTCACGATGCAAGGTTTGCCGCGCTGGGCGCCGATGAGGTCTACAATGTGACCGACGGAGCGATAGGCCAATGACAAGGACCCGGGCCCTCGTACTCGCGGCATCATTCGGCGCGCTATGGGGCGCCATCGAAATCACACTGGGCGGCCCATTGCAGGCAGCCCACATACCGTTCCGCGGCACCATACTCACCATGATCGGCATCGGCCTGTCGCTGGTGGGCTTCAGCGTCGGTCGCGCGCGCGGGTTCGTGCTTCTGTGCGGGGTCGTTGCGGCCCTGCTGAGGCTCATGAGCCCGAGCGGACAGGCCGTCTTCCCCATGGCCGCGATCATCATCGAGGCAACCCTCGCCGAGCTGGCCTTACGAGCGTTCCGTTACAGGCCGACATGGACGTCCTTCGTATCCGCTGCCGCCGCCGCGCTGCTGTGGGACTTCGCCCACCCGTTCGTGACGCAGACTCTGCAGGCAGGCGTTGACCTTCCGCTCGCCTACATCAGGATCATACGCAAGGGCGCATCCATGATGGGTTTCGACAATGCCTCAGTCGCCGTAGTCATTGCCACGCTGGTGGCGATCCGCCTTGCGGCCGGTGTCGCTAGCGGCACGATGGCGTACAGCCTGTCCCACGCCCTCCGTCACCGGCTCGGGCAGAAGGCAGAAAGCTGAAGGACGAAAGCTGAAGGACGAAAGCTGAAGGACGAAAGCTGAAGGA
>JBBIQU010000270.1:0-4063 GCA_037442185.1 Chthonomonadales bacterium | reverse complement strand
CGTCGCGTTGCTCGCGGTCTCGCAGGACATGCGCCTGTGGCCGAAAGACCCCGAAATCGAACACATCGCGCTTGCTCTGTCAGCACGTTGGCTCTACGGCAGAAGGCGGAGCACGACCCGGCAATGACTCCTGGGCGCTTTGCTAGCGACGTCGGCCTTCTGGCTGGTATGAGCGCGACATCAATGACGCGTTGTGAGCGCCTCTGGATCGAGAGGGAGTGCGAGTATGGTAGCGGACGCGCCGGGACCCCAGTAGTGCGGTATCTCGGCGACCCGGGCGAAGCCGTTACGCACATACCAGTTCCCGGCGCGAGAGCCGCTCAGGGTCTCAACGAGAAGCTGGGCCATGCCACGTGTGCGCGCAATCGAGACCATCTCACGGAGCATCCATGTGCCTATGCCGCGCCCCTGTTGGGCGCCGGCCACGGCCGTCCATCCCGGAAAGGCCAGGCGATTGGGAGGGCTCCAGGTCCACACCAGCTGATACAGGCCGGTGATACCGACGACGCCATTTCCGGCGCGTTCGGCCACGTAGCACTCGCGCGGAACCATGTCACGCTGCGCGCTGAGATCGAGCTCATGGAGTCCGCGATCGAAATAGGGGTCGAGCTCCAACGAGACTACATCGTCGCCAATGGTATCGCTTCCGAATGCGTCGTTCAGAAGCGCGCGTACGCAAGGTACATCGTCGCGCGTGATGCGCCGCAGGCAAAGGTCGGTTGTCATTGTCTTTCGCTCCAATCAGCGTGTACCAACACAGGCATTATCCCAAAATCCGGTGATCGGGCAGTTCCTTATAGGAGGCGTTCCATGCTGCCCGCGCGAACAAGAACTCACATCGTCACCGGAATGGCTGTCGTCGGCAATGCCGGCGGCGATCAACGAGCCGCGCTCTGGGAGCTCGTTCGCCGCATGACGCGGCAGGACGCCCAGGACTGCATGCACAATGCGTTCGGCACGTTGCTGAGTCGAGATGAGACTCGTGAGGCGGCCGACACGATCAGGAGCACAAGGAGGGTCTAGCTCATGTCATACGAGAAGTTGCCGTTCACGCGCGATAATCCGGGATGCGTACTCTTCGTTCTCGACCAATCAGGCTCCATGTCCGATCCGTTCGGTCGTGTTCCTTCGGTATCCAAGGCCCAGGGCGTGGCCGATGCCGTCAACAGGCTGCTCCAGACGTTGTGCCTCAGATGTACCAAGGCTGACGGAGTGCGCCATTACTTCGACGTTGGCGTCCTTGTCTACGGAGTGTCAGGTGGAGTAGCGTCGGCCTTTCCTCGGTCCTGGGCGAAGCATGACCTGGTGCCGATCCCCGTCATCCACGACAACCCGCTGCGGGTCGAGAAGCGGTCTTCACCGCCGATCGGCGATATGCCGGCAAAGGACACGCTGCTGCCGCTCTGGGTCGAACCGCGCGCCGAGGCGTGTACCCCCATGTGCGCAGCCCTGACGAGGGCAGCGGGCGTCGTCGGGGGATGGATCAAACGGCACAAGGACAGCTTCCCGCCAATCGTACTGCACATAACCGACGGCGTATCCACAGACGGCTCTCCGATCGAGCCTGCGCGCAGGCTCGCGGATATGGCGACGAACGACGGCAAGGTGTTGCTGTTCAACTGTCATATCTCGGATGTGAGCTCCGAACCGATCGTCTTCGTAACGGAACCGCCGCGTGTCGAGGATGAGCTGGCGCCCATGCTCTTCGAGATGTCCAGCGTGTTGCCTCCCGGATTCGTCGCAGAGGCCCGGGCGTCCGGGCAGTCGGTTAGCGAGGGTGCGCGAGGGTTCGCCTTCAACGCCGATCTCGTTGAGCTCATCCAGTTCATGGACATCGGGACCCGCGCGACCCGGCAGTTGAGATAGCTGTCGGAGGCTCAAGTCACATCTAACGGAACGATAGTCGGTCGTTCACGGAAAGGAGTTGTGCAATGCCGTACACTGAGAGAATCAAGCGAGCGCAGCCTGGATGCATGGTGTTCCTTATCGATCAGTCGTTGTCCATGTCTGATCGTTATGGGGTAGATCCAGCCATACCGTCGAAGGCAGCTGCTCTCGCGGACGTACTGAACAGGCTTCTCCATAATGTCGTGATGCGTTGCACTCAGGACACCGGGGAGTGCTACGACTACTTCGACGTGGCCGTAATCGGCTACACGACCGATGACCAGGGGAACAGCATTGTCCGCTCTGCGTTGGGCGGAGACCTCGCCGGCGATGAGCTTGTGCCCATCAGTAAGATCAACGAATACCCGTTGAGAGTGGATGAGCGCGAGAAGCAGGTCGACGAAGGGGCCGGCAGATTGGTCACGACGACGGAAAAGTTACCTGTTTGGGTCGAGCCCGTTGCCGAGTACGGCACGCCCATGTGCGCCGCCTTGTCGCATGTCCACGGCCTTGTGCAGCGGTGGGTCGGCCAGCACCAGGATTCGTTTCCGCCTATCATCTTCCATATCACCGACGGCGAATCCACCGACGGCGATCCCGGCGATGCGGGCCGTCAGCTGCTGAGCCTGGGAACCACCGACGGGAATGTGCTTCTCTTCAACATTCACATTTCCGAGAGTGAGGATGCCCCTGTGTTCCTGCCGGCGAGCAAGGATGAGCTGGCTATGATCCGCGACAATGCTCGGGTGTTCGCCGAGCAGCTTTTCGATATCTCATCGGAAATGCCTGACTCAATGAGAGCTCTGGCCGCTTCGGACGGCCAGGACCTGGCCCCAGGGGCCCGGGGCTTTGCTTTCAACACGAACCTGATTGCCCTGTTTCGGTTCCTCGACGTCGGAACGAAGGTCGCCCCATCGCTCAAGTAAGACCGCCGGCGACGGATGGGCTCCCTATGTCCTGCTCGCTGCCCGACGAGCGATAACTCGGCGCGCGACCTCAGAGGTCGCGCGCCGGGGGCTGCGTCTTCAGGCGTCGAGATGCGATGGAATACGAGGTGATCATGGCCTTCAGAGTGAAGGGATTTCTGCGGCCCAAACAGGGCGAGAGACCGGAGACATGCGCCGATGCGCTCGCCTACAGCCTTATCTGCCGAGGGACGAACTTGAGTGCCGCAGACGAGCCGTTCGGATCGGCGGATGCCGACGTACACTATGGCCGATTCGCCGTTGCCGATGGAGTCTCTGAGGCGCTCCGATCCGGCGAATGGGCGAGAGCGCTGTGCGGCGCTTTCGTAGAGGCAGGCCCGGATCATCTGACAGCAGATGAATTCACGCGCTGGGCTGAGCCTCAGCGCCGCACATTCGATGCGCAGTTGAGAGCATGGGCCGACGCCAAGTACGCTCAGAACAAGAAGTACTGGTCTCTGCCCAACAAGGCATACGACGAGGGAAGCCAAGCGACCTTCCTCGGTCTGCGGCTTCAGGAGCCTGGGGCCGATGGCGCTGGAGCTTGGAGCGCCATATCGGTCGGGGACTGCTGTCTCACATGGTGGAACCAGACCGGTATGCTCCGCGCATGGCCTGCAGATAATCCGGACGAGTTCGGTCTGACGCCGGGCATCGTTGGCACAAAGGGCATCGGCCGCGGTGCCGTGTTGACATCCGACGGTCACTGGGAGAAGGACTCCGTGGCCGTGCTGACATCCGACGCCATGTCAGTCTGGCTGCTCAGACACCATCACGAGACCAACATATGCTCGTGGCGTGAATGGGACGAGGACGCGTTCGACGCATGGCTTGCTCAGGAGAGAGACACCGACCGCCTCCGCGATGACGACTGTGTCGTCCTCTTTGTCTGGTGGGAAATCGAGCAGGACGAACCCGGCGACGCTGCTGATTCTGGGAAAGACGAGCGCTCGAACGGGGATGATGAAAAGGAGCCGGACTCGGAGATCATCGAGGAAGTGCGGGACGAAGAGCAGGATCTCGTAGAAGGTGATGCACAGGACCCGTTGCAGCATCGGCGTCGTAGCAGGACGTTAAGCGTGTTGGATTGGGTCGTTCGGCTTGCCAGATCATTCCGACTGCCCTTGGTCAGGGTTCGGAACCGATAGAGGATACTCCCCATGCCGTGGCCGACTCTGGATGAGTACAGCGCTGCTCTGCAGCATCCGGAT
>JBBIQU010000269.1:1019-4082 GCA_037442185.1 Chthonomonadales bacterium | reverse complement strand
CCGTTGTAGGGGCGAGTCAACCGCACGACCCTCGTAACGACGAGCAGACAATCGTGCCGCTGCGGTTGGCTCGCCCTCTTGGCAGCCACTGAAGCGAAACCGTCGTCATACGGGCCAAGTCATCGCTCGAGATAACGTTCTCGGTGGTGACCCGAACGCGATCGTGGACGTTGACAGGCAACAACACCCGATCGCTCTCTCGAAGCGGGAAGGAGATCGGCGCGCGCAGTGCGAAAACACAGCAAACATGGGACAGGCAGTCGGCGGGCGCGAAGCCCGGTTCACACGGCGCGAGATGGCGCTTGCCGCAATGGCGGCATGTGCCGTGCCGCACCTGACGCCGACAGAGCCTGCAGGGGAGCGCGTCATGAACACGATTGCTCGCATCACGTGTGTTTGCCAGAACGGCGAGTGGCATCCGACAGTCGAGGGAAATCGGGCCGCCATGCTGGCGCATGCCGAGAAGGCGCTCGCCACGAAGCCGGACCTAATCTGTCTGCCCGAGGCGTTCACCTCGGTCGGCGTGCCGGGCGACGCACGGGCATCTGCCGAGAAGGTTCCCGGGCCGACAACGGATGCCTTTGCGGCGCTGGCGCGCAAGGGTCGGTGCTACGTGCTCTGTCCCATCCATACGCTCCACCGCGACCGGGTCCATAACTCGGCGGTCCTGATCGGCCGCGACGGCGGAATCGTCGGCATGTACCACAAGCATTGCCCGGTGACCACCTCTGCCGACTACACCGTGTTCGAAAACGGGATCACGCCCGGCACCGACATACCCGTATTCGATCTGGACTTCGGCCGCATCGGCGTGCAGATATGCTACGACCTCGGCTTCTCCGAGAACTGGCAGGCGCTCGCCGACAAGGGCGCGCGGATGGTGATCTGGACTTCCGCCTACGACGGCGGCTTTCCGCTGCAGGCGTATGCGTACTTGCACCACTACTGGGTGGTGACATCAACGCGATCGCAGCGGTCACGCATCGTTGACCCGTGCGGCGAAATCGTTGCCGAGACGAACGGCTCCGAGTCGCTGGTCTCGCGGCCCGTCAATCTCGACTACATCGTGTCGCACCTGGACTGGAACATGGCCATCCCGGACCGGATCATGGCGAAGTACGGCGACCGCGTTTCCGTGCGCCAGTGGGTGAAGGGTTCGTCGCACTTCATCGTTGAGCCGCTGGATGCTTCGGTTAAGGTCGAAGCGCTGCAGCAAGAGCTCGGGTTCGAGCCCACACGGCTGTACCACGACCGCCACCGGCGCGCCTATCCCGCCGTCCGAGCGGGCAAGCGCGCGAGCCCCCAGAAGGCTCTGCACGGCAACAGGCCGCAGTGGGGTACCTGATCAGCGACTGAAAGCCCCGACCACCTTCGCTCCGAGCCCGGCGAACCCGGCGATTCGAGCGTCAGCGGAGGCCGCGTTGGCGTCCGCAAAGCCCGACCGGCCCCGCGCCGAACGGTAGAGGTGACCGGCAAGGGCGCAGGCGCCCTCCCAGAACATGGCCTGAACGCGCTCCGGAACGGGCCGGCCTCCCTTGCATCGAGGCACAATCGGGATGCGATCGCGCGTGTTGTGCTCAGTGCCGGCGGTGATCAGAATGCCTGCTTCGCGCATCGCCAGGGCATACCGTTCGAGCTGCTCGGGATCGTTGCGCTCGGGAATGAACTCGGCACATGCGATGCCCAGCCCGCGCACGCGCTCGATGAGCAGCTCGGGCGTCTCCTCGAACTCGCAGTCAGGTCAGCGCCATCCGCGAGAACGGGGTAGCAGGGTATGCCGCCCAGCGCAACGATGAGCCGGTAAGCGTGGTCGAAGTCCACGAACGTCTCCGTCACGTAGCCCGGCTTGCCGGCTTTCATCAGGCGCGAGCGGATCTCGTTCTGCGTCGCCACTGCGTGGCCTGGGTCGGCTTTCGGCGGGCCTCCGTATGCACGAGCGAGCACTCCGGCCGTTTCGTCAGCGGAGAGCCTCTCGGCCATGCGCTCCTGGAACGCCTGAGCCACATGCCGCTCCTGCAGATAGACGCTATCCGTGGGGCAACCGTGCCTCCGAACCACCATCTCCTTGACCTGAGCCTCGTCGAGTTCGGCGTCGAACCCTGCCTCGCGGAAGACCTCTCCGAGGCGGTCCACCATTTCCGCCATTCGCAGAGAGTCCTTGTCCCGTATCGTTTGGAGCAGGCGAGAGGCCTCGATGTTCGGCGGATCGAACTCGGCAATGCCCTTGCCGCAGATGTACATCTTGCCGGGGTTCGCCGGGTCGTTGATGCGCACGCCGGCTTGAACCAGATTGTCATGCAGGCAGATGATCTCCGTGCCGAACAGGGGGTATATCCCCGCCGCGCGCGCCTCACGGGCGAACTCGGCGTAGACGCCGTAATGGTAGTAGTTGCTCACGCCGAGCATGACGACTCCCTCGGCTCTCGCGGCGTCCACCGCCTCGCCCACCGAGTCGAACGCCGAGAAGTTGGGCGGCAGGTGGATATGCGTGTTGTGCGGCCTTGGTTCTCCGATGGGCATGCGCTCGTCGAGATCGTGCGATATCGAGAGTCGTTCCAGCGAAGAGCGGACGGGTTCGGATGCTGTCATGGGCGTGCCTTTCGTCTGCCGGCAGGGCATTGACGAATCGTACCCGAGCATGTCGCTGCGTAGCGCAGGCGTCCTCGCCTGCATCGTTCCAACCTTGACTGCAGCCGGGACGGCTGCGCTACGGGCGTCGCCTGCATCGTTCCGATCTCACGTGCGCCGGTGTCCGCCTGCGGCGTAGGGGCGTATCAGCCGGAGAACGCGCCGTACGTTCACCGAACTTGACGTTTCGACCCGGCTGGTACGCCCTCTTAGCGCATCGTGGGCTCGCCAACTGCAACGGAACGAGGGCGAGCCAACCGCGCCGTAGCGATCGCCAATAGATCGCAACGTGGGTCTCGCGGTTGACTCGCCCCTACGGCGCCGCGAACGCTCCGGCAACGTAGCGCAGGCGTCCTCGCCTGCATCGTGCGAGTATTCAGTGCAGCCGGGACGGCTGCGCTACGGGCGTCGCCTGCATCGTTCCGATCTCACGTG
>JBBIQU010000269.1:0-919 GCA_037442185.1 Chthonomonadales bacterium | reverse complement strand
CGCCGGGACGGCTGCGCTACGAACATGCGTAATGCCCCGACGCTCCAGGTTCGAGCAGGAAACCGGACGGCCCTCGTCGAACGAAACCATGCCAACACTCAAAGGAGGTCCGACCATGCCGCCCGGCAATATCGGCTATGACGACACGCCTATCCTGCCCAACTTCCCGTACCGCGTTCACGACGGCAACCGCCCCCAGCCGAAGGCGATCACCCCGCCCGAGCCCGGCAAAGCGCCATCGGATGCGGTGGTGCTTTTCGATGGCACTTCGCTCGACGCCTGGGAGAGCGTCAAAGGGGGTCCCGCGCTCTGGACCCTGGCGGACGGGTCCATGCAGGCCTCTCCCGGCGCAGGCAACATACGCACCAAGGAACACTTCGGCGACTGCCAGCTCCATCTCGAATGGGCCGCCCCCAGCGAGGTCAAGGGTGAGAGTCAGGGACGCGGCAACAGCGGCGTTTTCATGATGGGCCTCTACGAGATTCAGGTCCTCGACTGCTACGACAACCCGACCTACGCTGACGGCACAACTGCAGCGATCTACGGGCAGTACCCGCCCCTGGTCAACGCCTGCCGCAAGCCCGGCGAATGGCAGACCTACGACATCATCTGGGAAGTGCCACGCTTCGACGGCGATACGCTTGTCAAACCTGCGTGCGTCACCGTCCTCCACAACGGCATTGTCGTCCACAACCATACGGAACCCATCGGCGCCACCAACCACAGAGTGGTCGGCGAGTATAAGCCCCATCCTCCAGTCGGCCCGCTCGAGCTGCAGGACCACGGGGACCTTGTGCGATTCCGGAACATCTGGTACCGGCCGCTGAAGGGCTACGACGCCGAATAGAACCGCCCCGCGCCCCTGATTCCCCCGCCCCCTGGGTGGGCGGGGGCAAGGGGGAGGGGGGAATCGCCGTTG
>JBBIQU010000268.1:0-4100 GCA_037442185.1 Chthonomonadales bacterium | reverse complement strand
GAACCGCTTCCGCCCAGAACAGGTCGGACCCTATGGACGGCTCGCCCGTCGGCCCGGTCTCGAGTGTCTGCATTTCGTCGGGATACTGCTTCTGCCACGCGGGCATCGGATGGAAGACGATCCGAGGCATCAGATAGGCGTTCCGATCGAAGTCGGCCACTCTCTCGATGCGCTCGTCGAGCGCCTGATAGACGGTGTCGTCAGGCGGCATCGGACAGACAAGCTCGACAAGGGTCGAGTAGAGACGCACGCCGGCCTGAGCTGCCCGACGCATCTCACTGTGAACCCTTGCGACAGAGGCAGGCTCACTGATGTTCCCAAAGAAGATGGACGGGACGACTTCCTCGCCGTTGATTAGGAGTTCAGGGAACCCACGACGAACCGCCACGCGTGCCGTGGTGGTGGCGGGGCCAACCTTCGGCGACGTTGCCTTCGGACGGCTGCGGCTTTCTGCTGACTTCGCCCGTGCCTCTCGCACGTTGGACGAAGGCGTCTCGGGCTCATCGGCCGATGCGATGGCGGCTTGATCCGTTGGCGCAGGCTCTTGCTCGGGCTCCGCAACATTTCGCTTGGGCGTCTGCCTCGACCGCCCGAATCTGCGCCCTGAAGTCGTCGCCACCTTCGTCTCCGCGGGCTCGACATCCGACGGCGCTGCCGTGTCGGCCACTGGTTCGGGATCGGGCACAACCGGGGTCGGCTCTACCGTTGCCTCCTCCGTTGACGCCGCCGACTTCCGGGAGCGACTTCGGCGCGAGCGTGAGCGCGAGGAAGAAGTCCGAGCGCTCCTCTGCGACGTGGCTTCCGTGTCCGGCTTGTCGGGCTCGGTTGGGGCCGAAGGGGCGTCACCGGTCTGAGATGGCGACTCGGCGCCGGGTTGGGCCGATGGAGATTTGCGTGTAGTGACACGTCTGGTCCGTCTGGCGCGCGCCGACGGTCTGCGTTGCTCTGGCTCCCGGTCCGCAGGCGCTCCGCTCGCCGGCGAATCCGATCCGGGAAAGGAATCGGCATTGCCGACGTCGGCCGCCTGAGGGGCCAACTCGTCTATCATTCTGTTCTCCTGGCGAAGGCCGCCGCGCGCCCTGTTGCCAGGATGCTGCGTGCATGCCTTCAGATATCCGTGCTGCGCCGCCGGCGACGGTCTCCTTCGCGGAGGCTCCGAACGCCGACGCGCTCGGCTAACGCTTGCCGAGATCCACGACGGTCAGCGTCAGCTCAACCCTGTTCCGACTAGCTATGAGGAGAGGGTTGTAAACAAAGGGTCGTTTCGGATCCCACAGTCCAGCTCGCTCGATGGCTCGCTCGACGTCCGGATTCCGACCGGGCTTGACATCCTGCTCGGCGTAGGCTAGGACCGTGATCACCTGATCATTCAGCGGATTCCGTTGGTCCACGACGAACCTGCACTCATATCGGTCCCCGCCAACCGGATCGAGACCGTAGGTTTTGCCGGTCCGGGCATTGCGCGCAACGATAACCACGGGTGTCCGCGGTTCCGGCGCTTTCCGAAACACAACCGAGACCGTGACTTCGCCGCCCCGCTCAACGATGCCGGGACTGATCCGCGCATCTGTAAACGTCAGGTAGTCCGAGCCAATGCTCGAAGCCCCGTTGTCGCCTGCATGGGCCAGCCGCACCGGGTCCATCCACGCCACGATCGCCCGTTGGTCGCGGCCGCCTGCGGTGTACACCTCTTCCTGCATCCAGTACACTCGTCCCAGCGCGACCGCATCGTTGTGGCCATCGGCAACAACTTTCACCGCCAACACGCCGGGTGATGTGCGCCGGAGCGTTCCGCGGCGAACTCCCGTCCCTGTGACAATGTCAACGATGTTCGTCGCGATCCCGACTGCTGCTCCGATCCCGGCTTTGGTCAGGGGATCCGACGCTGTCGCAAGCGAACTTGCGGCTCGGATGCCTGCCTTGATCGGGCCCGACGCAAAGTTGCCTGCGCCTCCCACCAGCGAGTTGACGCTCCTAGACACGCTGTGCAGGAACCCGCCCTTTCGTCGCGTCAGGTTCAGCGCGCTGTGAGGTATCGCGAGAGTGTAGTCACCGTTCTGATCTGTTCGGACGTAGTCAACCACCCGGTTCTTGGCGTCGTAGACGGCAACAGTGGCGTTAGGAACAGGGCGACCGCCGGCATCGGTTACGCGCCCTGTCGCCCAGACGAACTCCTCAGCGCATGCCGCAAGAGGCAACAACCAGAGAGCCACGGCAAGCCAGGTAAGTGGTCCGAATGCAGATAATCTCATCAAGAGTTCCGACACCTCGGAGTGGGCCGGGGTAACAGGGATGCGGCCTGCCTTACGAGTACAAACACGACTTGCCGCAGGCTGTGGCGCATATCCCCGGAAAGGCCGGAGTAGCGGGAGAGGGACTCGAACCCTCGACCTAACGATTATGAGCCGTTCGCTCTGACCGACTGAGCTATCCCGCCAGATTGGTTCTATTATACTGGCACGCGAGCGCGAGTGTCAAACAACATCGGCGACATCATCCCGAGATGGCGCCGCCGATGGACTAGAGACGGTAGCCTCTACGGCTTCTTGAGCAAACAGTTGGGGTTCGGCCCGCTCCCGTCTCGAAGCCTGAGCCCGTTGCCGCGCCCACCGATGGGTCCGGTTCCGAACCGGCCTCCGCCCATTCTGCGGCCGTTTCCGTTGCACACTCCGTATGGTGCGGGAACGCCCATCTCACGGATCAGCTTCTCGTTCTCGCTCGTCAACTTGGCGAGTTCCTTGCGATGCTCAGCGATCATCTGCTCCCGCGCAGCGATCTCGCTCGGGGCACCGTTTCGTGAGCGCTGGTCAGCAATCTCCCAGTTCAGAGTTCGGATCTTCGCGTGCAGCTCGCTCATCTGACGAATCAGCGCAGCCTGCTCAGGAGTCGCCGGGTTCACCCGCGCCCACCAACCACCGGCTCCCCTGCCAAATCCCTGGCCATAGCCTCCGCCCCATCGGCCGCCGCCTTGAGCCCATCCTCCGCGTCCCCGCCCCTGCCCCACGGCGGGCAACACGAGGGCGACTGCGAGCGCCACAGCAATCGGCATTACCATCCATCGGCCTCTCATCGTTCTCCTCCTTCATCTGGCGATCCCTCAGGATCACGCTTTCTGAACTCAGGACGACTGTGCGGCCAACGGGTTCCCGGGCCAAGTGCCAATCTGCGGATTCTCAGTCGTTTCGGCTCAGGGGAGACTCCTCACAACCCGCGCGAGCTCCGAAGCAGCGATGTCTCCGATGGCGATGTACACCGCCGAACGCGTCGTATGCGTGATCACAGACCGCTGAACATCCTCCTCAGAGGTGAAGTCACCGACGCTATCGGAGCCTCCGCCGCGTCCGAACCGATGCGGCCCTGGTCCGCGACCTCTGCCCCGAGGGCCTCCAAGGCCGGGCCTGGATCCGCGGACGAAGATAGTGAATGACGCCAGCCCGTCCCCGTACCGCACTGCCGGTGTCTTCCAGCCGCTGCCGGTCGTCATGACTCCAAAGGTCGTCACCCGGAATCCGGGCGGCACATGCGCAGGCGTCGGTACCGGACGACCCGTTTCGCTTTCCACGGCCTTGGCCGATGATCGCGAGCTGAACGAGGCAGGACCGTATGCTGTGGACGTCGGAGCGGCTCCCGCAGGCGGCGCGAAGCTCGAGGCCGGCTGCGGGACGAAACGCACAGAAATGAACTCGCTTAGCGAGCGCCGCTTGCCGTTCGGGGCGAACAGCTCATCGCGCAGGATGAGCCCGGTCGCGTGATCAATCAACAGCGTCCTTGATGGATTATAAGGATATCGGGCGGCAACCTTGATGAGAACTGCCTTCCGTGACAGCATCTGCGCATACCCGCCGAATGACACCCGGTAGTTGGCGACGATCTGCCGAGCGATTGCTGCCGGATCTCCCGCTTCAACCGCCGGCAGCGCCTGATACGCTCCGTCGCGGCTGCGTTGGTACGTAGTCCCGCCCGTCTGGAGCAATATGACACCTTCGGCGGGACCGGACTCAAACACGCGCCGAACGGCCCCACGGCCGTCGGCGCTGACAGTCACCTGCGAGCTTACAGACCCACTCTGAGCGGTGACGGTCGTGCGTTTCTTGCCTTCG
>JBBIQU010000267.1:0-4239 GCA_037442185.1 Chthonomonadales bacterium | reverse complement strand
TGCACGCCACGCGCGTGTTGTCGTTACGGCCGCAGGCCGTGTAGCCGCGGGTTCTCCCCGCGCCGCGTCGTTGCGCCGCCAACGTATTGCGTCGCAAGAAGCGACGGCTACACGCTGCGCGTACCATGTCCGGAAGGCCGGAATCACGGGCGCGGCAAATCCCCGCCGTCCCGCCACACACGTAATCGCGAGTGATGGCGCGGCCTGAACGACCACGGCGTCCCTCTGTCCGGTGCCACGAGGGCGAGCCGACCGCAGCGGCACGATTGCCTGATCGTCGTTACGTGGGTCGCGCGGTTGACTCGCCCCTACAACGGCGGGCGCGGCCGTGATCCGCACACGGGCGGGGACGTTCACTGCATACGACGCGCACCGCATCCGCCGGCGCCTACTTAGCCGGACGCGCGGCACCGGAACCCGCAACGCAGGAGGAACTCGAGCAGCCGATGTCCAACTTCCGCACCATGACCTTGGCTGATAAACAGAACGCCTACGGGCAGGTCGTTGAGCGCATCGAGCGGCTCATCGAGGGGGTGCATGACGAAATAGCCGTCATGGCGACCGTGGTGTGCGAGCTTCATCACACGTTCGAGTGCTTCCATTGGACGGGATTCTACCGAGTGGTGGCTCCCGGGGTGCTGATGGTCGGGCCGTATCAGGGAGGCCATGGCTGTTTGAGGATACCGTTCGAGCGCGGTGTGTGCGGTGCGGCGGCGCGAGAGCGGTCAACGCAGCTGGTGCCCGACGTGCGGATGATCGCGCACCACATC
The DNA here is from genome assembly GCA_037442185.1 of Chthonomonadales bacterium. Classification (GTDB taxonomy): domain Bacteria; phylum Armatimonadota; class Chthonomonadetes; order Chthonomonadales; family CAJBBX01; genus JAAYVH01. The sequence continues at coordinate 3,469 of JBBIQU010000267.1, read as the reverse complement.
GCCTGCTCATCGTCAACCCGATCCGAGATCGTGGTGCCGCTCCTCGATAGTGCGGGCGAGGTCCGTGCCGTGCTGGACGTGGATTCCGACGATCTTGCGGCCTTCGATGAAACCGATCGCAGGCGGCTTGAGCATATCTGCGCGCGCGTGTCCAAGACTATCTGGGGGTGACACATCCATGGCAGAGCCGACACGAAGGGAGTTGATCATCGGCATGGCGGCGGCATCGGCAGGACTGGGCGCGTCGGATCAGGGCAGCGCCCTCTACGCGTTCATGGAGGCCGGCATCCGGGAAGGCGTCTATCCCGGGTGCGCTGTCGTCGCCTCACGTCGTGGCCGAGTGGCAATCGAGAGGTATCTCGGCACATGCATGACGCTCAAGGGGCGCGATACCAAACTGACCCCGCGCACGATGCACGCGCTGTATTCCTATTCGAAGTTTGTGTCGGCCACCGTCATCGTCATGCTGGCCGAACGCGGAGTGATCGAGTACGACACGCCCGTGAGGACGTATGTGCCCGAGTTCGCCGGGGGCGGCAAGGACGGCATCACCATCCGCCACCTGATGACTCACTCGGCAGGCATCCCGAATCCCCCGGGTCTCGGCCTCGTCCGCACGCCCGAAGAATGGCGCAAGGGCGTTCAGTCCGTCTGCGCCGCGAAGGTCGCATGGGAACCCGGGTCCCGCACGGCGTATCACGGCATCAGCGGCCTCTTCGTCGTCGCTGAGGCTATCCTGCGGAAGACGGGCGAGAAGTCCTGGGACGCCCTTTGCCGACGGATGCTGTTCGAGCCGATCGGCGCGAAATCGCTTACGTTCGCCACACCGCCCGACTCCGCCCAGCTTGCGCTGACGCCCCAGCCCGAGACCGTGCCTGAGTCCCACTTCGACGGCGCAGGCTACGCCGGCCATCCGTCCGGAGGCTGCATGGGGACCGCGCGCGACGCGCTGAAGGCGCTGCAGCTCCATCTCAACCGTGGGAAGTGGGGCGGCCGCAGGCTGATCGCGGAGGCGGCGCTCGACGAGATGCACCGCATCCAGTATGCGCGCCAGATCGCCGAGGCTCGGGCCGCCGGGAAAGAGCCCGCTCACGAGACCTGGGGCCTCGGGCCGCTGATCAGGGGTGACGGACCCAAGCAGGGCGGACATGACTGGTTCGGCTTCGGCAGCCGCAAGTCGCCGGGCATCTTCGGCCACGCGGGCATTGACACCGTCATCGGCGTCGCCGAGCCCGAGACCCAGATCGCGCTCGTGTTCATCACAACCAACTCGCCCAAGCCGCCCGAGAAGACCGTGCCTTTGAGGAACGGAGTGACGAACCGGGTGTTCGAGGCGCTCAGCTAAGCGGCGGTCCTCACCAGCGCCGGTTCCACTTATGATCGTCCGTTCGGATGCGGCGTGCCACTCTCGTAGTCACGGGTAGGCCTTGCGATGGTACTATGTCAGTACCAAGACGAAAGGACAAGGCAAGGTCGCAATGCCTACGTCAACGATCACAAGCAAGGGCCAGACCACACTGCCCAGGGCGGTCCGCGAAGCGCTCAAAGTTGGTGCCGGCGATCGCGTCGTGTACGACATCGTCGGTGACATGGTGCGCATACGCTCGGCGCGCGCGACCGTGGACGATCTGTACGGCATCTTTCATGAGGACGGCATGCGAGAGGTTGACTTGGAGGAAGCTCGCGAGGCATTTCGCCAGGAGGCTGCACGACAGGCGACGGGCACAGACACCGAATGAGCGATGCTCTGCTTGACGCCAATGTGCTCATCCGGTATCTGACGCGCGATGTATCCGATCAGGCTGAGGCATCGCGGAGTCTGCTGATTCGAGCGTCTGAGGGCGACTTGCGTCTGCACATGACGGCGCTGACGTTCGCGGAGGTGGTCTGTGTCCTCGAACGCTTCTATGGGCGTTCCCGACCGCAGATCGCCGAGGTGATGACCCACGCGCTTGCACTGCCCGGGCTACAGTTCGAACACGCTGACGTCCTCGCGGCATCGCTCGGGGCGTATCGCGAGTCGAACGTAGACTTCATGGACGCGTATCAGGCGACATACGCGCTTCACCGGGGCATCGCCGCGATCTACAGCTATGACCGCCACTTTGACAAGATCAGCGGCATCGTTCGCCTGGAACCATAACGCGTCGGCACCGACGACTGAAGGTCGCCCGGGGGACGCCGTGGATCACCACAGCGATGCCGCCGATGACGAGATACCTAACGTCCCGGGAGTTCAAGCACCTGAACACGTCCCGGTAGAGGTTGAGCATCCTTGGCCTCGATTAGGTTGGGATTGGCTGTCAATGCCACGTCCATGAACGCTTCCCAGGTCTCGTACCGCTCTTCGGGCGTCAACGACCGGAACCACGCGATCTTGGCTTCCCACGATTCGTCGTCGCGGGAATGCGATATGCCGAAGCGATCCATGAAATCATTGTACCGGGCATACGCCCGCGGAGGATAACTCATGAGAGGATGGACACGCATGGACGCATTGAGCATCGGATTGGCCGCCTGCGTCGCCGGGCTGGCGCTGCTCGGCACCGGTCCGGCTGCGACCGAGCCGCGCAATCCGAACACCGACTGGTTCCTGAAGGCCGGCGCGGGGGTGTTTGTACACTACCTGAACGGCATCCAGAACAACAAGGAGCAGCTCCATAGCCTCGGCAAGGAGACGAGCTGGGACGAATGCGTTCGCGAGTTCGACACCGAGAAGTTTGCCGACACGATGAAGGAGGTCGGCGCGGGCTATGTGATCTTTACGATCATGCAGGTCACGCGCCACATGATCGCCCCTAACGCGACCTACGACCGCATCACAGGGTACAAGCCGGGCGAAGCCTGCGCCACGCGTGACCTTGTGCTCGACCTGTATGAATCGCTGAACAAACGCGGCATCCCGCTCATGCTCTACTACACGGGTGACGGCCCTCGCGCCGACGAGAGGGGCGCGAAGGCGTTCGGATGGCAGCAACCGGTGACCGTGGACTTCGTGCGCAAGTGGGCCAGCGTTGTCGAGGAGTACGGACTCCGTTACAAGGACAAGGTGGTCGGCTACTGGGTGGACGGCATGTACCCGTTCATCGGCTACGACGACGAGACCCTCGGCATCATGGCGAAGGCGCTCAAGGCCGGCAACCCGAAGCGGATCATCGCCCTCAACCGCGGCGTGGACCCCAAGGTGCTGCCCTACACGCGGCATGAGGACTTCACCACGGGCGAGCAGAACAGGTTCTTCGATATGCCGGTGGAACGCTGGATCGAAGGCGAGCAGTGGCATATCCTCTCGTACCTCTCTCCGGGCTCCTGGGGCCAGCCGGGCTGCGCCTACACGAAGGCCGAACTGGCCGACTACCTCGTGCAGGTGAACCGGCGTGGAGGCGTGGTCTCCATTGACGCCATGCTCTATCGTGACGGCTCGCCGGATGTGGCGGGCGTCATCGAAAAAATGAAATCTGCCCGCAAT
>JBBIQU010000266.1:0-4247 GCA_037442185.1 Chthonomonadales bacterium | reverse complement strand
CCGCACGCGGGCGGACCTCGTGAACTTCCTTATCGGAGCTGATCCGTGCCTGTGGTCCAATCTGGCCATGGCACGTGCCGCTGCGCGTCTGGCATCGGGTAAGCGCGTCATGCTGACTCTCGAACCGGGCAACAGCGACACACCCGACTCTGAGCCGCTTCCGCCACCGCTTGATGACCGGGACTGGCGGGAACGGCGATTGTACTCCCCGATGGAGCAGGCCCGATTCGCAGGCGGCACTGCGAGCGCCCTTGCACCGGGGCGTCGTTTGGGCATCGCCACGCCCCCCGGATACCGCGTTCTGGTCAAGACGGGCACGATAGAGTGGCGCACGCCAGCCAGGAACGGGGGGCTTGCTGATGACGAGACGCTCATGTTCGTCGTCGGCAAGTGGAACCGGGCGCGGCGCTCCTTCGTGCCGAATCTTACCGTGGCTGGATACCTGTATCTTCAGGGGTCCAAGCCTGCTGACACCGATCCGATGCTCAAGTTCGCCTATGCCAGCCGCGTCCTGACCGACTGCATCCGATATGTTCGAGAACGGGAGGCGGCAGACCGTTGAGACGTCGCCCGCAAACATGATACGATACTGCCGCCGCTGCAAGACCGTGCAGTCTGACCGGGCGATCGTCTGCTCTGAGTGCGGCGTGCCGCTTTCGTCGCCTGCGCCGCATTCGGTGGCGCGCTCGAACGTACCGGACGACGACCACAGCGCAGACCAGCATGCCATCGCGGCTCCTGCTGAGGCAAGGGCTTCCGTGTCGGCTCTGGCAGCTTACCTGGCGCGAGCAAGCATACATGAGCGCGGGAAGGCGCGCGCTATCTTCAGATGGCTGGCCGCCAACATCGAGTACGATGTCGCTGCTCTTGCTGCGCCGTCCAAGCCATCCAACGCACCGGATGATGTGCTGCGCAGGCGGCGAGCGGTCTGCCAGGGCTTCTCGGATCTCTTCGTTGCCCTCGCACACGGCGCTGGCCTCAACGCGGCGGCTGTGTCGGGATATGCGCGCGGAGCGTTCTACCGCGCAGCTGAGCCCTACACGGAGCAGGACCGACACGCGTGGAATGCGATCAAGATCGATGGGGGCTGGATGCTCCTCGATCCTACCTGGGGCGCCGGTCACGTTGACGTGCGCGATGGAGCCTACACTCGATGCTTCGATCCGTTCTGGTTCTTGACGCCCCCGGATCACTTCATTCACACGCATTGGCCCACAGACACCAGGTGGCAACTGCTATCCCGCCCACTCAGTCTTGCCGAGCAGGAGCAGCTCCCCTACTACCGCTCCGAGTGGTTCACTCTCGGGCTGTCGGCCCCTCTTCTGCACGGTCATACCATCTCATGCTCCGACTCGACGGAGATCACGATCCATGCGCCTGACGATGTCGCCGTAATGGGGCAGCTTGGAGAGAATGACACCCTCGCCGGACTACCATGGACACTGTCTCAGCACGACAAGACGGGATGGATCGTGCGCATCGTCCCGCCAGCCGTGGGATCGCATGTACTGCGCCTGTACTGCAGGCGCGCCGAAGCTTCCGCCTATGCGTGGTGTGCCGACTTCCGGCTCGCTGCCACGCATGTGACGTCTCCTGCGGTTCCGTTTCCTCGGCAACTTGCCGGGTTCGAACAACATCGGGCCCGCCTAGTATCGCCTGTGTCCGGCGTCCTCCGCCACAAGGATCGCGTGCGCTTCGAAGTGTACTGCCCCGATGTTGCCGACGTCGCTGCCATCCAAGGCCGTGAGTGGACACACCTGAAACGCGCAGGCAGGACTTTCGCCGAAGAGATCACGGTGAAGCAAGGCCAGCTAACACTCGCCGCGTGTGCCGCTACTCGCGGTTCGGCAACGCGGAGCTATGACGCCCTGCTCCAATATGACGTGCGCTGACCTTGGGCCAATGCGCAGCGCTTGGGCCGGCCCGATGAAAACGGTGCATCCCCCGTCCGGTCTCCATTTCGAATCCATCGACCATCTGGAGATCACCGATCGTAACTGATGAGAGACGGTTGAAGTTGATCCGCCCGGGGTGGTCATGTCCGCTCAGCCTTGCGCTTCATTTCCTCAAGTTCTCTCTGAAGTCTGCCAAGTTCAACTGTCATCGCAAGGCGGTCAGTCACCTCACTCATCGGATTGAGTCCCCTGATGAACCATAGGACGATGAGCAGCGACCACACATGAGCTACAGCGTCATTGGCGATCTCGATTTCGAACGGGCGGTTCATGACGGCCTTCACCTTGACCGCGGGATCATGAGCCGTTGCCTTGCAGTTCGGCCCCAGAAGTCGGGCCTTTGCCCCCGCTGCTTGTCTTATCGCCTCGTAGGCCAGGTACACGCCCAACACCAACGATCCCAGAAGGATCAGAACTCCAATGAAACGGTGATCCTCGTCGGAGGCAAGCGGCCCGCCGACAAACAGGGCGGTCAACAGGGAGCCTGCACATCCGCATGTGGCTGTCTTCGCATCTATCAGATCGTGGTCGTAGCAGCGGTCGCAGTAAGGGAAGCGGAACTCCTTGCGTCCCTCAGGAAGGCACACGCCCGCGGTCCGGAACTTGGTGCTCGGCTCGCCACAGCAGACGCACAACGCGGGTGCGACGAACTTGTCAAGGAGATCGCGCGGAAACTGCACTGTATTGCGGGATGGATCCTGAGTTTCACCCGCGTTTTGCGCACATCTGCATCTTCTGTTACAATGCCTCATAAAGGACGTTATGAGGCATGAGAAGCGCCTCGGACGTCTTGACAGCATCCGCTATCGGTCATATACTGCGATACACAGAAGCAATGAGCCGGAATCCGATATCACATGGCCACACAGATAGCGCAACCCGAGCCGATCACAGACCGCTGCCAGGACGCGGCCCTGGCGGCCCTTGCCGACGCCGGCGGCATCGCGCATACGACCGACCTGGCGAAACGCGGGGTCCGGCACACCGCCCTCACATCTCTCTGGCGGCAGGGCCGACTCATTCGCCTCAAGGCCGGCCTCTATCAGCTGCCTGAGGCGATGCCGACACAGCACGCAGCTCTCGTCCAGGCGTCCTGTGCGGTCCCCAGCGGCGTGATCTGCCTGGTGTCGGCTCTGGACTACTACGGGCTGACCGACGCGAATCCGGAAGCCGTGTGGATCGCCGTACCCATGGGCGGGCGGACGCCGCGGGTCTCCGAGCCGCCGATTCGGCCGGTCCATTTCCGAAAGCGCCTCTACGAGCTCGGCGCCGAGGCGCAACGCATCGAAGGCCACAACATCCGGATCTACTCTCGTGAGAAGACCCTCTGCGACTGCCTGAGACTCCCCGAGCTCGTCGGCCGCGACGTGACGCTCGGCGCGCTTCGCCGGTACCTGCGCACGCCTGGCTCGAATGTCACCCGCCTCCTTGCCATTGCGAACGAATGCCGCGTCGGCCGGAGGATGACGCCATACGTCGAGGCGCTGCTTGCGTGACGCCTCACGGAGGACACGCCATGAGCCATGAACCCCCGGCTCTCTCCTCTCGACTCTCCCCTCCCGGCTCAGGTCTGCCGGCGCTGATCGCCCATGCCGGCGACGGCGCCGCCGAGCGCTTCCTCGAGTTCTTCACGGCCAACATCCGCAACCCCAACACACGCATGGCCTATGCGCGCGCGGTGTGGAAGTTCATGGACTGGTGCGAAGCGCGGGGGCTCCGACTGGCAGGCATCCGCCCGGTGCACGTGGCCGCCTACATCGAACACCATCCCGGCTCACCGCAGAGCGTCAAGCAAGCCCTCGCGGCGATCCGCATGCTCTTCGACTGGCTGGTCATCGGCCAGGTCGTCCCCGCCAATCCCGCCACATCAGTGCGCGGGCCGAAGTACGTCATCAAGCGGGGCAAGACGCCCGTGCTGTCGGCAGCAGAGGCCCGAAGTCTTCTCGACAGCATAGACACCACGCAGATCGTGGGCCTACGCGACAGGGCGCTGATCGGGGCCATGGTGTTCAGCTTCGCGCGCGTCAGCGCCGTCGTCGGCATGCTGATCGAAGACTACTATCATGTGGGGCGCCGGGGATGGCTCCGGCTCCACGAGAAAGGCGGCAAGTTCCACGAAGTGCCTGCCCACCACAAGGCCGAGGAATACCTCGACGCCTACATCAGCGCCCTCAGCTCTCAGCCCTCAGCTCTCAGCCCGAAATCCCCCCTCTTCCGATCCGCCGGCCGGTGGCAGACCGACCGCCTGACCGGCGTCGCCATGACCCGCGCCGACGTGCTCAGGATGATCAA
>JBBIQU010000265.1:0-4252 GCA_037442185.1 Chthonomonadales bacterium | reverse complement strand
TGTCGTTACGGCCGCAGGCCGTGTAGCCGCGGGTTCTCCCCGCGCCGACGTTGCGCAACATGCACGCGTTCTTCGTCGCAAGAAGCGACGGCTACACGCTGCGCGTACCATGATCGCCATGTTCGGAGGCAGTGCGTTGCGGCGCTCATCGCCGTTACCGTGGCAACTATGCGCCTCAGGTTTGCCTGCGTCGTAACGATGCGCCTGAGGCTTATTGGCGTCGGAGCGGTATGACGCGGGTCTTGCGCAGCCGAAGCCTGACGACATGGGCGGGCTCGACAATCCGCACCATGGCCAGTGGCGCAGCAATCGCCAGCACGGCGAGCGCCAGAACGGGTTCGACCATGGGCGCAATGACCGGCCTGTGCAGTCCGATCGTGCGCGCGAGGAGCCACTGCAGCCCGAACAGGCCGACCGCCACCGCAAGCGAGACGGTCAAGGCGTAGAGCTTCGAGCGCAGCGAAACATCGGGGTCGCGCAGAAGACGGAGGCCTACGGGCATGTCGAGTAGGCTCGGGCGATAGCGCTCCCAGACACGGCGCGCGACTGCTCTGTACAGGGTCTTGCTCTGGTTCCTGCGGTACATGGGTTGCATCACTCCTTACGCAGGATTAGACGGACGGCGGCGACCACCGTTTCACCCTGGTTGGGGAGAATCGTGAAGAAAGCCGGTCGGGACACGCCCCGGTTCCGGCGGGTGTGGATTGACGGAGCCAGCCGCAACCGACGGCCGACGCCTTTAGCGGTTGCCGCGCGTTGTCGTTCCCGTCAGTAGATCGTCAGGGTAGCCTCACCATAGCCGACATCAACCCACGCGTCACCTGCGAACTCACAGCGGATGGTGTGCGCTCCGGGCGGCTCCGTCGTTATGTAGCTGTATCTGGCGATCCCCGCATCGGCCCCTGAGCCGGTGACGACGTCCGCGATCCAGGTACCGTCCACACGGAACGTCACGGTCTTGCCTTCCTGTTTCCGGTAATCCGCCAACCGCCTGAAGTAGGCATAGAGCCGAGCGACGCCGCCCTGCGGGACCGAGCGCGGCATGACCCAGATGTAGGGGGTCGCCTTGAGCACCGTGAGCGTGTTGGTGCACGAGGACGGCAGGAAACCGCCGTCGCCGGCCCATTCGGCAAGGATTGTGCGCACGCCCGCCCCGGCGCCGTCGGCGATGGTGTAGCCGATCTGTGCATAGCCCGCCGCACGAGTCACGTCGCTGCCCAGGACCGTCCCGTCCAGCTTGAAGGTGATCGTCTTGCCCGCGACCGGCGCACTGTCCATCTTCCAGAGCCACGCTTTGAAGATGCGGTATGCCGTGATCTTGCCCTCACGGTTGACGCCGCTCATCTTGGTCGCTTGGGTCTCGCAGGTCAGCGTGGCCGAAGCTTCCGACGGCCCAAAGTCGTCGTCTCCATCGAACCGCGCGGCCAGCTCTCGGGTTGCGGGGCCGTCGGGAATCGTCCAGATGAGGTCGGCCCTTCCCGTGGACCCCGTGAGGCCAGTTCCGACGGCGCTGCCGTCCACCATGAAGCCTATGATCTTGCCGGGAATGCCCTCGCCCGAGGGGTTCACCCGAAGATAGGCACGGAGGATTACGTCCCCGCTGATGGTTCCGGTCCGGTCCGGCACGTACAGGGTTGTCTGTACCTTGCCGACCCGAAAAACGATGTGGTTGTTGTCTTCGTGGGCCTCGACGATGGCGTTGTTCGGGTCGAGCACAGCCCAGATGTTGGCAGGCGATGCCGGTGGGGTGACGATCTCGACGCTCTGGGCGCACCACGCCCCGACCGTGGGCACGACAACATGGCCAAGCGACGACGTTCCGGGCAACGCCGGATCGCCGTCGAATGCCTCGATCCGAAGAGGCGCGGCCCCGGCCAGACCGACATTGACTGCGGTCAGCCCGACGCGCCAACTTCCGTCAGGCTGCTGTTCGACGCCGCACTCTTCCGCGATGAACGCCGCATCGGGCAACGGATCGGTGTCGCCGCGCCAGACCGTTCCTGATTCTCCCGGTCCGCCCGAGCCGGAACCCCCGGCAACAGAGACTATGCCGGATGGGAACGATGCCTGCCCCGGAGGAACGGCAATGGCGATCCTGCCGCCTCCTCCTCCGCCCGGGTTGTAGCCGCCGCTGCCTCCTGCACCTCCGGACGCCGACACAACGCCCGAACCGATGATCGAGAGAGCCGCGAGCCTGATGGAACCTCCCGCGCCGCCGCCTCCGTAGGTGGTCGCAGCGCCGTCTGCCCGGACCGAGCCGTCAATGCGCAGAACCCCCTGCGCGACAAGCCTCAATGCGCCGCCGCCCGATGCTCCGGGTCCGCCGGCCGTGAAGCCTCCTCCGCTTCCCAACGTGTCGGGCAATCCAACGCGCCCGTATGGGTCGGACCCGCCCGCTCCTCCTCGACCACCGTGACTGCCTCCAGCGCCGGACGCACCTGCGCCCGGACCGCTCTCCTGGGGATAGCCTTCGCCAGTGACATCGAATGATGCGCCGGATTCGACGGTGATGTCGCCCGAAACCTCAACGTGCAGGCCTGCGGCCGGGCCCGTGGGGCATCGAACCGCAGCGGAGCCCGCGAGCAGGACCCCGGCTGCCAGCACAGGACCCGAAGAGCAGTCGAACTTAACGCCAGTGCTACGAACGGTCAGAACGGCTTCGGGCACCGACGGTGCAGGATGGGTGGTCCACGCGTCAACGGAGCCATTGTCGAAGGCGAGGCTGCCGACGGCTGCCGTCGGCTTCCGATAGACCGTGCCGGCTCCGCCGTTGTACGGGTTCAGCGACCATGTTCCCGGTCCGCCGGCTGCGGACACCGCGCCCGTAAAGGACCATGTGTCGTAGTACAGGGCGATGCGTCCTCCGCCCCCTCCGCCGTGAGTGCCGATGGCGCTGGTGCACGATGAGCCGACGGCGGATACCCTGCCTCCTCCAGCGATTGCGCCGGCGTCCACACGGATGGACCCTCCGGCGCCTCCTCCGCTGCAGGTCACTGCGCCGTCGGCCGTCAGTCCGCCGTTGACCGTGAGCGTTCCGCCGATGCTGAGGCGTATGCGCCCGCCGCCCGTTCCGCCCGTGCTGCCGGTGTTTCCGCCTCCGCTCCCGAAATCGTACGGATCGGTAAGCGAGTCGTGGACCGGCGCACCCGCGTAGCCGCCCACGCCTCCATGGCTTCCACCTCTGCCGGAGTACCCGGCCCCGGGCCCGGTCTGGGCCGGGTAGCCGCGCGCGTTGGCCGAGATACTGCTTCCCTGCGTGATTTCGACGTCGCCTGCGACGTTGATCCAGAGCCCGTTGGTTCCCTGGGCGGGGTGCGTGATCATTCCCACGTTGCGCACCAGAATCGAGGCGTAGTTGGCGGGACCGCCCGAGCAATCAATGGTCAGATTGCAGCCGGTCACGATGATGTCTTCGCCTGCATATGCGGAGGAGCTGATGGTGGTGTTCGACGTGAACTCTATGGCGCGAGCGCCCATCGAACATGCGAGGAACATCACGATCGTCGCAGACCGAATGCGTCTCATCGCCATCGGTTCAGAGTCCCTCCATAGAGTAGTCGCCGCCACTGCGAGAATGGCGACTCAGTGGCAACTCACCATAGGCGGCGTAACGAGGGCCGGGACCTATCGCCGTGGTGATCAGTCCCGGCCCTCAGCGTCAGCCGTACCGGCCAATCAGTAGATTGTCAGGCTGGCCTCCCCGTAGCCTGCAGCGACCCAGGCATCGCCGTAGAACTCGCATCGGATGGTATGGACGCCAACGGGCTCGACAGTCGTGTACGAGTATCGAGCGATACCGGCGCTGGCGCCCGATCCAGTCACCACCGTTTGCACCACGGTGCCGTCTATCTTGAAGTCCACCGTCTTGCCGACCTGCGGCTGGTAGTCCTTGAGGCGTCGGAAGTAGGCATAGAGGTTGGCCACTCCTCCGAGCGGGACCTTGCGCGGCATCACCCAGATGTACGCATCGGCCTGATCAACGGTCAGCGTATTGGTGCAGGAGCTTGCGGAGTAGCCTGCATCGCCGGCCCACTGAGCGAGTATCGTCCTGGTGCCGGCTCCGGCTCCGTCCTGGATGGTGTAGCCGAGTTGGGCACGGCCCGTGTAGATGGTGGTGTCGCTGCCGAGGACCGTTCCGTCGAGCGAGAACGATACGGTCTTGCCGACGACCGGCGTGTTGTCGAGCCGCGCCAGCCAGGTATGAAGTACAAGCCTTAGACTGGCGCACCGCAGAAATTCGCGATTTTAGTGC
>JBBIQU010000264.1:0-4292 GCA_037442185.1 Chthonomonadales bacterium | reverse complement strand
GGTTGGCGCTCAATGCGGGGGCGCTCGAGCGTGACGATCCTGCGCTGCTGTCGGCGGGGAGACGGCAGTTCGGCTCGTGGAACGAGGCTCTGACAGCGGCGGGCCTTGATCCGGCTGCGGTGGCACGGCGGCTAAGGTTGGCAAGGCCACGTCGGTGACAGCGAAGTGGCTGCGAAGGTTCCGGCAATCGGCAGGCAAGGAGGTAACCAAGGATTGAAGTCGGATAGCGTTCGAATAGGCGTTGTCGGCTGCGGCGCGATCGGCCAGGCGCATCTGAAGGTCTGGTCCGACGAGCCCGGCGCCTCCATTGCTGCCGTCTGCGACGCGGTTGCGTCGCGCGCACAAGACACAGCCGCAACCTATGGGTGCGCAGCCTTCACGGATCTCGACGAAATGGCGCGATCCGGACTGATTGACGCAGTTGATATCTGCACTCCGTCCGGACTGCACGCCGCCCAGGGCATTGTGGCTGCCGAGGCCGGCATGCACGTGCTCTGCGAGAAGCCGCTCGACATCAACTACGAGAGGGCGGCTCAACTGGTCGAGCTGTGTGAGCGCCGATCGCTTGTGCTCTCCTGCGTGCTGCAGCGACGCACTTACAGGGGAGCACGAGCGGTTACGGAAGCATGTCGCGAAGGACGCCTGGGACGCTTGATCTCCTGCTCGGCATACGTCAAGTGGTGGCGTGACCAAGCCTACTACGACAGCAGCGCATGGCGTGGGACCTGGGAGCTCGACGGCGGCGTCTTGGCGAATCAGGCGCTTCACGCCCTCGATCATCTTGTCTGGATCGCGGGGCCTGTTGCCGCGGTGGACTTCGCCGTTGCCGAGACGCGCATGCATCGGATGGAGGCAGAGGACTTCCTCATCGCGGCGCTGAGATTCGAGTCCGGCGCGCGAGGGGTTTTCGAAGCGACTACTTGCTGCAACCCGCCGCTCTGCTCACGCATCGAGGTCTTTGGCGAACGAGGGTCTGTCGCGTTCGACGACGCTTCCGTGATTCAGTTCGGATATGATGGCGAGGACCACACCGACTCCGTGCGTGATACAAACAGCGCCCTGGGGGGGCGGGCAGAGGCAATGGCCATCAGTCTTCAGGGGCACGCCAACATCGCAGCCGACTTCGTTGACGCCATTCGGAACGGGCGGGCGCCCCTCGTCGGTGGCAGAGATGCGCTGGTTTCGGTGGCGGCGCTGAGGGACATCTACCGCGCGGCGGGTGTAGGCGGGTGAATAAGCCCGGACCAGAGAGTCGCGGACCCGGTAACCCTTGCTCGGCGGGGGAGGCCGCTGTGCGCCGACCGTTGCGGGCAGAAGGTCATACAGTCGCTCCCGTCTACATCAACCGCGAGGTTAGCTGGCTCGAGTTCAACAAGCGGGTGCTGGAGGAAGCGCAGAATCATGAGCATCCTCTGTTGGAGCGGGTCAAGTTCCTGAGCATCGTGCACAGCAACCTCGATGAGTTCTTCATGATCCGAGTCTCCGGGCTTCAGGAGCAGGTTGAAGCCGGATTCTCGGAACCATCGAAGGACGGTCTTACGCCGGCCGAACAGCTCGCGATCATTCGTGAGCGCGTGACGGCGATGCGGCAGGACGCGTGGGCCTGCTACCGGGATGATCTCAGGCCCGCTCTGGTTACCGCCGGCGTTCGTCTTCTCGGATACGACGAGCTGGACGAAAGGCAACGTGCCCGCCTGGGCGCCTATTTCGATACCGTGGTCTATCCGGTCCTGACCCCGCTGGCCGTGGACCCGGCGCATCCGTTTCCCCACATCTCGAACCTGAGCTTGAGCCTTGCGGTGGTTGTACGAACGCCTAGCGGCAACGACCGGTTTGCCAGGGTGAAGATCCCGAAAGTGCTGCCGCGTCTCGTGCCGCTGGAGCCGTCCATTGGAGCCGCGACCAGAAGGCGTGGGCGAGCGGAGGCGTCTTTCGTCTGGCTTGAGGACTTGATCGCCGCGCACCTTCCGTCGCTCTTCCGAGGGCTCAAGGTCCCGAAAAGCTACGCGTTTCGGGTGGTTCGCGACGCGGACTTCGAGATCCGCGAAGATGAGGCGGGCGATCTGCTCCAGAGCATCGAGCGGGGCCTCATTCGCAGGCGATTTGGTAGCGTATCGCAGCTTGAAGTGAGCGCCGACCTTCCGACGGAGATCGAGGAGCTCCTTGTCAGGAATCTGCAGATTGATCGGCGGGACGTGTATCGGAGCGAGGGCGTCCTCGGATTGAGTTGCCTGATGGACCTGATGGCCCTGGACCGACCGGATCTCAAGGACAAGCCGTTCCGGCCAAGAGTCCCATCATCTCTGAGAGGGGATGTCTTCGCTGCGATTCGCGAGCGGGACATCCTGATCCATCATCCCTTCGATAGCTTTGCGCCGGTCGTCGAGTTTGTTCAGGCTGCCGCCAACGATCCCGACGTGCTGGCCATCAAACAGACCATCTACAGAGTTGGGAGCGATGCGCCTGTTGTCGCCGCGCTCAAGGAGGCCAGCGACAAGGGCAAGCAGGTCGCGGTTATGGTTGAACTCAAAGCCCGATTCGATGAGGAGAACAACATCGAATGGGCGAGGGCGCTGGAAGCATCGGGAGTGCACGTTGTCTATGGAGACGTGAATCTCAAGACGCACTGCAAGGTTCTGATGGTGGTGCGTCAAGAGAAGACCGGCATCCGCCGATACGTCCACCTGGGTACCGGGAACTACAACGCCAAGACTGCCCTGCTCTATACGGACCTGGGCATGTTCACATGCGATCCTGAGATCGCCGATGATGTTACTGCCTTGTTCAACGCGCTTACCGGATACGCCGCCGAACAAACGTATTCCAAGTTGCTGGTGTCGCCGGGCGGCATCAGACAGGGGCTTTTGGACCGCATCCGGCGAGAGATGGCACACGCCCATGCGGGACGACAGGCGAGGATTGTCTTCAAGATGAACTCGCTGACCGACTTCGGTTGCGCCGCACAGCTCTATGCAGCGAGTCAGGCCGGCGTTGACATTGACCTCATAGTGCGAGGGAGCTGCTGCCTTGTTCCGGGGGTCCCCGGTCTGAGCGACAACATTCGTGTGCGGAGTATTGTCGGTCGTTTCCTTGAACACGACCGAGCCTACTACTTCATGAACGGCGGCAACGAGGAGGTCTGGCTCGGCAGCGCCGACCTGATGCCAAGAAACCTTGATCGTCGCGTTGAAACTCTGTTCCCGGTACGCGACCCGGAGCACATCCGCTGGATCGCAGACGTGTTCCTGCCCGCCTACCTCGCCGACAACGTGAAAGCCCGTCTGCTTCAGCCGGACGGCTCATACAAGCAGGCGAGTCCGGACGGAAGACCGCGCGTGTGTGCCCAGGAGAGGTTCCTTGAACCATCGTGTATTGGATGAAATCGCACTCGCGGGTACACTATTGAACCGTCTGGACACCTACGGAGCCGCTTTATAGCCATGTTGGGACGCTACATTCCCGTGCTCGTCGCAGTGGGCATCTCTGCACTGATCGCTTTGGCGATGGTCATCGGATCACTGCTGCTGGGACCGAAGAAGCCGACGCGATTCAAGCTGTCCACCTACGAGTGCGGCATGACGCCCGTGGGGTCGGCACGGGACAGGTTCCCCATACGCTTCTATGTTGTGGCCATGCTGTTCATCGTCTTCCATGTCGAGACGGTGTTCCTGTACCCCTGGGCCGCGACTTTCGGGCTCGGCAGCCGGGCCGAGCGCATCTTCCTTCTGACGGAAATGGCCGTGTTTGTGGCGATCCTGCTCGTGGCATACTTCTACGCGATGGGCGCCCGCGTATTCGATTGGGGAACGGAATCGGACGATCTGGGTGAAATCGGGGAGGATAAGGGCAGAAGACGAGGGGCGCTCCGTCCGCGACCTCCGATACGCCTGGGCAATGAGAACTCCGGGCCCGTGACGCTTCCTAGCAGTCAGGGAGCGCGCGGTTGAGCTCGGAAACGGCCGGCGCGCTTGCCGGTGCCGGCGATGGCTTTGTGACCGGTGTCGCTGGAGACGCGCGCAGGGCTCAGGCTCAGTTCCCCGCAGGTGTATTGGAAGTAATCGAGGCACGGGGCGACGTCTGGATCGTTGTCGAGCGCGACACGCTGCAGGACCTTCTCACATTTCTGCGGGACGATGAGGCCCTTGCCTACAGGTTCTTCTCCGAATGCGTCGGGGTGGATTACCTCGACACGCAAACGGGGCAACCATGCGGCGGCCGATCACACCGGTTTGAGGTTGTCTACAACCTGGTCTCGTTGTCGGGAGTGGCCGGCGCGCCGCTCAGCGCCAAGC
>JBBIQU010000263.1:0-4329 GCA_037442185.1 Chthonomonadales bacterium | reverse complement strand
ACCCCTCGCCGCGAGCGCAGAGCAGGGACCCCGAGCGTGTGACTATGGCGCCCTTGGCCCCCGGACCCTCACGAATGTCCGCAGACCAGATGACCGGTCGTACCGGCGGCAGACCGCTCAGAGCCGCCAGAACGAACGGCGCAACGATTGCCTCGAAGGCAGGCGCAGCAGAAACTCGGCCGGACTGCGTGCGTCCGGCCGAGTCGTAGAGGCGGAACCCCTTACTGGCGGTTCTCAGGGATGTTGCGGCACTGGTTCTGCCAGTCGCGCAGCACGTTGCTGTCGGGACCGGCCCACCACTCCCACAGGAAGTCGTCGGCAGGCACCTGGCCCGGAGCCCAGTTGAGAGCGCCGAACGTCGCGCAGGCGTTGATGGCCTTCACGTGGCCGTCATAGAAGCACCAAGTTGACTTGGCAGAGTTGTGGCCGTTGAACATGCCCTTGGACCCGTCGAACCAAACGGTCCATGGGAGAGTCCACGTACCGAGGTCCGGATACCACTCGCGAGACTCGATGATCATGACGAGTGTCGCCGGCCTGGTCGGTTCCGAGATCTTCCTGCCCGATGGGGCGAAGCCGGTGTGCGCCCAGCTGTGACAGCCCGCATAGGAGCGCCGCGCCATGGGCTGCTGCCACTCGAGGGTCACGTCTCCGCAGAGTCCCCATGCCCACAGCGGTTCGTTCTCCTGTTCCCACATGGGACACATGGTGACGCCGGCGTTCTTGATGTACGGATAGACCGAGTAGCGCCAGGACCAGACGTTTCTGACGATCCGGCCGTCGAAAGACGTGCCGACCTGGTTGCAGTTGCCGGACTGACCGCCATAGGGCAGCTTCTCGTCATAGTCCTGCGCATACTGCAGGCACGCGAGTCCGATCTGCTTGATGTTGGAGATGCACTGGGTGCGCTTGGCCTGTGCCCTGGCCTGAGCGAACACCGGAAAGAGGATCGCCGCCAGTATGGCAATGATGGCGATCACGACGAGCAGTTCGATCAAGGTGAATGCCTTGCGTTTCATACGGCCTCCTTCTGGAGCGCGGATATTGTCTAGCTAGTCGCGCGCCAACTGAGTATTTCGACGACGCAACCGGACCTCCTGCTCCGGCAAAGAAAAAAGTTCAGTATCCAATGTCAGTCGCCCCTGTTCCTGAGCCACTCAAAGAACTTCGGGTCATCAAGGCGCACTTCCGACGGCCTCTCACGTCGTTTCTTGAAGTCAGGATCCGCCGGATCAAACGTCTCCTCCTCGCGGAAAACGCGGCGATCGGACCCGACGTGGGTGTAGGGCGTGTAGTCGGGACTGGTGGTCATCATGTCGGCAAGGTCGGTGGCGAGGGCATCGAACATGTTGTTCGGTCCAAGGCCGAAGATCAGGTACATGGTCTTGATCATGCTCATGATGCTGGTGTGGACGTGTGACACGTATCCCCGCTTCGCGTAGGGGCTGATGCACAGGACATAGCTTCGGTGGCGGTCAATGTGATCGTCGTCGCCGCCGGGGTCGTCCTGAGTCACGAAGATCGCCATGTTGCGCCACTCGGGCAGATGGGTTAGGTACTCGACGATGCGGCCGAGGGCAAGGTCGTTGTCGGCCATGTAGCTGCACACGTAGGGATAGCCTTCCTGCGGCCTGGGCCCGGCCCCATGGTCGTTGCATATGGCGATGTTGATGAACTGCGGTAGCCGCCCTCCGTTGGCCTTCCGATGTCTTTCGATGTCCTCCTTGAACCAGTCGGCTCGAGCGATATCCGGAATGTTTGTGTTGTAGGCCGGAAAGTCGAAGCACGAGTTGTCGTACAGAACCTTCGGCATGGGGTAGTTGGCCTGATAGTAGGTGCCCGTTCGATTGGTCATCGGCCCCTCGTCGGTGCGCGGCATTTCATAGCCCTCGCCGTAGTTACGGAACGTGATGCCGCTCCGCTCCAGGTGCTCCCACAGCGACCCGTTCTCGAGATAGTCTTCAGGTATTTGAGAGCCGTCGGAACCGAACGAGACCAGACGACCGGGAGCGTCATTGCGCGGCGCGTAGTTCCATCCCGCATAGAACACCCGCGTCGTCCACAGGCTCGGGTAGACGCCGACGAGCCATCGGTGGCCGTCGCCGCTCGCCTGCGGCTCCATATAGAAGCAGTCCGAAATCGCAAACTCACGCGCGAGCTTGTGATGGTTGGGCATGATAGAGGCGCGCGCGTCCCTGCCTTTCTCGCGGATCCATCCGTTCATGCCGAACTCGGCGTAGTCGGGGTCGCCCTTGGCGCCGGGCAAGTCCCCGAAGATGCCGTCGAAGGTGTGATTCTCCTTGGTGATGAACACCACGTACTTGATCGCCTCGCTGGGCTTGCCGTGCACGCGCGACATGGGCGAACGAGGCAGGCGGCCGACCTCGGCGGTCCGATCGGCGATGCCGTTGTTGGCAAGGACCTCTCGGCTCAGGCGCGCCAGCTGCGCCGCACCGGGAATCGGAGTCAAGTCAATCATTCCCGGCATGTCCGGCAGGCCGTACCGCTCGTCGTTCGGCAGGCGACGATGCTTGGCGCCTCGGGGACCTCTCCCGATGCCCTTCTGTGTCGCCACGCACAGGAAGCGGCCATCGGGGGTGACCGCCACATGCGTCGGGAACCAGCCCGTCGGAATGTGGCCGATGAGCCGCCGAGCGGCCGTGTCAATGACGCCCACTGCGTTCAGGCCGCTCTCACAGACGAAGAGCCGCTTACCGTCTCGGCTAAGGGCCATTCCCGATGGGATCACGCCGCGAAGCCGACGGACCAGAGGCGAAGGCGTCAGGCGAATGGTGGCCTGCGACTTCAGGGATGACGTGTCGAAGACCTGAACAGTGTCGTTGTTCGCGTTGCTGACGTACAGGCGACTGCCATGCACGAGCAGCTCGTTGGGCGCGCTTCCGCCCACAGCCTTGCCACCGTCTGCCGGAGCGTGGATCAGTATGCCTGCCTTGGCGACAGCAACGCGCCGAGGGTTGGCAGGATCGCTGACGTCATACTTCCAGACCGACTGCCCATCGGGCACGTATGGACTGCCCAGCCCGGGAACGTTCCGTCCCTCCATCCGCTTGCCGACCTCGGCCTCACGCGACGGAAAGCCGAACGGAGGCTTCGATAGGCCGCGCGCGTTGCCTTCGCCGGCATCGGGCGGTCCGACCAGCGAGTAGTTGAACAATCCGATGTTCGCGACGAAGAGCGATCGTCCGTCGTCGGTCAGAGCCAATGCGTAAGGCTGCCGCCCTGCAGGAACGGCAGAGGGGACCTTACGTTCGGCCAGATCGAACGCGATCACCCGCTGATGTGCCGTGTCCACGCCGAACACCACGCGTTCATCGGCCCGCAGTGCCACGGCGTTGATGTACGTCGAGTTCAGCGGCTCGGCGTTGGCGTCAATGCTGATTTCCGGGGTCTGATCCGTAGCCGTCAGGGGGCCGGCCTCCGTGCGAGGCACGGGCACATGCCAGCCGGCGGAGTCGAACACGAGGACGCCCCCTTGTTCGCCTCCAGCGACGACGAGCCGCTTGCCGTCACGAGTGAACACCGCCGATGGAGCGACGCCCCGGACCGTAATGACCCTTGCGGCCTGATTCGGGCGATGCGGCAGCGCATAGACCGCAAGGGCGTCGTCGTAGATGCCCACGACCGCTTTGCCGTCGGGTCGAACAATAACCCGCCAGAGGTTGTCGCCCGTGTACAGTCGCTGTCCCTTCGGCGTCAGGAAGCGACCGTTGGGCAAGATGGTGCGTCCGCCGGGTACGACCTTGGCGTGCTCATTCCCAGCCGGCGCGCAGAAGTACGGCGATTGCGAAACGCCGCGGGCGCATGACGGCGCGAGCAGCCCGACGACGACCATGAGTTTCGTTGCAGCAGTCGGTCTCAAGGGTGACCTCCGAGCGTTCGTCCCGATTCGGTGACATTCCGTGGGCGGACGAACGCAAACAGGATACCCAGCGTGTACCTGCGGACAGCGGAACGCGCAGGAACGCCGGACAAGTCGGGAGAATCCAGTGGTACCCTATCGTCGAATGCGGCGACGAGGGCGGACGGAGGAAGGAAACGTGGGCGATAACGGATTCACTCGACGTGCTCTGATCGGTGCGGGAGCGACTGCCATGCTTGGCATCAGCGCTCGAGCGCGGTCGCGAGTTGCCCCAAGCGAGATGATCCACCTGGGCTTCATCGGGGCCGGCAATATCGCCAATGCCCACGTATGGCCCATGGTGGCGCAACCCGACGTGCGTGTCCTCGCGGTCGCCGACGTGCAGGACGACCGGTGTAAGGCAATGGTGGACGGGATCAACGCGCGGTACGGCAGCGCGCTGTGCCGGG
>JBBIQU010000262.1:0-4458 GCA_037442185.1 Chthonomonadales bacterium | reverse complement strand
GCGCCCCCCAGTTCCCCCGCCCCCTGGGTGGGCGGGGGCAAGGGGGAGGGGGGACAAGAGGGACTCCCAACGTGACCTTCACCGGCAGCCTGTTCACAGACGAGGACTTCGCGCCCGGAGGCGAGAGACAAGAGGCGGGGGGCGAGACCGGCAGGCAAGAGACAAGAGACAAGAGGCGAGAGTCGCCCATTCTCTTCGGCTGGGACGGCACGGCGCGCATCGTGGCCGCCGAAGCTCGGCCGGGCTCGCTGCTGATTTGGCGGCGCCTGCCCGACGACAGCGTCGAGATGGAACGCCGACCGTCGCTTCCGTGGCTTCTCGTGACACAACCTCAGGACGTGCCGCCGACCGCCCAACGCACGGACCTCGCTGGAGAGGGCTACGCCTACCTGGCCGAGTTCGAGCGTACCGACGACTGCAACCGCGCCCGGATGGACCTGAGGGAGCGGCATGCCGAGTACATCGGGTACACGAGCGACGCGCGCATGGCCCTGACGCGCGCCGGAGCCACTCTCTTCAAGGGCATGTCCATGGGCGATGTTCGGCGTATGCAAGTGGACATCGAGACGACGGGCCTCGATCCGACCAGGACGGAGGATCGGATTCTGCTGATCGCGGTGGCCGACAATCGAGGACTGCTGACGACACTGAAGGGGCCTGAGCCTGACCTGCTGCGCGAGTTCGTGGCATTGTTGGTTCAGCGGGACCCCGACGTCATCGAGGGGCACAACATCCACAGCTTCGATCTGCCCTTCATTGCCGAGCGATGCCGCCGCCATGATATCCCCTTCGCGATAGGCCGAGACGGTTCCGAGGCGTTCGCGGGCATCCGGCGCACCTTTTCCATCGGCGGGATCACTCGACCGCTGATCCCGTGGCGCGTATTCGGCAGGCACGTGGTGGACACGTTCCTGGCGGTCCAGCGCTTCGACTGGGCCCGAGGCTCATTGACGGGCTACGGGCTCAAGGAGGTCGCGCGGGCATTCGGCATCGCCGAGGAAGATCGGGTTGAGCTGCCGCGCGATCGGATGGAAGAGACCTTCCGCAACGACCCCGAGCTTGTCGCCCAATATGCGCGGCAGGACGTCATCGAAACGGGCAAGCTGGCCGAGCTGGTGCTTGCCACCGAGTTCTATCAGACCCAGATGGTCCCTGACACCTACGCGTCTTGCGCCGTGAGCGGCGCCGGCGAGAAGATCAATGCGATCTTCGTTCGGGCGTACCTGCATGCCGGCCGGGCGATCCCAAGGCCGCTGCCGACCGCGCAGTATGAGGGCGGATACACCGAGCTGCGCCGTTCGGGAGTGCTGCACAGGGTTGTCAAGGCTGACGTCGAGAGCCTGTACCCGAGCATCATGCTTGCCGACGGCATCAAGCCGCGCACAGATACGCTGGACATTTTCCTGCCGGCCCTGCGTGAGCTCACCTCGCGGCGCTTGGACGCCAAGGCGCGGGCGAAAGCCTCAGAGGGAGCCGAAGCCAACTACTGGGACGGCTTGCAGAGCTCGTTCAAGGTGCTCATCAACTCGTTCTACGGGTACCTGGGCGCCGGCGGGTTCAACTTCAACGACCCCGAGGCGGCAGCCGCCGTCACGGCACGCGGGCGCGAGATCGTCAAGAAGATCGCTGAGGACATCGAGGCGACCGGCGGCATGGTCATCGAGATAGACACCGACGGCGTCTACTTCGTGCCGCCCGACGACGTGCAGGGCGAGTCTTCCGAGCGGGATTACATCGCACGGATCGGGTCCTCTCTGCCTGAAGGCATCCGCCTGGCCTTCGATGGGCGCTTCCGGTGCATGGTATCGGTCAAGACCAAGAACTACGTGCTCTGCGACTACTCCGGCAAGAGGACCTTCAAGGGAGCGTCTCTCCGGTCGCGCGCCGATGAGCCCTATGGCCGTGAGTTCATTGCGCGGGCAGTGGACCTCATGATGGAGGGGAGAACCCGCGAGATTCGGGACCTGTATGCCGTTGTCGCGGCTGATCTGCGCGATCACAGGTTGCCCATCGAGCAGCTGGCTCGGCGCGAGCGCATCACCGAGAAGACATTCACGAGCGCCGGCAAACAGCGGTCGGCCGAGATCGCCGAGGGCGTATCGGTTGGGGATTACGTGCAGGTCTACGAGCGGTCCAACGGTCGGCTGGGGCTGGTTGCGGACTACACCCCTGGCGACGAGAACGTCGCGTACTATGTGGACAAGCTCTATAAGTTCGCATGCCGCCTGCGCGAGGCCATCGGTCCGACCTTCCCCGAGATTGTGCCGAAGCCCGGTCCGGGCGGCATCGTCGAGACGGCAACGCTCGACCTGTTCGACGACTGAGTAAGGCGCAGCGCGGCAGGATAGCGGCGTCGGCCTGTTGAAGAGCATACCGTGCCGCGCATGCCGGCCGGCAATGCGGCCAGGGAAGGCGTCGAATGGATCGGATCAAGCCCCTGTGCCCGGAAGACGTATTCGTGCGCCCCTATGCGCCCCGCGATCGCGATCAAGTGATGGAGCTCTGGCACGTCTGCGGGCTGACGGTCCCTCAGAATGATCCGGCAAAGGACATCGAGCGGAAGCTCGAATGTCAGGCCGATCTTTTCCTTGTGGCGGAGTCGCGCGGCGCGGTGGTTGGGTCTGCGATGGCCGGATACGAAGGTCACCGCGGGTGGATCTACTACCTCGGCGTCGCTCCCGCGCTGAGGCGGCGCGGCATAGGGCGCATGCTTGTGGCCGAGTGCGAAGCTCGATTGGCCCGGCTTGGCTGTCCGAAGGTCAACCTCATGGTCCGGGCCGCAAATGCGAGCGTGTGTCCCTTCTATGAGAGGCTCGGGTACGTGCGAGACGACGTTGAGTGCCTCGGCAAGCGGCTGATTGTTGATGGCGAGCCGCCGATGTGTCGAGCGCAGAGTCCGTCGGCGCCCAAGCGGGCGGTTTCCATTCGTCCGTTCAGACTGAAGGATGCGCAGGCGCTATTCGACGCCGCCGTCGAATCTTGCGGCCACGTGTACCCGTGGCTCCCGTGGTGTCGGCCCGGATACACCATGGATGAGGCAGTGGGATGGCTTCGCCACTGCCGGCAGAGTTGGGCGACCGGGTCCGAGTTCAACTTCGCGATCGTGGACTCCGCCGGCGCGCTGCTGGGCGGGTGCGGACTGAACCGCCTCGACGGACCGCATCGCACTGCCAACCTCGGGTACTGGGTGCGATCCTCAGCCCTTGGGATGGGCGTTGCCACACAGGCGGTCGGCAAGCTCGTCAGCTTCGCCTTCGGCAACACGGATCTTCGGCGGCTCGAGATCGTCGCCTCGGTCGCCAACATTGCGAGCTGCCGCGTGGCCGAGAAATCCGGGGCGATCCGCGAAGGGATCGCCCGCAGCCGTCTGGTGGTGCACGGCGTCTCCCACGACGCCGCCATCTACTCGTTCGTCAAGCCCATCCGCGCCGCCGCGTAAGGGCGGGCTCAGTACTTGTCGGCGCCCTTCTCGGGCAGAGGGGTGATGCGGATGTTGCGGTACTCGACCTTGTTGCCGTGATCCTGCAGCACGATGGGACCCGTGTGGGACGGTTCGCGCTCGCGCGGCGACTGAATGCCTGTCATTCCCTCGATGATCACGTTGTTCTGGATGACCACGCCGTTCTGAATGACCGTCACGCGGGGTTTCTCGACGATTGCCTTGTTCTCATCGAGGCGAGGCGCGCGAAACACGATGTCATAGGTCTGCCATTCGGTCGCCGGCTTGCACGCATTGACGAGCGGCGCAGACATGTTGTAGACAGCTCCGCAATCGCCCTTGCCGGGCGGATTGATCCCGTAGGAATCGAGCACCTGGACTTCGTACCGCCCGAGGAGTCCTATTCCGCTGTTTCCCTTGCCCTGACCGGTCGCGTTGGGCATGTCGGGCGTTCGGAACTCGAGATGGAGGTGGAAATCGGAGAACTCCTGCTTCGTCGCGATATCGCCGCCTCCGACGACGATTGCGCCATCCACGATGCGCCATGTGGGGGCCTGATCGGTGCCGCGTCGTACCCAGTTGGCCGCGAGTTCGTCGGACGATCCGCCGAACAAGGTTATCGTCGCCGTCGTTGCGGGCGCAGCGGGCTGCTGCCTGGCGAACGCGATGGACGCGAGTAGGATTGCGACGCACATGCCCGCCGCCGGTCTCAAACGACCCGTCATGTTGGTCTCTCCCTGTCTGGAGTGGCCGCCCCGGGGACGTGCCGCATTGAGAAGTCAGTATGACACCTGACCCGGCACAACGGCAAACGAGCAATCACCCAACGACGGCCCGCGCCGGGATCGGCCTCAGGTGCGCGCCCCACGAATATGCTACGCGCAGCGTGTAGCCGTCGATTCTTGCGACGCGGAATGTCTGCGGTGTGTCCCCCCTCCCCCTTGCCCCCGCCCACCCAGGGGGCGGGGGAAACCTGCGGCGAACGGACGCGCAGCGTGTAGCCGTCGCTTCTTGCGACG
>JBBIQU010000261.1:0-4474 GCA_037442185.1 Chthonomonadales bacterium | reverse complement strand
AATCACAAGATCACCTGACGCCCAAAGAGGGGATGGCGAGGTTGCCGCCGGCGGATACCTCATGGCTGGGCGCCTGAGCCGGGCTGTGTGACGCCGGTACGGACGTAGCATCGGACTCCCGGGTAGCGCTCGACGAGCCGCTTGCCCGCCTCCTCACCCATTACGGAGATGGCGGTGGAGAGACCATCCGAAAGCTCACCCCTGGGCGCTATCACCGTGACGGCGATGCGCCGCGTGAGGCCCAGCCCCGTATGGGGATCCACAATGTGGGAATACCGCACGCCGGCGAACTCGACGAATTGCTCGACGTCTCCCGACGTGGAGACCGCGCAGTCGGTCAGCTCCATCACCGATCCGGCAACCGGAACCGCAATGCGCCAACCGCGCATACCCGGCGGGCGAGCGCCGACGACGATGTCGCCGCCCATCTCAACCATCGCGCGGCGGATGCCGTGCCGGCGGACCTCCGCAAGAGCCGCGTCGCATGCGAGGCCCTTGGCGATCCCGCCGAGATCGAGTTTCATGCCGGGTACGGCCAGCGCGACAGTGCGATGCCGAGCGTCCAACGTCACGTTGCGGAATCCCACAAGCCGGCGAGCAGCCTCCAGGTCCGGCTCCGCTGGGAGGCGTCCGCTCTTGCGCGCTTGACGCCAAAGCGCAACGATCGGGCCGACAGTCGGGTCGAACGCGCCGTCGCTCCGTTCCCATAGCTCGCGGCAGCGCAGCAGCACTTGGAACAGGTCGCGACTGACGGGAACCGGTCCCTGGCCTGCCCGGGCGCACATCCGCATCAGCTCGCTGGACGGGCGGTAATCGCTCATGACATCCTCGAGCTGGGCGATGCGCCGGAACGCCGATGCCGCGGCCCTTTCGGCTTCCGCTTCGCCGTCGGCATAGAGCACGATGCGCGTTTGCACGCCCATGTGAACTTCGGTATACTGGAACCGAGTCGGCGTCGCGCCGACCCAAGCCCTGCCCACCGTCAACAGCGTTGCCGCGACGGCGAGGGCCATGCCGGGAGGTGTACGCCAACCTGTGATCACCCGCAACACTCCGTTCGTTCCCCGCGCCAAATCGTTTCTTCCATTGTCATACGCCGCTATGGTAGCACTCTGCGTCGGCGCCCATGAAGCCGGCGCGCAGGCGGCCAAGACGAAGAAGCCGACCCGCAAGGCGCCTGCCGCCTCGCCCGCCAGGACGACGCCGGTCGGGCCGCAGACTCTCAGCGTGAAGCTGCCGGGCACAACAGTGACGCTGGAAATGATCCGCGTTCCGGCCGGGACAATAACGATCGCGGACCCCCGCAAGAAGGGCGCGCCGACCAAGGTGCCGGTCAAGGCGTTCTGGATGACGCGCAAGGAGATCACCTGGGAGGCTTACGATCCGTTCGTCTTCGGTCTTGATCCCAGCGGGGCAGCCCAGGCTCCGGCAGGGATTGATGCCATGGCGCGCCCAAGCAAGCCCTACGTACCGCCCGACCTTGGCTGGGGCCACAACGGCTTCCCCGTGATCAACGTCACCCACCATGCGGCAACCTCATACTGCGCATGGCTCTCGACGTTGACCGGAAAGAAGTTCAGGTTGGCCACGGAAGCCGAATGGGAATGGGCATGCCGTGGGGCCACCGCAGTCGGCGCCCCGAAGGGAGCTGCGCTCGATGCCGTGGCATGGCATCAGGGCAACAGCGAGGGGCACACGCACGCCGCGGGCGGAAAGAAGCCCAACGGGCTCGGCCTGTTCGACATGCTTGGGAACGCCGGAGAATGGGCCAACGATCTCGCAGGCAAGCCGGTTCTGTGCGGCGGCAGCTATGCCGATGCGCCGGCCAACGTCCATCCCGGAATGCGCGAGTACCAGACCTACGACTGGAACGCGACCGATCCTCAGATGCCGAAGAGCAAGTGGTGGCTGAGCGACGGATCGTTCGCGGGATTCCGGGTGGTGTGCGATTAGCTCCTATGGGACCGATGGGGGTGCATGAGACCAATGAAGGGAAATAGGGACAAGAGCGACGGTAGCGTCAACATGACGCGGAGGGAAGTCATCGGAGCATCGGCGCTGGCCGCAGCGTCGGCGCTCATGGCGGGCGGCAACTATGCGTTCGCACAGGGCTCCGACAAGCTGAAGGTCGGCCTGATCGGATGCGGCGGCAGAGGGACCGGAGCAATCCACGATTGCGCTCGCGCCGACAAAGGCGTGGTCATCTGGGCGCTTGGCGACCTGTTCAAGGACCGCCTCGACGGGTGTAGGAACTCGCTCGGCGACCTCAAGGAGCAGGCTTCCGTAACCGACGACCGGTGCTTCGTGGGTCTCGACGCCTACAAACAGGTCATTGCCAGCGGCGTTGACATCGTTATCCTTGCCACGCATCCCGGCTTCAGGCCGCCCCACTTCAAGGCCGCAATCGAGGCGGGCAAGCACGTGTTCATGGAGAAGCCCGTCGCGACCGATGCGCCCGGTATACGCACCATGCTGGCGGCATCCGATTTGGCCGCCCAGAAGAAGCTCTCCGTCGTCGCAGGAACGCAGCGTCGGCACCAGCAGAGCTACATCGAGACGATCAAGCGCATCCACGACGGAGCCATCGGCAAGGTTGTCGGCGGCCAGGTCTACTGGAACGGCGGCGGTGTCGGCAACGGCGTCAACCCGAAGCAGCCCGGCCAGACCGATCTCGAATGGATGGTGCGCCACTGGTACCAGTTCACCTGGCTCTGCGGCGACAACATCGTCGAGCAGCACGTTCACAACATTGACATCGCCAACTGGGTCATGCAGTCGCACCCGCTGAAGTGCATTGCAACCGGCGGACGCGCCCAGCGTAAGGACCCCGAGCGGTTCCCCCAGGCGTTCGACAACTTCTCGGTGGACTTCGTCTATCCCGACGACATCCACATCCTGAGCATGTGCCGCCATTGGGACAACACGCCGGGCAACGTGTCGGAGCGCTTCGCCGGCACGAAGGGCTTCTCGAACCCGGGCTGGAACATCCGGGGCGAGACCAACTGGAACTTCAGCGGCGGCGGCCAGAACGCCTATGTGCAGGAGCATGTGGACCTGATCAAGGCGATCCGGTCGGGCAACCCGATCAACGAGGGGCGTCAGGTCTCCGAGAGCACCATGAGCGCCATCATGGGACGCACAGCCGCCTATACGGGCATGGAGATCACCTGGGAGCAGATGCTCAACTCGCAGGATAACCTCTTCCCCGATCTCTCCGACCCGAAGGCGCCCATCCCCGTGAGGCCGCCCGCCGTGCCTGGGCAGACCAAGTTCGTTTGAGGGCTGAGAGTCGAGGGCTGAGGGCTGAGGGCTGAGGGGCAACGCTCTGCGAGCCTGGAGGTCAGCGCTATGCGTGGGCACGCCGAGCGCCCCGTCTTGTCCCCTCTCCCGCGCTCGGTGACGTACCGCAGTCATCTCCGTTATGTGCGCGGGAGAGGGTCAGGGTGAGGGGCAGGACGAGGCGAGAGCAATAGGCTGTAATACGAGGAAGAACATGCCAATGAACCGTCGTGAACTAATCGCGGCTTCGGCTGCTGTCGGAGTGTCCGCCGCCGTGCCGGCTCGGGCGCGGCAGACGGCTCCGAAGTCCAGGCTGCTCCTTTCGAGCCAGGAGGGGATCATCCCAGCGCGCGATCTGCCGGAGCGGCTCGCGAAGATGGAAAAGTGGGGCTTCGATGGCATTGAAGTGGGAGGCGGCGGCTTCCCCGGACGTGTCGAAGAGCTCAACAAGGCGCTGGCGAACAGCAAGATCAAGATCAGCGCCATCTGCGCGGGCACGCCGGGCGGACCGCTGGTCAACGAGAACCCGGAGACTCGCAAGAAGGCCGTGGCCGCCATCAAGGAGCTGCTGACCTGCGCCGGCGAGCTCAAATCCACGGGCGTCATCATCGTTCCCGCGTTCAATGGGCAGACCACGCTGAACCATGTGGACGCTCGCAAGGCGCTCATGGACCTGCTGCCCGAGATCGGCGAACATGGCGCCAAGGTCGGCGGGCGCATACTGCTGGAGCCTCTCAACAGGGGCGAAGCCTGGTTCCTGCGTCAGCTTGCCGACGCCGCGGCCATGTGCCGTGAAGTGAATAGCCCCGGCGTCGCCATGATGGGCGACTTCTATCACATGAACATCGAAGAGCCAAGCGATATGGGAGCATTCATCTCGGGCGGCAAGTGGCTGCATCACGTTCACCTCGCGTCGCGCAAGCGGGTCCTGCCCGGCCAGGACGAGCGCGATTTCACGGATGGGTTCAAGGGGCTGAAGCTGATCGGCTACCAGGACTACTGCAGCCTCGAGTGCGGGTGCGACGGCGACCGGGAAGTCGAGATCCCCAAGGCCGTCAAGTTCCTCAGAGAACAGTGGAGCAAGGCCTGAAATAGCGCCGAACTCTGTCGGATCGTCGCGGCGAGGGCGAGCCAACCGCAGCGGCCCGATCGCCTGATCGTCGTCACGCGGTTCGTGCGGTTGACTCGCCCCTAC
>JBBIQU010000260.1:0-4493 GCA_037442185.1 Chthonomonadales bacterium | reverse complement strand
GAGCACGCGCGGAAAGGTGCCATAGCAGCGGGGATGGACCCGATCTTCCCCGGTGCGGCCTTCGGGTCCGGTCCCGACGGCGTCCGATCCGATGATCGTCAGGTCATGGCGCATGACGAACGCGATGTCGTCTTCGCTGATGGCAAAGTTCGTGGCGGCGACGAAGTTGCGCTCCTGAACGACCAAATCCAGAAGGTACTCGATGGGCGGCTTGCCGGCTTCAGCCGCAAGATCGGCAATCGTTCGGCCCTGTATGGAGCGATTGCCGCGCACGAACCCGACCTCGACGCGGCTCCAGGGACCTTCCGGCCCGCCGTCGTCCCATTCAGGATGCCCTGCGCGCATCTCGGCCGCAACTCGAGCACGCGTTGCAGCGTCGCTCAGCCGGGCCACAATGTCGTCGCTATAGCCGGCGAGGACCCACATCGGCAGGAACTGGACCCCC
Organism: Chthonomonadales bacterium; assembly: GCA_037442185.1. Lineage (GTDB taxonomy): Bacteria > Armatimonadota > Chthonomonadetes > Chthonomonadales > CAJBBX01 > JAAYVH01. The sequence goes on along the minus strand of JBBIQU010000260.1, from coordinate 4,048 downwards.
ACATTGGTCATGTATGCGGCGTAAGGATACTGGTCCATCTGCACATCAACGCCCCGAGCCCGTGCGTCTTCAACCATCTGGATGGTCCTGCGGACCTTGCCCCAGTTCTGCGGACCTTCGGCCTTGTGGTGGGAGAGCTGAATCGGGATGCCTGCCTCGAGCCCAACGTCGAGAGCTTCCTGGACTGCTTCCAGCAGCGCGTCGCCTTCGTTGCGGAGATGCGTCGCGTATAGCCCGCCGTACCGAACTACGACTCGCGATAGGGCAACCAGCTCCTCGAGGTTGGCGTATCCCGAAGGCGTGTACTCCAGGCCCGTCGAAAGCCCCCATGCGCCCTGCTCCATGGCCTTGGCCAGCTCGGCTTCCATGGCCCGAAGCTCGTCCGGTGTCGCATATCGGTCCGCCAGGCCCATGACCCGCTTCCGGATTGTACCGTGACCTGCGAGCATGACATAGTTCGTAGCTATGCCGCGATCGCGCACATGCCGAAGGTGCCCATCCATGTCGTTCCACACGATGCCGGACCCGTGGGAGCGGAGCCATCGGCGCTCGAACGCGAACACGTCGGTATCCTGAGCGAGGCCAAGGGACAGGGCGCAGTTGCCGACCACCTGCGTGGTCACCCCCTGGGAGATCATGCTCAGCATCTGCTGATGGAATGTGGCCGATATGTCCGAGTGCGTATGGATGTCTATGAAGCCCGGCGCCACGCGCAGCCCTGACGCGTCAATGCGCATCCCTGCCTGTGTTTCGTGCAGATCGCCGATTCTGACGACGGTGTCGGCCACAATGCCGACATCGGCGCGGATGGGAGGCCCTCCCAGCCCGTCGAAGACCATCCCGCCTTCAATGATCGTGTCCAATGTGGCGTCCGAGTGCTCTGAGTGCAACGCTTCACCCCCGTTCGTAGTACTGTTAATAGCGACCGCGCCGCCCGAGATGGTACCTGCACCGCCGAGAACCGCCGATGGGTACTATACGGCAGCACACCCAACGGTTCGCAGGAGGCTGACATGGGCCGCCACATCAACCGCAACGGTTTCACCCTGATCGAGCTCCTGACGGTGATCGCCATACTTGCCCTTCTGGCCGGGCTGCTCTTTCCCGTTTTCATGACGGCGCGCGGCAAGGCTCGCGAGATCACCTGCGTTTCGAACCTTCGACAGATCGGCCTCGCGATCCGCATGTACGCTCAGGACGCCGACGAGCTCTACCCGTGGGCTGTGGACCCGACGGACAAGTACACCCCGGAGATATGGTTCGGTTACCCCGAGTTTCAGGCGCAGATACCGTTCATGCCGATGATCCATGAGGCGCTCCAACCCTATATCCGATCGCGCGAGCTCTTCAGGTGCCCGGCCGATACTGGATACGACGTCGAAGACTTCAACGGAGTGCCGCTCGATGCCAGGCCCACAAGCTTCCTGAAGTTCGGAACAAGCTACAACTACCGAACGGAGATAGCCTTCAGGCGACTGGGCGAAGCCGGAATCCAGCGACCATCCGAAATCAACGTCCTGTTCGATGCGGCAGGCCGCTGGCACGGCGGCCTGGTCTTCGATCAGATGCGTTACAACGTTCTGCACGCCGACGGCCACACCAAGAACCTCAGCCGCCTGCAGGTGCTGAACCTCTGGGCCAATCCGCTCTGAGCTCAGGCGACTGTCGCGGCTTCGCGCTTCGCGCTATGGGCGATCTCGTCGGGGTAAGCTGAGAGCATGCGCCTGCGAGCTCGATGGGCGTTGCCCATCGCGTCAGAACCCATTGAGGACGCGGAGGTCGTCGTCGAGGGTCACGTGATCGCCGAGGTCCGGCAACGGAAGGCCGACGGCTTTCCCGTTGCTGATTCGCGGGACTTCGGCGAGGCCGTGATCCTGCCCGGGTTTGTCAATGCCCATGCCCACCTCGAATACACGGCGTTGCGCGGGCTTCTCGATGATCTCCCGTTCTTCGCCTGGATCCGCGCGCTGACCGACTTGAAGCGGGCGTTGGAGTCCGGCAGCGTGGACGGCGTCGAGGAGGTCGAGCCCGCTCGGTTCTGGAAGGCTTCTGCCGTCCTCGGCGCTGCCGAAGCCGTAGCCGGAGGCGCTACGACCATTGCCGATTGCACGGATTCGGGCGCGGCTCTCGACGGTCTGCTTGCCGTTGGCGCGCGGGGCATTGTCTATCAGGAGGTGTTCGGCGTCGAGGAGGATGTGCCGGCCGATGCGATCGTGGCGAGCGCGAAGGAAGCCGTTGCGGCGCTTGCCGATCGGGCAAATGCAGGGCAGCACTCCGTCGGAGTTTCGCCGCACTCACCGTACACTGTCCGGCCCGATCTCATGCGCGCGATAGGGGAGTGGGCGATGGGGGCCGAGCTGCCCCTGTGCATACATGCAGCGGAGTCCGGCCCTGAAGTCGAGTTCATCCGCCGCGGCACCGGCGAGATTGGCGACCATCTGAAGGTGCGCGGGGTGGCGTGGCACGACCTCGGAGCTCATCGCCCCCGCTCCTCTCTGACGCATCTGCGCGCGTGCGGCGTCCTCGGCCCTCGCACGCTTCTCGTCCACGGCGTCAACGTATCCGCCTGTGACCGCGATACTGTCGCGGAGACCGGCGCATCGTTCGCGCATTGCCCTCGCTCCAACGCCGTACTCGGCATCGGAACGGCCCCGCTCCGCTGGATGGCCAGATGCTCCGATCCGCCGCGTGTCGGCCTTGGCACGGACAGCGCCGTAAGCTCGGGCTCGCTGGACATGCTGGAGGAGATGCGATGCGCCTTATTGCTCCAGCGTGCCGTCCACCGGACCGGGCGCGTGCCCTGCCGCGCGCGTGAAGCGCTCGAGATGGCAACGATCGGCGGGGCCCGCGCTTTGGGCTTGGCCGACAGGATCGGCTCGCTGCGCCCAGGATACGAAGCCGACATAGGCGTACTTGCGCTCGGCTCTCGCCGTTTTGCGCCGATCAACGATGTGACCAGTGCCGTTGTCTACCAGGGCGCCGCTCACGATGTCATCATGACGATGGTGGCCGGACGGATTGTCTTCGAGAACGGTTGCGTCCATGGGGTTGGCATGGAGACCGCGCGCAAGTGCGCCGAATGCGTTTCGGCACGCCTCGCTACGCTTGCCCGGGGCGCTCGGAGCGGTTGAAGGCCCGGTATGAGCGACCACGAAACCGAGAAGTTGCCCCTCGAGGGTCACGATGGCGGCCAGACAGCGAAACCGACGCGCCCGTCAACGAGTGACCTTGGCGTGAGCGTCGTGACGCTGTTCGTCGGCGCAGCCATAGTGGCGTACCTCACGCGTTACAACATGCAGGTCTATCCCGTGTGGGCCATGGACGATCCCCGCATGGTGCGCTCGTGGGAGGAGTACCTGCTGGTGAACATCGCCGGGTTGCTGTTGATCCCCATGCTGTTTGTCCTCGCGATGCCTCGCGAGGAGCTCGCACGAGTGGGGTGGACGCGTCCATCGTCCGCGAGCGCGAAGTTGGCGCTTGTCATGTATGTCGCCATGCTTCCTGTGCTGTTCGGAGCTTCGCGCATGGCGGTCTTCCAGCAGTACTACCCGATCCAGCCGCAGGCCGCCCAGTCGTGGAGCTACCTTCTGTACTTCGAGGTGACGTACGGGCTCTACATGCTCACCTGGGAGTTCTTCTTTCGCGGGTTCCTGACGTTCGGGCTCGCGCGCCGACTGGGACCCGCTGCGGCGATTGTGCTCCAGGCGGTCGCGTTCGGCATTATGCACTTCGGCAAGCCCATGCCCGAGATGATCGGGTCGTTCATCGCTGGACTGATCCTCGGCTGGCTCGCATGGCGCGGACGTTCGTTTCTGCACTGCTTCGGCCTTCACTGGGCCTGCGCCGCAACCTTCGATCTGCTGGTCATTGCCGCGCGACCTGACGGGCTGTTCTGACGCCGGCCATACGCTCTGCGGCGCCCCTGCCTGTCCCCTCTCCCGCGCGTGGGAACGATGGATGGACATCTCCGGGATGTGCGCGGGAGAGGGATAGGGTGAGGGCCGCGACCGTCTACAGTCCCCTCTCCCGCGCGTGGGAACGATGGATG
>JBBIQU010000259.1:0-4498 GCA_037442185.1 Chthonomonadales bacterium | reverse complement strand
GCCAGGCTACCATGGGACGCCTTCCGTCCTGGTCCGTTGGGCCAGGCTACCATGGGACGCCTTCCGTCCTGGTCCGTTGGGCCAGGCTACCATGGGACGCCTTCCGTCCTGGTCCGTTGGGCCAGGCTACCATGGAGCGCCCCTTCAGGGCTTGCCGGGTTTGATGGGGCCCGTTGAGCATTGGCGCTAGTCTACGACGGCGCGGATGGCTTCGATGATGGCATCCTCGCCCGGAATGGCGGCCTGTTCGAGTTCTTTGGCGTAGGGCATGGGAACATCGGCGCCGCCGACGCGTTTGATGGGCGCGTCCAGCTCGTCGAATGCCACATCTGCCAAGCGCGCAGCGATCTCGGCCGCGAAGCCCACATTGAGCCATTCCTCCTGAACGACGACCACGCGGTGGGTCTTGGCGACCGAGGCGACTACCGTGTCCATGTCGAGGGGAACGAGCGTGCGCAGGTCAACGACTTCGCACGACACGCCCGAGGCCTCCATGCTTTGGGCGGCCTTCAGGCACTTGCCGACCATGAGAGAGTATGCCACCAGGGTGACATCGGTGCCCTCGCGACGCACTTCGGCCTTACCGAATGGCGTGGTGAAGTCGGGATCATCGGGCACCTCGCCGCGCTGCGCGTAGAGACCGGCATGCTCCATGAAGATCACGGGACTTTCGTCGCGGATCGCCGTCTTGAGCAGGCCCTTGGCGTCGGCAGGGGTATAGGGAAGCACGACCTTGAAGCCCGGCGTGTGGGCATACCAGGACTCGAGGCTCTGAGAGTGCTGGGCGGAAAGCTGGTTGCCGGTGCCGGCCGGTCCACGGAACACCGCCGGGCAGGTGATGCGGCCGCTCGACATGTAGGTGATCTTGGCGGCGTGGTTTACGAGCTGATCCATTGCGGACAGCGCGAACGACCACGTCATGAACTCGGCGATGGGCCTCAGTCCCACCATGGCGGCGCCGGTTGCCAGCCCGGCGATGGCGATCTCCGAAATCGGAGTGTCCACGACGCGCATGGGGCCGAACTTCTCGAGCAGCCCTTCGGTGACGCGGAACGTGCCCTGATATTGCCCGACCTCCTCGCCGCATACGAACACGGCGGGGTCGCGTTCCATCTCTTCGGTCATGGCGAGGCGCAGGGCCTCGCTGTAGCGCATCAACGGCATGGCCTCACCCCCTCGCCTCGCCGGTTCCAAGCGCCGGTCCGCTCGCGTACACATGTTCGTACAGCGCTTCAGGCGGCGGCGCAGGACTCTCCTCGGCGAACCGGATCGCGTCCTCGATCTCGTCTCGTATCTCGGCTTCCATCGCGTCATGCCCTGCGTCTGTGAGGGCGCCCGAAGACGCGAGCAGGTCGCGGAGCTTCAACAGCGGGTCACGTTGCTTCCATTCGGCGATCTCCTCGTCGGTCCGATAGAAGCGTTGCTGCTGGGCGTTGTCGGCCACGCCGTGACCCACGAAGCGGTAGCAGCGCATCTCGAGGAACTGCGCCCGAGACGTCTCCCTGGCGGCTGTGATCGCTCGTGATGCGGCCGCGCGTACGGTGATCAGGTCCATGCCGTCAACCCTCTCGGCGTCAATCCCGTGCGCCTGCGCCTTGAGGAGCATATCGGGCTGGCCGGTGGAGCGATCCACGGCAGTGCCCATGGCGTAGCCGTTGTTCTCGAGGATGAACACGATGGGCAGCTTGTATAGGCCCGCCATGTTGAGCGCCTCGTGCACGCCGCCCTGATTCATGGCGCCGTCGCCGAAATAGCAGACGCACACGTTGCGGTCGCCGCGGTACTTGATGGCGTACCCGACGCCGACCGCGATCGGCACGGGGCCGCCGACGATGCCGTCGCCGCCGAGGAAGCCGTTGGCGGGGTCAATGAGGTGCATTGAGCCGCCCTTGCCTCCGGCGCATCCGGTCACTCGCCCCATGAGCTCCGCCATGACCGCGCGCGGCGAAGTCCCGCAGGCGAGGGCGTGGGCATGGTCGCGGTATGTGCAGAGGACGTAGTCGCCCTTGACGAGCTGGGGGATGACCCCTGCAACCAGGGCTTCCTGGCCGTCGTATCGGTGCAGGTAACCGCCGATCTTCCCTTCTCTGTACTTGCGGTAGAGACTCTCCTCGAACCGCCTCATCAGCAGCATGAGGCGGTACGTGGCCAGAAGCTCGGTTTCATCGTGCGCTTTGGATGCGGCCATGCTTTGCCGTTGACCTCCCTAAGCCGACCCGGCGACCGGACGGGACGACCCATCTTTCAGTGCGTTGCCCAGAGCCCTGAGCAAGTCCTCGACTTCGGCCACAACTCGCGGGCTGGATAGAGTGAGAATGACCGAGTCCGCCGTGAACCGTGTTCCCTTGAACGTCTGCGTCAGCAGGTTCAGCGCTCGGGGCGTCAGGCGGACGCCCGGCGCAAAGCGCAGGCTGACACATGCATTTTCGTGCCTCACTGCGCTTATACCTGCCTGCTTGGCCAACAGGCGAATGCGAAGCACATCCAGCGCATTCCAAACAGGCTTCGGAGGATCGCCGTACCGGTCTTCGAGCTCCTCTTGCAGCTCCTCTATGTCGCGCAATGATCCGACGCCCGACATGCGCTTGTAGAAGAAGATGCGTTCGGCCTCGTTGGGAATGTACTCGTTGGGGATATGCGCGGTCAACGGCAAATCGGCCGGAGGAAGCGTCTCATCGGCGTATTCGACCCCGCGCGTCTCGGCGACCGCCTGAGCCAGGAGGCGGCAGTACATGTCGAACCCGACCGCGCTCATGGCTCCCGACTGCTGGGCGCCGAGCAGGTCTCCCGCCCCTCGTATCTCGAGGTCGCGCATGGCGATGTGATAGCCGGAGCCGAGGGCGGTGAACTCCCTGATGGCGAACAGCCGCTGCTCGGCCTCTTCGGTCAGCAAGCGTCCCGGGCGGACCAGCAAATAGGCGTAGGCCTGGCGGCTCGACCGGCCCACACGCCCCCTGAGCTGATAGAGCTGCGACAGTCCCATGTGGTCGGCGTTCTCGACGATGATCGTGTTCACGTTGGGTATGTCGAGGCCGTTCTCGATGATCGTCGTGCAGACAAGGACGTCGTATTCATGCATGTAGAAGTCGTGCATGATGCGCTCGAGCTCGTCCTCCGACATCTGCCCGTGTCCAATCCTGATCCGCGCATCGGGGACGAGCCGCTGAATGCGCATGGCGACGTTCTCGATGGATTCCACGCGGTTGTGAACGTAGTAGACCTGACCGCCTCGCTCGATTTCGCGCATGATGGCGTCCCGAACGAGATCGTCATTGTACTCGCGCACGTGCGTGACAATGGGCAGCCGGCCGCCGGGCGGATCCTCGATGACGCTCAGGTCCCGCAGGCCGGAGAGGGCCATGGAGAGGGTCCTCGGGATCGGCGTGGCGGTCAGGGTCAGGACGTCCACCGACTTGCGGAGCTGCTTGAGCCGTTCCTTCTGGGCCACTCCGAAGCGCTGTTCCTCGTCTATCACGACCATCCCGAGCCTGTGGAACTCCACGTCCTTGGATAGAAGCCTGTGGGTGCCGATGACGATGTCCGTTGCGCCGGTCCGCAGATTGGTGATGGTGGCTTTCTGTTCTGCCCTCGAGCGGAATCGGCTCAACAGCTCGATGCGGATGGGATATGCGGCGAGCCGTTCGGTGAACGTGGTGTGATGCTGGGCGGCCAGGACCGTGGTCGGGCACAGGACGGCGACCTGTCGGCCGCTCTCGACGATCTTGAACGCCACCCTGATGGCCACTTCGGTCTTGCCGAATCCCACGTCGCCGCATATGAGCCGATCGGCAGGCCGATTCGTGTTCAGGTCGGCCTTGACGTCGGCTATGGCCCGAAGCTGACCCGGGGTCTCCTCATATGGGAACGCTTCTTCCATCTCCGCCTGCCACGGCGAATCCTCGCCGAGGACCGGGCGTTCGGCAAGCTCGCGCGCGGCGTAAAGCTCGACAAGCTCGCGGGCCATCTCGCGGGCCTGTTCCTTGACGCGCCGGGTCGTTCGCTGCCAGTCAGTGCCGATGATCCGGTTGACAGTCGGTCGCGCGCCTTCGGCCCCAACGTAGCGCTGCACGCGATCTATCTGATCGGCCGGCACATAGAGTCGGTCGGGCCCGGCGTACTGAATGAACAGGTAGTCCTTTTCGGCTCCGTCCACAACGCGCTTGACCATGCCGCGATAGACACCGACGCCGTAGGCGACATGGACCACGTAATCGTTCTCTCGCAGGTCCAGCAGTGTGGAGACGGGAACGCCGCCGGCGACACGCCTGCGCGAGACCATCGCCCGCGCGCTGCCGTACAGCTCGTGGTCGGTGATCAAATACAGGCGCGCTTCATCGAACTTGACGCCCTGCCGCAGCCGTCCCTCGACCACAACGACCCCATATCCCCCCGCCCCCTGGGTGGGCGTGGGCAAAGGGGAGGGCGGCTTCTCATCCGCATCCAATCCCCCCGCCCCCTGGGTGGGCGTGGGCAAAGGGGAGGGCGGCTTCTCATCCGC
>JBBIQU010000258.1:0-4508 GCA_037442185.1 Chthonomonadales bacterium | reverse complement strand
GCGAACCCCCATGCGAAGAACTACCTGAAGTTCAAAGGGGACTTCCACGCTCAGCGCGCCTACAACGCGCACATGCGCGCCAACCATGCCGAAGTTGAGGCGCGCTTCCACGAGATCATGCAGCAGCGGGGCTGGAACCGGCAGCCATTGCGCGAGTTCCGGAACGCCGCCAGCGGCGACAGCGTCGGGATGGATCACGACATTGGACTTGACGAGGCCGCCATGGTGGCGTTGAGGCTCAACGGCAAGCCCGCATCCGTCTATCAGTGGCAGCAGGATGCGCAGCGAGCTTGGGACCAGGCGTACGGGCAGGTCACCGGCCAGAGCGCCAAGCGGTCATGGGAAACCGTGACCACGAGCGTGCATGCCGAGAGTTACAAGGACCTGAACTGGCTCGGACGCGACAAGTCGCAGATCCGGAAGGTCTGGGGGCAGCAGGCAGCCGACGTCACGCGCTACAAGAACTGGCACATGCTCAATGACCCAACCATTGACCGTTTCACTGCGCTTCAGGAGGTCAGTCGCGGCACAGCCAAGGACATAGGAACCAAGCTCCAGGCGCTCTTCAACGCAGCGAAGCCGGCGACGCCTCAGGCAGCCGAAGCGCTTGCTCGTTCGAGACGACACTGGACCAATATCCAGTCCATACTGGAGGCGTACGGCAACAACACCCTTGATCCCGTCTACGCTTCCCGGAGGATCCGTGAGGTTACCGGCGGCAAGGACATCCCCGAGGTCGCCGAGGAAGCCGCCATGATGATCGAGAGCCTGGCCAAGCACGTCGGACAGTAGGTCAGCTCCGCTTCCGTGACGATGAAAGAGATCAGCGAGTGACATCCAAAGAGCGAGTTCTGACCGCCTTCGCCCGACGGGAGCCCGATCGAGTCCCGATCAACTACCTTGCCAATCCCGGCATAGATCGGCGGCTCAAGGAGCATTTCGGCCTCGCACCGGAGGACAACGAGGGCCTGCGCGTCCGGCTTGGCGTGGACTTCCGGGGCGTCGGCGCGCGCTACGTTGGCCCCAAGCTGCACGAGGACTACGCCGACCGACATGTGGACAACTGGGGCATCCGCACCCGATATGTCGAGCATCCGAGCGGGGGATACTGGGACTTCTGCGATTTCCCGCTCGCCGACGCCACCGAGGAGCAAGTTGCGGCGTGGCCCATGCCCTCGCCCGACTACTATGACTACAGCCATATCGCCGAAGACTGCCGACGCTACGCGGAGTATGCCGTCAACGGCGCGGCAGGCTTCGGCGACCTGATCAACGGCAACGGCTTCCTGCGCGGCATGGAGCAGACCCTCGTGGACTTCGTCGAAGACAATCCGGCCGGACTGCTCCTGGCCGACCGCCGCATGGCCATCCAACTGGAGGTCACGCGCCGCAATCTCGAGGCCGCGAAGGGCGGCGTGGACTTCCTATGGCTGGGCGAGGACCTGGGTACGCAGCTCGGGCCCATCATCAGCCTCCGCACCTTCCGCAAGCACATTCGACCGCGGTACCAGCCCTTCTGCGACCTCGCTCGCGCCTACGGCCTGCCCGTGATGATGCACACATGCGGCTCCAGCAGCTGGGCCTACGACGACTTCGCCGAGATGGGCATTCACGTCGTGGACACCCTCCAGCCCGAGGCCGTCAACATGGCCCCGGCCTATCTGAAGCAGCGCTACGGCGACCGCCTGGCCTTCCACGGCTGCATCAGCACCGCGGGTCCCGTCGCTTACGGCGCCGTCGAGGAGGTCCGCGCCGTCTGTCGCGAGACGCTCGAGACCATGATGCCCGGCGGCGGCTACTGCTTCGCCCCCACCCACGCCCTGCAGGACAACTCGCCGACCGAGAACGTCGTGGCCATGTACGAAACCGCGCACGACGTGGGGAGGTACTGAGGAACGGGCACGAGGTCTGGGGCAAGCGCCGGCTGTCTACGCTATGCGCGATAGCTGATCCGGCTCAGCCGGCAGAAAGGACCCTCTGAGCGACCACAGCCGAAGGGACCTGGCTCAAATGCCGGTCGCGATGCACCAGAACCGCGCCTCGCGACCGAGCGCAAGCCACGATCAAGGCATCGGCCAACGGCAAACGCTCGGGAGTGGCCATTGCCACGGTGAAGGCATCGTAGGCGACTGCCACGTCCACCGTGACAACTTCCGTCATGAGCGCGACGTATTGCTCCGTTGCTACCCGTGCCTCGTCGGCGCCTGCGCCCAGGTCGCTCAGCCGACGCACAAGCTCGGCTATGGACACGGCTGACATCAAGATGCGCGCTTCGCTCAGCGCGAAGAGACTCTGGACTTCAGCCGCTCCCGGTTCGTCGCGGAAGTGCGCAAGGACGGCAGATGTGTCCAGTAGGTAGGCCGTCGGATCAGCCATCCGTTGCGCGTTCTGCGACCAGTTCGGCCACAGCATCACGTTCAGGCGACCACCTTCGGCCCGTTCCGCGCAGGCGTCGGGCGAGCTCGGCCCGGTCCGGCAGGACGGTGACCACTACCTGATTCGTCCCCTCAACCGGGTCCCACTGCATTCGGGTTCCAGGTTTGATGCCCATCATGCGGCTGATGGCGGCAGGCACCGTGACCATGCTGTTCTTCGTGACGGTTGTCTCCATGGTCCGATTGTACCCAATGGAGATGCTAAGTCCATAAACGAGCCTCTTCATGGAATACGCGCTTGATGCTTCATTCTGGGCCCTGAGCCGCCAAGCGTGTCACGGGCCGATTGGCGCCGCCCAGCAACTGAACCCGGCGACATTGCGGCCGATCGAGCAATCGGCCTCCTAGTCATCCGACATACGCAACCCCACCAGAGGTACACTGCGAGGCGAATACGCCGAGGCGCTGCCATGCGCCCGCAGGAGGCTGGCCGTGGCCGGATCATCCGTACAAGCGAAGCGGCGGCGAAGAGCCGACATCGAACGCCAAGACGCAATACTTGGCGCCATTGACCGTTGCATGGGCGATACGATCGGAACGTGGACCATACAGTACTCCGCTCAAACCGTTGTCAAGAGGCCTGCAGGCGAACCGGTTGATATCCTGACGGGGAGCCATCTCGAGTGGGCTGCCGGCTACGTCCACCTGGTCAACCGCGTCTTGACCGCGTACAACTCGCCGGGCGTGACCGACATTCCCGAAAGCGACCTGGCCAGGGCCTTTGGCGTGAGTCGCAAGATCATGTTGAGCCGATCGGATACGCTTGCCGATGCCCATCAGGCTGACTTCCTTCGGGCCCGAGAGGCGCTGGCGCGCTTGATCGGTAACCAAACGCCCACGGTGGCCAGAGTCCTTGACGCCATTGCCAATGCTCCCATGTCGTCCGGATGGCCATGGCCTGGCGATTCCTATTCCGACGGCGAGTTCCTCGCAGGGCCCTCTCCGGAGACGATGGCGCTCGCCAGCGTCGCCAATCTGCTCCTGAGCAAGGATGACGAGCGGAACGAGGACCCATACGCCCTTCAGGATCCGGCGATGCTTTTCAAATCGGTCCTTGCCCTTGACCCAGATCAGCTCGAGGCATACAAGATGCTCGCCGTGGTCCTCGATCTTCAGGGGCGCTGTGCGGAAGCCAATAGATACATTGATGTCGCCTTCAACCGGTGCATCGCGCGCATCACTATGCCCGATGGCCGATGGCCCGAGCGAATCTCGTCAGCGCATGACGGCAACACACCGATTCTGCGAGCCCTCGCTTGGAAGGCGCGCCATCTCTGGCGTCGAAGGCAAAGCGACGAGGCGCTCGATCTGTTACGACGCGTTCTGCGCTTGGATCCGCTCGGCGACTTCATGGTGGCGTGCCACATACTCGGTCTGCGCCTCAAGATGCGGTACTGGACCTTCATGGACCTGATCGAGACCGACAGGGATCTGGCGCTGCTCACCGACTGGTTCGATGCCAACTACACCCGATTCCCGGAGGAGTTCGACGACTGGATGGCCTCTGTGGCCGAAGCCCGTGCGCGGCTTACGGACCGGCGTCCCGGCCATTCGTCGGCAACGCGTCCCTACACCGAGCGGCCCGAGACAGTGAACTGACGCCCGGCTCGGGCATGCCCGGTCACTTCCAGGGCCACGGCATAGCCCTTGTGCGGCGCGCCCGGTTGCCTTCGTGTTCCCAGAACAGCCCCTCGCGCTCGATGTTGCCGCCGTGTGCCACCTCGCGATTCCTCTGCAGGGAGGAGCGGCGCCCCGGCTCCGGCCGCCAGCAAAGAGCGTCTGGATATTGCCCCATCCGACCGATCCATCGCATCAAGCCTCCCGGTCTCGTCAAAGCGCCTCGCTCGGGTGCTCACCGCCCCCTCCGCTGCGACCTTGTGCGATAGAGACGCTCGGTGAACCCGCCCTCTCGCTCGAAGGCCTCGGCCTGCGCCGCCAACTGCCGCTCCAGCAGCGCCATTGCCACCCCCACGAGCACATGCGCCGCATTCGCCGCAAGCTCCTCGTAGGAGGGCCTGGGACCAGGCCAAATAGACCGGCTGGACAAAGTGGACTCCATGCCCGGTCCAACCC
>JBBIQU010000257.1:0-4535 GCA_037442185.1 Chthonomonadales bacterium | reverse complement strand
GCGGAATCCAATCCATTCCGTTCACTGGCGAAACGCTACTTGGACGCGCTGTTGGCGACTCGACGAGACGTCGCCAGGGATGTCATCCTGACAGCGCTTCGAGACGGCGCGTCGGTTGCCGACATCTATCTGTGCGTTATCGCTCCCGTCCAGCGTGAAATCGGCAGGCTCTGGCAGTTGGGGCAGATCACGGTCGCCCAGGAACACTACTGCACGGCTGCGACCCAGCTGAACATCAACCTTATCTACGATCACGTATTCGCGGGCGACCGGTCCGAGAAGACGATCGTTGCGACTTGTGTGGGCGGGGAGCTGCACGAACTGCCTGCTAGAATGCTCTCCGACTTCTTCGAGTTGGCGGGCTGGAACAGCCACTACCTTGGGGCCAACACGCCGACGCCGGCGATCCTGCGCTTCATCGCCGACGTGAAGCCGCCGGTGCTGGGCATTTCGGCAACCATGGCGTTCCATCTGCAGGCCGTGAGAGACCTGGTCGCCGAGGTGCGTCGTTTGGAGGCCGTGCCTGATCTCAAGATTCTCGTCGGAGGCCATCCGTTCATTCGCGATCCGGCCCTCTGCTCAGCCGTTGGAGCCGATGGTTGCGCTCCCGATGGTCCGCGCGCTGTCGCCCTGGCCGAGAGTCTCCTGTGACGATGAAAGACGGAGAAGGCGCTCCGAGAGGCGATCAGGGCGAACCGGCGCTGGGCGGCACGCTGCCCGTTGATCCTATGCTGCTCGACGAGCTCACGCGTCTCAACAACGAGATGGCGGCGCTCCACCGCGAGCTTGCCAAGCAGAAGGCCCACCTGGAACGCCTGAATCGGCTGAAGGACGACTTCCTCGGCATGGCCGCCCATGACATGCGAACGCCGCTAAACGTTCTGGTCATGAGCGCCGCGGTACTCGAAGAGGATGCCGGCGAGGAGCTCACGCCCGAGGTTCGGGTGTTCGTCAGGACCGTTCGAATGTCGGCCATGAGAATGCTCAGGCTGGTGAACCAGCTTGTGGACGTGGCCGCCATCGAGACCGGTCGCTTGCGGCTGGATCTGCAGTCTTGCGATGTGCTCGATATGCTGCGCGACGTCATGGAGACCCACAAGGTAATCGCGTCGCCCAAGAGGATCGAGATCGAGCTGATCGCGGACGCCGGAGCATGCCCTGTCCTCGCCGACCCGGAGCGCCTGCATCAAGCCGTCAGCAACCTCGTGGGGAACGCAATCAAGTTCACTCCGGAAGAGGGGCGCGTGCAGGTCGCAGTCAGCGGCGGCGCGACCGAAGTCATGATCAGCGTGCGGGATACCGGCGTCGGCATCGCTCCCGAGAACATGCCGCACCTGTTCACGCCATTCGCCATACGCGCGGCACGGCCGGAGAGCCCGGTACGGGTCTTGGCCTCGCCATCTCCAAGCGCATTGTGGAGGCGCATGCCGGGCGCATCTGGGCCGAGTCGGAGCCTGGACAGGGCTCGACGTTCCACATTGCTCTGCCGGTCCGAACCGCGGCCAGGCGCCCGGAGGCCGACGCAGCATCCGACTGACAGCCCGGCTTGGCGCCGGTGCAGCGCCAGACTCCTGATCCGGCGTGGCTCCCCAGACATGGATTCCTCCCGACCGCCTGCGGTATCATGCAGGCAACTCTCGAACGAGGGAAGGGTTTGGTGGCACGCATGAGCCATGCTGAGGAAACCGTTCTCCTGCAACGCATCACTGTCAACCCTGCCAGCTTCGGCGGCAAGCCTATCATCCGCGGTCGCCGGCTGGCGGTCGAGCATGTTCTCGGGATGATGGCCGCAGGCGACTCACCCGAGGACCTTCTCGCGGGATACCCCTGGCTGGAACCCGATGACGTCCGGGCATGCCTTGCGTACGCACACCGTCTTGTCGCACATGAGCGCATTGAGCCGCTCGTCGTTGGTCCTTGATGCGGGTCCTGTAGGACGCATGTGTGTGGGGCGGCGCGGCCGCTGATCTTGCCTCTGACGGCCACGACGTTGACTGGGTCGGCGACTGGCCTGCCGACCCAGGTGATGAGCAGATACTCACTCGAGCTGCGAGCGAACACAGGGTTCTCGTGACTGCCGACAAGGACTTCGGCGAGCTGGCCGTTTTGCGCGGGGTACCCCATCATGGGATCGTGCGCCTGGTTCGGTTGCGCGGACGCGAGCAGGGACACGTGGCGGCAATGGTGTTGCGTCTGTACGGCAACGAGTTGTGCCGTGGCGCGATCGTCACGGCTGAACTTGGTCGCGTGCGCGTGAAGTCCGGCGGCTAGCCTTGGCGGGCGACGCGCACACGTCATGCGGCCCCCGATGTGCACGTATTGTGCCGGGCGACCTTGCGCCATCACGTCGTCCGGCGTAGCAGCATCAGAGACGCTACGCATCATCTCAGCCGCCAAGGAGCATCGGACCGATCCGACCGCAGATGAGTCGGTCGGGTACCCTACCCTACACATCGTCTTAGAAGGACCAGACCATGCGATCTGACACCGTCAAGCGCGGCATCGAGCGCGCGCCACATAGGGGCCTGCTGAAGGCCTGCGGTCTCACCGACGCCGACATGGACAAACCGTTCATCGGCGTAGCCAACTCCTACACCGACATAGTGCCGGGGCACATTCACCTGAACCGATTCGGGCAGATCGTCAAGCAGGCCATCCGCGACGCGGGCGGCGTGCCCTTCGAGTTCAACACCATCGGCGTGGACGACGGCATCGCCATGGGCCACATCGGCATGCGCTACTCGCTGCCCAGCCGCGAGCTGATCGCCGACGCAGTCGAGACTGTCGTCGCGGCGCACTGGTTCGACGGCCTCGTCTGCATCCCGAACTGCGACAAGATCACGCCGGGCATGCTCATGGCCTCCATGCGCCTCAACGTCCCGACCATCTTCGTCTCGGGCGGTCCCATGCGTGCAGGCGTCAAGGCCGACGGCACGAAAACCGACCTCATCGGCATCTTCGAGGGCGTGGGCAGCGTGCAGGCGGGCACGATGACCGAGGAACAGCTCAAACACCTCGAGGACGTGGCCTGCCCCGGGTGCGGGTCGTGCTCGGGCATGTTTACCGCCAACTCCATGAACTGCCTCATGGAGGCGCTGGGCATGGCATTGACCGGCAACGGCACGGCCCTCGCCGATTCCGAGGAGCGCAACGAACTGGCTCGCGAGGCCGGGCGGCGCATCGTCGCCCTCGTCGCAAGCGACCTCAAGCCGCGCGACATCGTGACCGTCCAATCGCTGGATAACGCCTTCGCGCTCGATATGGCCATGGGCGGCTCCACCAACACGGTGCTCCACACTATCGCGCTGGCCATCGAGGCGGGCGTGGACTACCCGCTGGCGCGCATCAACGAACTCTCGGCGCGCACCCCGTGCATCTGCAAGGTGTCGCCGTCGCGGCCCGATGTGCATATCGAGGACGTGCATCGGGCGGGCGGCATCGGCGCCATCCTCAAGGAGTTGAGCCGGAAGCCCGGTGCGCTGAACCTCGACGTGCCGACGGTCACCGGCAAGACCCTCGGCGAGAACATAGCCGGCGCGGCGGTTCGGGACGCCGACGTCATTCGCACCGTGGAAGACCCATTCACCCCGGACGGCGGCCTTGCAGTGCTCTACGGCAACCTCGCGCCCAACGGAGCCATCATCAAGAGCGCCGGCGTCTCTGAGGACTGCTTCGTGTTCGAGGGAACCGCGGTCGTGTTCGAATCGCAGGACGAGTGTCTCAAGGCGCTTGCTTCGCGCAAGGTGAAGCCGGGCGACGTGGTCGTCATCCGCTACGAGGGTCCGCGCGGCGGTCCCGGCATGCCGGAGATGCTCTCGCCGACCTCCATGATCAAGGGGCAGGGTCTCGGCAAGCAGGTCGCGCTCATCACCGACGGCCGCTTCAGCGGCGGCACAGCCGGCATGTGCGTGGGTCATATCAGCCCCGAAGCCGCGGCAGGCGGCCCCATCGCCCTTGTGCATAGCGGTGACCGCATCCGCATTGACATCCCCGCGCGGACCATCAGCCTCCTCGTCGGCGATACCGAACTCGCTCGCCGCCGCGCCGATTGGCATCGCCCCGCGCCCAAGATATCCACCGGCTGGCTCGGCCGCTACAGCCGCATGGTAACCAGCGCAGACAAGGGGGCGGTATTAACCGCTACATAGCGGTTACGGAGAGCCGCCATCGCCTTGCGGCCATTGAGGCGGATATGTACAGGCTTGTAACAACGGCGTTACGGCCCATTCTCCCGTTCCCGTGGGCCGCATGGACGCACATCGTCCTTCCACGTTGGCGAGAAATGAGACCCGACCGAACGCGGGATCATGGCCCATTTGCGGACGGGGCACACAGGTCTTAGGCGACGAACTCACGGAGAGGCTGCCGAGGCAAGCATCGTCGGCTTCCAGTACGAGGCCGGGCTCTCGTGTGCGAGTACCCGTCCAGCGGGTTTGAACACAATGCGATGCGACTTCGCGGACGACGGGACATAGGATCACCCTTCGCCCTTCGTCCTTCGCCCTTCGCCCTTCGTCCTTCGCCCTTCGTCCTTC
>JBBIQU010000256.1:0-4549 GCA_037442185.1 Chthonomonadales bacterium | reverse complement strand
GGCCATCCCGGCCAGACGCCCCCTGCCTGCTCGTCGAATGGGTCAATCATCTCGCGGGACTGTGAACGGTACCAGTAGTTGTAACCCCAGTGGAGGAAGCCCTGAGCGCCGATTCTGTGCATCAGTCGCCCGGCCATGCGGATCTTGCCAAGGGGAGTGTCCATGAGACGGTTGAGATAATGTCCGCGGGGACCGCAACAGAAGTAGCACCACGCCGGAATGCCTGCGTCGGCATACGCTTGGGCGGCATGGATGCTCGGGATCGGTATGTCGGTTAGCCCGAGCCGACCGAACTCCAGGTCGCTGAGAGCGTCGCTGACCTTCATCCAGGGAGCGAGGCTCCGCAGCATTTCACGCGCGGCCCTGTAGTTGTCCACGTGCTGGAGGCCTGGCTCATCGGATACGTGGAAGAAGCTGCGATGGAGTATGCCTTCTTGCTCGAGGAAGTCCCGCAGTTCTGGCAGAAGCCGGCGCAGGAACTCGCGATAGATCGGCGATGTGGCCCTGGGGTCGGGCGGCCAGAGGAGCGAGTTTTCGTCGTCATTCGAGCGGTACACGCGGATGGCGCGCTCAACCCCCCACTGCGTGAAGAAGTGGGTCCACTCGAAGAACTGCGCTCCGCACCGTCGCGCGGCGCGGACCCAGCGGCGCACGTCGGCAAAGCCGAACGCATAGGTTCCGTCCCTGCGCTTTCGCACGGCCAGCAGCTGCGTGGGCCGTTTCACCCCGTCGGTGGGCGGCGTAAAGAGGGGCACGTACTGACAGGTTCCGAAATGAGCCGCGAGGTCGGCCATGTAGCGCTCGACGAGAGGCCAGAAGGCGGCTTCGAACGGCCTGAGCCCGTAACGATCGCACAGGACGTCGGCATAGAACCAGTGCGTGATGGGGAAGTCGCGCAGAGGCTCCAGGGCAATGTCGGCAACGCGGACGGGCGCTTCGAGAGTGCGAAGCGTCTCGCCCTCCTGACTCAGAGCGACGGAGACCGTACACCGCCCTGCCCGAAGTCCCCTGTCCGCGCGCAGGCTGATCCAGAATGCCTGCGTTTCGTATGGACCGAGGACCGTCTCATGGTCGGCATATAACGGGTCAGGAACCAGGCCCGGGACGTGGCCGACGCCGTCGAGATGGTCGAGCGGTGTGCCTGTGTTGTGGTGTCGCTGGGGGACCAGGCCAACTC
The DNA here is from genome assembly GCA_037442185.1 of Chthonomonadales bacterium. Taxonomy (GTDB): domain Bacteria; phylum Armatimonadota; class Chthonomonadetes; order Chthonomonadales; family CAJBBX01; genus JAAYVH01. The sequence continues at coordinate 3,372 of JBBIQU010000256.1, read as the reverse complement.
GCCGGACTGCGGCGTGGAGGCGCGTCTCGGCGGCTCGCCCCTTGCGCCGCACCGCACCGATGGATGCCGACACGCGAACGGCATCCGGCCCCGGGTTGTGAACGGCGACCTGAAACGAGGCCATGCCGTTGCTGGCGATGGTGACCGGTCCGAGCGGTCGCAGCCTGGACAGCGCCATCCGCGGGTATATGCGGCGCAGCGTGTCGGTAAGTCGGGCTTCAATCTCAGGCATGGCAGCCGCGCGTTCCTATACGACGCCCTGAGCCACCATGGCGCGGGCGACTTTGACAAAGCCGGCGGCGTTGGCTCCCAGGACAAGATCGCCGGGTTCGCCGAAATCGTCCGCCGCCTGAGCGCACTGCTCGTAGATCCCGTTCATGATGCTGTGCAGCTTGTTGTCCACTTCGTCGAAGGTCCAGTGCAGTCGCTGCGAGTTCTGAGCCATCTCCAACAGGCTGGTCGCAACGCCGCCGGCGTTCGCGGCCTTTCCGGGCCCGAACCCGATTCCCGCCGACTGGAAGGCATGGATCGCTTCCGGCGTGCACGGCATGTTGGCTCCTTCGGCTACTGCCTTGCAGCCGTTCGAAATCAGCGTTCGGGCCGCGTCGCCGTCCAGTTCATTCTGAGTTGCGCACGGCAACGCCACATCGCAGGGCACCGTCCAGATGCCGCGGCATCCGGCGCGGTATTCCACGCCCTTGCGTTCGGCAGCGTACACGTCAATCCGAGCGCGCCGCTCTTCCTTGACCGAGCGCATGAGACTGATGTCAATGCCGTTGGGATCGTAGATATACCCGCCGCTGTCCGACATGGCTATGACGCGAGCTCCGAGCCTCTGGGCCTTTTCGGCGGCGTATATGGCCACGTTGCCGGATCCAGAGACCACAGTGCGGAGGTCTTTCCACTCCAAGCGCCGGGATGAGAGCATCCTTGTCGTGAAGTAGACGAGCCCGTATCCGGTTGCCTGCTTCCGCGCCAGCGACCCGCCCCACAACGGCCCCTTGCCGGTCAGCACGCCGGTAAAGGAGTTCGCCAGTCGTTTGTACTGGCCGAACAGATAGCCGATCTCGCGCTCGCCCACGCCGATGTCGCCTGCCGGCACGTCCGTGTCCGGGCCGATGTGGCGGAAGAGCTCGGTCATGAACGATTGACAGAATCGCATCACCTCGGTATCGCTGCGCCCGTGGGGATCGAAGTCGCTGCCGCCTTTGGCTCCGCCGATGGGCAGGCCCGTCAGGGCGTTCTTGAAGATCTGCTCGAACCCGAGGAACTTGATGGTTCCAAGCTTCACCGAAGGATGGAAGCGCAAGCCGCCTTTGTAAGGACCGAGAACGTTGTTGAACTGAACCCGGAAACCTCGATTCACCTGCGGGGTCCCCGCGTCGTCAAGCCACGCGACGCGGAACATGATCTGTCTGTCCGGTTCGACTATGCGCTCCAGTACGCGTGCCGAAATGAACTCCGGGTACTTGTCGAGTACCGGCGAGACCGAATCGAGGACCTCTTGGGCCGCCTGGTGGAACTCGGTCTCGTCCGGGTTCCGGGCCAACAGCTCGGCCATAGCCTTCTCAACTGCCGGATGGGGCATGGGTGTCGATCTCCTTTGATGATGAGCGCCATCGCTCGCGTTCGGGCAACACGGCCCGTTCGTGAATCCTCTTTCGGCGGACGCACGGCGGATTCCTACCCGAGTGGAATAGGCCACGCGCGCCGAACGCTGTGAGCGCTCGTGCAGCGCGCCTTGGTTCCGTTGTCTGGGTCCGACGCCGGAGCGGGAGCAGGATCATCGCAACGCTGTGGCGAACAACCGGCGCATGGAAAACACACCGAACGGCAGCGCTGCGGGGTCCAGCCCGACTGCGCCGCGGATGTATCTGTGCGTCAAGGGTTTGATCTTCGACGCGGATGGTCAGGTCTTGCTCCTCAAGCGAACTCTGGATACGCCGGTGGACCCCGGCAAATGGGACCTGCCGGGCGGCAAGCTGGATCCCGGCGAGTTGTTCGATGATGCGTTCAGGCGCGAGGTGCGCGAGGAGACCGGCCTCGACGTGCACGTTGTCGGCATCGCGGGCGCCTGGGATTGGCGCATGCCCGGCCGGCATGTAGCCTTCCTCTTCGTCAACGCGCGGAGCGAGTGTTCGGAGGTCGTCCTCAGCCACGAACACGTGGACTGGAGATGGGTCCGGCCTGAGGGTGTCGTCTGCCTCGATATCGCGCCTCAGTTCGTGCGGTTGTTCGATGGTCGTGCCGGGGCAAAGCAGTAGACCGCGCCGTCGCCCGCGCCGACCACGAGCCGTCCCTGCGCCACTGCAGGCGAGGCCTTGATCTCGGAGCCGGCGACGAACTGCCAGAGCAGGCGGCCCCGGTTCAAATCGAGCGCGACAAGGCGTCCGTCATCGGAGCCCGCAAAGACCGTCTGGCCGGCTATGACGGGCGATGCGTTCACCTGCCCTTTGGTTCTGTAGGTCCATATCGCCGCGCCGGTATCGGCGTTGACGCAGAAAACGCGAGAACTTCGCGAGCCGAACACGGCCCGGTTGCCCTGAACCGCTGCCCCTGCATAGGCCGCTGCGCCATCCTCCTGCTCGCGCAACTTCCATAGCACCTTGCCGTCGGCAAGCCCGACACGGACGTAGACGCCGGACATGGAGCCGACGAGCGCTGACGATCCATAGGCAGCCGGGGGAGCGCCGAAGCTGGAGTCAACGCGGGCCGAGGCTCGCTGGCGGCCATTCGCGAGATTGATCACGCGCACCTCTCCGTCGCATCCGGCAATGACGACGCTGCTGCCGATCACGCATGGCGTGCAATGGACCTGCGCATCGGCCTTGAAGCGCCAGAGCAGCTTGCCGTCGCTACGACGCCAGCAGTACAGGTGATTGTCATAGCTGCCGACGAGGATCACGCCGGGGGCCGGCGCCGCCGACGAGATGATGCGGTCATCGGTCGTCTTCTTCCATAGCTGCTTACCGGTGGCGGCGTTGAGAGCGTAGAACGTGCCTCCCTCATCGCCGATGAACACCTTGCCGTCAATCACGCAGGGCGACGCACTGAAGGCGTCACGCGAGCGGAACGTCCATAGAGGCTTTCCGTCGGCGAGGCGCAGCGCCGTCAGACGGCCCGTCATGGTGCCGACGTAGACCGTGCCCTTCACGATGGCGGCCGTTCCCTCAACCGGACCTCCCGCCTCATACGTCCACATGCGCCTCAGAGGCAATGCCAGACTGTCGGCAGCGACGCCGGTGTTTAAAGCAGTCCGCCGATGCATGGGCCAGTCGGCTCGGGCAGGTCCGGCCGGTTGCATGAGGCACGCCGCTACGAATGAGAGGCAAGAGGCAAGAGGCAAAGGGTGAGGGGCGAGAGGCGTGAGGC
>JBBIQU010000255.1:0-4560 GCA_037442185.1 Chthonomonadales bacterium | reverse complement strand
GTAGACTGCCACCGCATACCCGTTATTGCGAGCGATGACGTAGGCGGTCGCGATCCGTTCCGAGGGCCGGGACGCTAACAGAGAACGACACGCATGTGTCCTGGCGGGCAAGCAGGAGCACATTGCCCCGATGCTGAAGTGGGTCTCGGGCAACCCTGCGAGTGTAGCCTCGTAGCGCAGGCGTCCCGCCTGCCGTAATGCGTAAGTCAGGCGTCGCGCCGAACGAATCACGCACCGCAGGCGTGCGGCATAGACGTGTTTCGTAGCGCAGGCGTCCCGCCTGCAGGACGACGCAGAAGCAACTCTCGGATGACCGGCATGCTCATATCCTATCTCGTCTCGTCGCTTGGAGCGCTTGCGCTCGGCGCGCCCGCAAGCCCTGTGGCCAAAGGAGGTCCTGCCGTGATCCTGAACAAGACCCTCGTTGCATGGGTCTCGCCGGCGACGCCTAACCAGCGAGGCGGAAGCGTTCTGACACTCGACGATCAGAACGGCCACTTCGACGGCATCGTATTCGGCGAGATTGCCGAAAGACGCTGGATGGCAGGCAGCGACATGTGGCAGCGGTCGCTGCGGGATCAGGGCGCGGTACCGGCGGAGGATGCAGGACCCAGCGCCATCGTCCAGATCGCTATCGTCTACAGCGGCAAGCGGGTGACGGTGTTTCGGGATGGGCGCGAGTACTCGCAGCACGAGATCTCAGAGCCGCGCGGCTTCGGACCCGAAAGCGTGGCGCTGATCGGGCTGCGGCATATCGAGGCGGGCGATCGGGCCTGTTTCGTCGGAAGCATCTACGACGCACGGATCTATGATCGGGCGCTGACCCCCCAGGAGCTTGCGTCACTGAGCCCGCACAAGGCCTCCGATCCTCCTCCTGTTGCATGGTGGTCGTTCGCCGACGGCAAGGCGGCTGATCGGATGGGCAGGTTTCCGGCAAGCCTCCTCTACGGTGATGCACGCATATCGGACGGCGCGCTGCGACTGGGCGAAGGCGTTTCGTACCTTCTCGCGACGCAGACCGGCCCTCACGGCGCCATCGGCATCAGCCCGGCCGAACGCAACCGTGCCTATCGGGAACGTCTGCTCAGCGACCCACATCGTCCAGGCTACCACTTCGCCATCCCCGAAGGGTCCGCTATGCCCTTCGATCCCAACGGAGCCATCTACTGGAAGGGCCGCTATCACCTCTTCTACATATTTCAGGACAAGCGCGGACATAACTGGGGTCACGTGTCCAGCACCGATCTGTTCCACTGGCGGCATCATCCAACCGGCCTCGTTGACGGCATGTTCAGCGGCAACTGCTTCATCAACAAAGAGGGACGACCGACCATGTGCTATCACCAGGTCGGCCAGGGCAACGCGATGGCAGTCGCGCTTGACGACGAACTGAACGAATGGAAGAAGCTCGACACGAACCCAATCACGCCGAAGACCGAACCCGGCGACCCGCACCATGATCGGTACCGTTCGTGGGACCCCTACGGTTGGCTCGAACGGGACTCCTACTACGCCATCTTCGGCGGCGAACGGCCGGCTGTCGCCAAGGCGCCTGATCTCGGCGGCCCGTGGAAGTACGTTGGCGACCTGATGGCAGGAAGCGTCCCCGGCGTCTCGATCACGGAGGACGTCTCCTGCGCCGACTTCTTCGAGATCGGCGGCAAGCGCATGCTGCTCTGCATCAGCCACAGGCTCGGGGCGCGCTACTACCTCGGCGAATGGAAGAACGAGGCGTTCTACCCCACGTTCCATGAGCAGATGAGCTGGAACGACAACTCGTTCTTCGCGCCGGAGAGCCTGCTCGACGATAGGGGACGACGGATCATGTGGGCGTGGGTGTTCGATGCGCCCGGCTTCAAGACGCGCCCGGATTACGACTGGTCGGGCACCATGACCCTCCCGCGCGTGCTGTCGCTGCCCGAAGACGGCATCCTCCGCATGGACCCTCCGGAGGAAATCGAGCGACTCCGCTACCGGCCTGTCGAGATTGCCAATCTCGCCGTTCCGAACGACTCCGACGTGTCCGTGCCTGAAGTCGCGGGGAACAGCCTGGAGCTCGAGATCGAGATGGACGCCCCGGGAGCGGCGCAGTTTGGCGTCAAGGTGTGCTGTTCGCCCGACGGGGCGGAAGAAACCCTTGTCTACTGGGATCGCGCTGCCGGAAAGCTGACCGTTGACGCCACGCGGTCCAGCACGGCAGACGTTCTCAAGACGATTGAGGCCGGGCCCGTGAAGCTCAGGGATGGAGAACCGCTGCGCCTTCGCGTCTTTGTGGACAAGAGCATTGTCGAGGTGTTTGCGAACAGCCGCCAGGCCGTCATGCGCCGCATATACCCCTCCCGCCCCGACAGCGTCGGCATCAAGCTCTTCAGCAAAGGCGCTCCCGCTTCGGTCAAGCGTCTCCGCGCATGGCAGATCATGCCCTCCAATCCCTACTGACACGGCTCGCAGGCGTGCCCGCCACGGCGAGCTATCTGAGCGTGGACGTGGCAGTCTTAGCGACCACCGGACATTTCTACTTTGCCGGGACATCGTGAAAAACAACCCTTGACATCCGGATCAATCTGCCTTATTATTGTGTAGCGTCGCTAAGATGTTGCTCCTGCGCTCCCGCTCCCGGCTCCACCGAGCATACAAGTCCCGAAGCACTCCACTACCTTCTTTAAGGAGGCGCTGCATGAGACGCATTGCAAGACTTGTTGTAGCCTGCATCATGGTATTTGCCGTGGCCGTGCCGGTGTTCGCCGGACTCGACGACTCGTGGGACTGGCCCGACGATCCGGCTACGGGCAAGCCCCGACGCAAGATCCGTGTGAAATACGGGTTCCCCGCCGGGACCAAGCTCGGCGACAAAGACCTTAAGGACATCATGGACGAAGCCGTCGCCAACTGGAACGGCGTCAAAGGCCAGACCGGTTGGGAGTTCGAGGTCGTCGGCGCGGCTGATGAAGCCGACGTCGAAGTCCTCACAGAAGATCACAATTCCGCAGGCGGCGCATTCTGCGAATGGTCTCAGGACAAAGACGGCCGCGTGAAGCCGGGCACCTGCAAGATGAAGTTCGATCCGACGCCACCCGGCTACGGCTGGGACGAGGCAGGGAAGAACAAGGACGATACCAAGAACCCCGTAAGCTGCGCCAAGCACGAGCTGTCGCACCTTCTTCGCCTTGACCATCAGGGCGGAACGCGCAACGTGAGCAAGAAGCTGAAGGACCCCCAGGGCAAGGACACCAAAGACGACGACGTAACCACCGTGTCCGCCGACGACATTGATGAGGCCAAGAAGACCTCGACCCTCGCGATCAGGAAGGCCAAGGAGGATCAGCCGGCAGGACACGATGCCGAACTCAGGGTCCCGACATTCCCGCTGGAGACGCCTGAGTACCCGGCGCCGCCGGACATACCCGACATCTACCTGTGGGCGCCGGAGGCCATATTCCAGACGCCTGCGCGCATCAGCCTCCAACGGCGCGTCATCAACTCGTGCCCGGATCCGTTCCTTGTGGACAGCGGGCTGAATGGACGGCTGCTGAAGGTGGCCCAGATCCAGGTCGAGGGCCTGATGGGGCCGCCCCAGATCATGATGTTCCAGCAGATATGCCTCATCCTTCCCTACGAAGGCGGCGAGTTGGGCTACGGCCACCTGTTCGATATGGCCGATCCCGATTATGGGCCGCTGGAGGAGATGGGCATCTACCCAGTGATCTGGGACCGATACTCCGAGATGTGGAAGCGCCTCGACCTCATGAACATCGGCGGGGCGTTCATTCCCGATCCCGCCAACAACCGCGTCGTCGTGTACTTGCCGTCGCAGCTGCTCAACTCGTTCTTCGACATCTGGACCAGCGAGCTGCTGGTGGGCGTGGCTGCGCCCTTCGTGCCGCTCGGCGATGCACTGTTGGTCGTCCCGGATCCCATCCTCGGGGGATATGGCGGCACCGCTATCGTTACCACCGCGATGCCTGCGCCGCGCGGCGGCCTAACGATTGACGTCACGTCGCCTGACCCGTTCGTCACGCCTCCCGGGACTCTGTTCATCCCGGAGGGCGCGTCGCGCGTGGAAGGACCGGTCGGCACTTCCGCTCCGCCAACGCCGAGGCATGTACCCATATCCGCCAGCGACTCCGGCACATACCATGTGGACAGCTTCTTCGACATCTACGCTGAAGTTGCCCTGCCGGCGGTCCAGAACTCCGGCCCGATCGGGACAACCGTTGGGCTTAGCGCGGGCGTGTTCCGGCATTCCGACGGCATGCCGCTCCCCGACCAGCCCGTTCTGTTCTCGGTTGACGGTGACCCGGCCGGACTGGCGCACACCGACGCACTGGGTTGGGCGACGTTCCCGTATCTCATTCCTGAACGGGGCGGCGCCGGCGACCGTTACTTCGTGGCGACGTACCTCGGCGCCCCAAGGTCCTATGCCACTCGATCGAATTGGAGCACCATCAGCGTATTGCGCGCGCCAACCACCATGTGGACCCTGGACCGTACGGGCACCATCGGAGAGCTGGTGATCTTCCGTGCGTATCTGCGGCGGCTGCCCGACCTGGCGTGGCTCGC
>JBBIQU010000254.1:0-4566 GCA_037442185.1 Chthonomonadales bacterium | reverse complement strand
GCTGTTCGTTTCAAGGCACAGATAGCGTATCCACGGAGCACGCTCCACGCTGCCGTATTCCCATTCGACCCGTTCTGCGATTTTCCGACAGACCATAGTGCCTGTCGTGCCTAACCCGATTACCAGTGTCTTGATGACTTCGATGTTCTGCGGCATCTGTGTCTCCCCGTAATGCTATACTCGAACGCTCATTCGACATGTATGTTGACGCGAACGACGAACCTGTCTGGCAACATATCCGGGTCTTCCGCGTATTGGCCCTTCATCTCCAGAACATGATCGCCGGGCTGTATCCTAGCATCATCTTGCAGGACCATGCCGTCCACTGTGACCGCTGATATCATGGCCTCAGGTCTGAGTTGGAGTCCGCGATCCCGAGCAAACGACAGTTTCGCGAGCAGCCTCGGTGGCGCCTCCCCGGACACCGTGTCCATGATGACGTCGTTTGCGCCATCTGCGGATGCCCCAATACCGTGGAGTAGCCACTCTGATTCGTTGATCCCCTCGAGTGCGAAAGTTCTGTCACCCACTGTCGCCGTCGTGGGCGACGCCTTCCGATGGCCAACACGCAATCTGATCTTGGCGACACCGAACACCAGTCCTGCCAGCGCCGCCAGTCCTGCCAGCCCCGCCAACAACAACGGCCAGCGCGGCGGAACGTCGCACCCCTTTGACGCGCCTCGACCGACAGCCTCCCCTCCGGGCCGAAACGTCCGCGGGACAACGACTAGGGCTGTCGCTGTCCTTGTCTTCCAGTTCCCGCCTGTCGGCTGGGCGCGTGCTTCGAAGGTCACGCGAATCCCTGGACGCCGACGTGCTTTCGCCATAACCGCCTGGTACTCTGCTGCGTTGAGTCCAAGCAAGTTTACGCCTCTAGAGCCGGTCGGTACCATGCTAGCTTCCTCCGTCGCCAACAGAACGAGCACGGTGTCGCGCTCGTTCGCCATATCGGCAACGCTCTCCCAGAGTGTAGCGATGGCTTGTTCGGTGTCATGACCGCCGCGGGACAGGTTCTTCGGAGCAGTTGGAAGCATCCGGCCAACGAGCCGTGCTCTGCGATCAGCACACGTGTCATCCATACGCGCCCGTTCGGATATGGTCCAGACGCCCATCTCCCAGCCTGCAACTACCACATAGTCACCGACAGCCGAGAACCGACGGACGAACTCGCGGGCGATCCTGCGCATCCCCTCTGCATGAGAAGGATCTGCCCCGAAATGGCTGGTCATCAGACCGATCGCCAGATTCAGGTTGCGGTTGTCCGCGTCTGCACCGAACTCAGCGCCGGCCGCTCGGACTTCAGTGACCAGTGGTGTTACATCAACTTTGCGTATATATGTATTGCTCTGAGAGATCGCCGGCACGCTAAGCGTGACCAGTACCGCGAGTCCGAGCATCCTCTTCGTTATCATTTGCACCTGTAACTTCACCTCGCTCCATCACTCGGCGATCCTTTCGGAAAACCGGCAATCTTAGCGTTCGTCATCGCGAACCGGCTTTCCTTTCGACTGCGCGCAAACTCGATCTTAGGGTTCACCGGGATTCGTCGACACCCCCACACATGTCCCCCTTCCAACGCCCGCAAACTGCCCCTGCGCCGGTAGAATAAGGGCCGTCGGCGTAGCGCAGGCGTCCCGCCTGCATGGCAAGATAAGGAGGACTACCCCACATGTCGAACACCCCCACCGGCCGCAAGAAGCCGAACATCCTGCTGCTGGGCATCGATTCGCTGAGCGCGCGGAACATGAGCTGCTACGGCTACGGCCGGCTCACCACACCGCACATAGACCGCTTCGCGCAGGGCGGCACGCTGTTCGAGAATCACTTCAGCCCGCACATCCCGACAACGAGCGGCTATGCCAACATGCTCACCGGACGTGACTGCTTCGGGACGCAGGTCGTCGCTCTGCGCCACAAGGGTCCCATGCGGCCGGAGATCCGAACCCTGGCGGATATCCTGCGCGCCAACGGCTACACCACCACGAGCGTCGGCTTCGAGGGCAATCCTGCCTCGCGCGGCTTCGATACGTACCTGCACTTCCCGGGATGGGAAGCCGACAAGGACGGACGAAGCCCCAAGGCCGAACTGCTGAACCGCGTCGCCGTGCCCGAGCTCGAGCGGCTATGCGGTCAGGAGCAGCCGTGGCTGTTGTTCCTGAGACACATGGACCCGCATTCGCCCTACTTGCCGCCGGCGCCGTTTGAGCGCATGTTCTACCACGGCAACGAGTGCGATCCCAACAACCGCTCCATGGACCCGGTCATGTCCTTCAAGCCCTTCTGCGACTACTTCGCGGCATGGATGCCGAAGGGGATCACCGACAAGGACTATGAGATCGCCCAGTATGACGGCGCAGTCGCGTACATGGACGCCGCCATCCAGACCCTGTTCACGGCGCTCGAAGCGCGCGGCATCATGGACGAGACCATCGTGATCGTGACCGCCGACCACGGCGAGACCCTCTACGATCACGAATGCTGGTTCGACCATCACGGGATCTACGATTGCGTTCTGCACGTGCCGCTGATCATTCGGTATCCGGGCAAGGTTCCCGCCGGTCGCCGCGTCAGCGGATACAGCGACCACCCGGATATCGTGCCGACCATACTGGACCTGGCGGGCATTCAGGCCGACGACGACTTCGACGGCCGAAGCCTGCTGCCCATGGCGCGCGGCGAAGTGACCTCCCACGAGAGCGAGCTCTACATCACCGAGTGCACGTGGATGCGCAAGCACGGCTGGCGCACTCCCGAGTGGAAGCTCATGGTCGCGCTTGAGCCCGATTTCCATTTCAAGCCGCCGGTGGAGCTCTACAATCTCGTCGAGGATCCGGAGGAGAACAACAACCTCGCCGAGAAGCTTCCCGATGTTGTCGCTTTCCTGACCGCGCGCATGGAGGCCTGGATCGCCAAGCGGGAGAAAGAGACCGGCCTGCCGAACCCAATGCACCATCAGGGCGACTGGCACGGCGTCGAAGGCGTCGGCGCGTTCAAGACCTCGCAGCAGGCCTACGACACGCTGCACATCGGCAATCCCGGCGAGGCGGCCAGACTTCAGGCCGAGGCGAGGAAGTAGCGCAGGCGTCTGGCCTGCATGCGAATCAGAAAGGACGAATGACGGAATGCCAATCAAGGTCGGAATCGTCGGCATGCGCGGCATCGGAATGCAGCATGCCGCTGCGCACGCCGCAGATGAGCTGTCGGAGCTCGTTGCGGTCTGCGACGTTGTGAAGGAACGCGCGGATGCCGCAGCCGAAAAGTACGGCGTCAAGGCGTTCTACTCGCTGAAGGACATGCTGCAGCATGCCGACATCGAGATGGTGGATGTCACGACGGGCGGATACGAGAACGGAAGCTGGCACTATGAGCCGGCCATGGAGGCCATGGAAGCCGGCAAACACGTGCTCGTCGAGAAGCCCCTCTCGAACGACGTCGAGGAGGCTCGGCAGATGGTGGCCTTCGCCAACGAGCGCAAGGTCTATCTCGGCTGCAACCTGAACCATTACTTCACGCCGCCTGCCGAGAAGGCCATGGAATACATGAAGGCAGGCCACGTCGGTGAGCTCGTCTACTGCCTGCATAAGATGGGGTTCTCAGCCGGCGAGGGAGTCTATGGGCCGAACCGGAACTCGCGCTGGTGGGGCTTCCCCTACGCCCATTTCAAGGCGTTCCTCTCGCATCCGTTCAGCGTCATGCGCCACTTCTGCGGCGACGTCACCCACGTTCAGGCATTCGTCAACCGACCGTGGTATCGCCGCAAAGAGCAGGATGTGATGCTCTCGACCATCAGCATCCACGTGCGGTTCGCCAACGACTGCGTCGGCTACCTGCTCAGCCAGAGGGGCGACGCAACATATGGGCTCGGCGGCTGGTGGAGCCTCGAAATCGCCGGCACGCGCGGCACGTTCTGCATCGAAAACTGCATCGAGAAGCTCACCTTCTGGCCCGCGCCCGATCCCAAGGCCGCAGGCAACGCCGAACGCCCCGGCGGAGGACCGAATGAGCCCGAGGTGTTCAACACGGGCATCACCGACTTCGGCGCAACGTTCCCGCGCCGCATCCACGCGTTCCTCGAGGATGTGACGAACAAGGTACCTCTGGAGTCGCTCCGGGCCTCAGGCCGCGACGCCCTCGCCGCGCTCGAGTACACCTGGGCAGCCATGGAGAGCTATGAAGAGGGCGGCATGATGGTCCGGCCCAATCCGCTCCCGCCGCTCCACGGCGACCCGGAGGCGATGCTGGACTGACGAAGCACTCCGAGAACGACGGCCGACCCGAACACAACGCTCCCTGCGTTTCGCCGCAAGGGGCGTTGTGTTCATGGGGAACCGGTCGTGTCCGCACGGCCTACGGCGCGAACGGCAGCGCCCCATCGCTTGTCGGACGCGCAGCGTGTAGCCGTCGCTTCTCGCGACGCCAAATGTAGGTGTCGTCCGCACCGCCGGTGCGGAGAAGACCCGCGCTCTGCGCGGTTCACGCCGTTCGGCATATGCTCCTCCATTCGCTCAGGCGATTCCGCTCGCTTCGCTCGCGGGTCGGCGCTCCGCGCCGACAGGGAGCAAGCTG
>JBBIQU010000253.1:0-4632 GCA_037442185.1 Chthonomonadales bacterium | reverse complement strand
TCGCCGCAGGGTTCCCCCGCCCCCTGGGTGGGCGGGGGCAAGGGGGAGGGGGGAACCGTAGTTGCCGTCACGGCCGCAAGCGCACACATCGCGCACCGTTGCCGTTACGGCCGCGGGCCCGCACATCGCGTGCCATTGCCGTCACGGCCGCATGCCCACACATCGCGTGCCATTGCCGTTACGGCCGTGTGACCGCGGGTTCTCCCGTTCCTTCGGGCGCTACGGTCGCCGAAGCAGTCCGGATGCGCGGAGCCAGGCTTCGGCCAGCTTGGGCCAGCCGGTCACGGCCTGTTTCGTGGGGCGCATGCCGTACCCGTGCCCTCCGGTCGGGAAGACGTGAAGCTCGGCCGACACCTTCGCCGCGCGCAGCGCCGATGAGTAGGCATAGAGGCCCTCCACCCCGATGGGATCGTCCTGCGTCATGACCATGAACGATGGCGGGGTCGTCGGGCCAACGCGCACATCTGCCCCAAGGCGGCCCTTGTCGCCGGCGTCCACCGGTATTGCCGGGTAGATGAGCATGGTGAAGTTGGGCATGCAGCTCAGGGCGTCGGCAGCGTCCACAGGCTCATACGAGCGCCGGTCGGGGTCGGATACGAGCCGGACAATGAGATTGCCGCCGGCCGAGAAGCCGATCATGCCTACGCGCTGGGGATCAATGCCCCATTCGGAGGCGCGGCTCCGAACCAAGCGCATGGCCCGCTGGGCGTCCTGGAATGGGGCGTCCCACCTCTCGGTGTTGCGGTGCGAGGGCACGCGGTACTTCAGGAGCACCCCGGTAACCCCGATGGAGTTCAACCATGCGCAGATTTCCGTGCCCTCGAGGTCCCAGGCGAGAATGTGGTAGCCTCCGCCCGGGCAGACAACAACCGCTGCGCCTGTGTCCTTGCGCTTGGTGGGGCGGTACACGGTCAGGGTGGGTTCGCTCACGTCGCCAAGCCGGATGATGTTGTCCTCGGGCTTGCCGTCGGGCCCACGCGGAGTAGTGTCGCGTTCCGGGCCTATGTCGCCCTTCGCGCCGGGCGCTCGGCCAGGCCATATGCGAACGACGGGCGGCGGGGGCGCAGCGGCAATGGCTGCCGTTGGCAAGAGCATGCTGTTTACCTCCTTGGTGATGGGCCTGAATCAGGCGCGACTGAGCCGGCAGACGGCTTCGGGATGCGGCGCATGGCCTCGCGCACCGTTCCGCTTGCAGCGCGCACGACGGCCATCTCCTCGCCGTCGAGCTGATCCATCAGCGTCATTGTGCGGAGGTCGAACGAGCGCCACGGCTTCTCCTGCCGACTGCCGCCGGAACTGCCGTTGTGGAGGCACCAGCCCGCCGCTCCTCCGAGGACGGCTCCCCGAAGGTCATCGAGGAAGTCCCGCGCCACAGGCTGCCAATCGCCATACGCCCTGCGGAAGGGCTCCTGATAGTGGACCGGCGCCATGTGGCCGATCCGCTTCATCGCCGCGAGGCATTCGCGAGTGTGCCGCTCGGTTTCGGCCGGTGATCCTGCATGTCGGGGTCTGTGGGGCGCGACGAAATCCAGGCGAGCCTCGATGAGCGCTTCCCTGACATACTCCTCGCCCAGATCGTGCCCGCCGAACGATGCCGTCACCAGAAGCGTCGGGTTCATTTGCCGAGCAAGCTCCCGAAGCCGTCGGATCTCTGCGGTCGAGACGAATCGCTTGTCACGCACATCCCGCTCGTTGGCCAGATCCAGGTACCAGTTGTTACGGCCCTTGAGCGCGCCAATGACCGATCGGACGGCGGCCTCGTGTGCCGGGGCATCGGGAACGCCGCCTCCGATGGCCGATCTGCCACGAGACAGCGTCACATCCACAACCATGCCCCGCTTGCCGCACTCGTCAACGATCCGAACAAGACGCCGCATGTAGGGATCGCGCGGGGCGCCCTTGGCGTCAACCGCCGAGACGTCGGTATCTCCAAAGCTCCACGTCGCCCAGACGCGGATCCAGTTGAAGCCGTAGCGCTTCAGCGCATCGAGGTCGCTCCGGAGCGTGGCGTCCGATGCGCCAAGCCCGCCGTAGTAGCTGATGCCCAGCAGGAATGTCGGCTTGCCGTCGAGCGTGAACCGCGCACCGTCAATGCCAAGCTCAGGCCCTCCGGCAGCCAGCGACATCACGGCCATAACCGCTCCCAGTGCGACCATTCTGGTACCTCCTCCGCAGCGCCCGGACGGCGCTCCATATGGGACGACGGTTCGTGCCGGACGCGCGTTCGCCCTTGGTCCGTTCGGACTCACCGCGGAGCGTCGAACTGCGCGACGCGGCCATCTTGACCGGTCAAGCGCACCGAGCCATCGCCCATCAGGGCATAGACCCAAGCCCGGCCCCGCTTCGGCTCAATGCGAGCGGTTACCACCGCGCCGGAGACCTCAGTCGCAGAGACACTCGAGATGGGGCAGGACACGTTGCCAGGATGGGGAGCGAATACGTACAGCAGGTGGATCGGCCCGGACGCCGTGACGCTGTAATACACGCAAGGCCGGGGGTCCGCACCGGTCCTGCCGTGCTGCCGGGGCAGCCAGCCCTGCAGCACAGGTTCCGTCTGGCCGGCAATGACCCTGGCACGCAGACCGGCGGCCTTCAAAGGGATGATGCTGAGCTGCGGACCGGATCGGCGTGTCGTGACGGCCAGGGTCTCCGGGTCAACCGCAGCGTCATCCGCATCAAGGTGGAACGTGCTTTCGTATCGGTGCTCCTCGTTGTCGCCCGGCTCCACGGTGTCGCAGATGACCCACCAGTTGGGCTTGACGAACAGAACGCGTCGAGTGTGGACGATCCCACGCTTCCGGTCTTTTCCCCACGCCTCGTCAGGGAGCTTGCCATAGGTCCCTGCGGCGAAGTCGTAGCGCTCATCCGTGCTCCACGCCATGGCAACGGGCTCTTTGACCACATAGCCCGTGCGGGGTCCGCCACGACGGTTCTGTTCCATGCCATCCACATGGATCACATTGTGGCCCCGAGCCGACAGCACGTACCGGCGCATGTCCGACGCATCGTAGGCGTAAGAGCCGGCGTCGTACACCAGCCGTTGGCCGAACGCGTGCATCACGAAGGACAGCTTGTCCTCATGCTGATGCCCGTAGCCGAACGGGCCGCACTCCATCATCAGGAACCGGGCGTCGCGGGTCCAACCGGACCGCATGACGGCCCATCCCGCAAAGGGGAAGTGCAGAGACGTGATTTCGGGGCGACGGCCCGACTTGCCGTCTGAGGCGATCCACTCCCAATCCTGCCGCTTCGGGAAGAGCTGCAGCCCATCGGCAAGCGTCCGGGGCACATCCACATGCCATGAATCGTTGAATGCCGGCACGTCGCGGTCAGGCGACATTGCCCGCATGTTCAGGTCGTACATTCGCTCGAGACCCGCCTGATACCCGTCCGGCAGCGGGAGGTCGTTCATCCGGGCCAGCCGCAGCGTCCCGACGAAGTTGTTCAGGCTGACGTTGTGATATCCGGGCGTCAACTCGATCTGCACCCCATCGGGGTACACCTGAGCGTCAATCTCGCGGCGCAGTCGGGTCAGCGCGCGCTCGCGCCAGCCCGAGGCGTCCTTGAACTCCGGGAACAGGACCCCGATGTGGTACTGCCCGTTGGCTTCCATGCAGAGCCAGTTGCCTCCGGTGGGGAACCGGTCGAGGTACTCGGCGTGCATGCGCATGCAGTCCGCCATGGCCAGCAGAACGTCGTCGGGAAACACCTCGGGGCTCCGGAGCATGCGATGGTACACCTCGGGCCAGCTCCCGAACATGCGGATGCCTGCCTCGATGGTCCTCCACCGCGAATAGGGGGAGTTCAGCGCCCGTCCCTCGGGCCGCGGATTGGCGCGGATCCATTCGGCAATCTGGCGCGCCAGCTCGGTGCCGTATCGAGCGTCGCCGGTCTTGTTATAGGCGCGGGCCAGCGCGGACCATGCCGAGTGGCGATTGAGCTGCCACGTCCATTCGTGATCGGCGGCATGCGGCGATCCCGGCTGTGTGGTCGGGTTGAACGCCCAGTCAATGGTCTCGCCGAATGTATGCTCGATGCCCACCGAAGTGAACGCATGCTTCAGGGCCATGTCGGCCGTCCGCATGTCGCCGCTGGACGCGTCCCTGGGAGGGTTCGCTGGGTCAAAGTGCCAACGTGGGCCGGTTCTGGTCCGGAAGTGCCGGGCCAGCGCCGATCGAGCGCCGGCGGCGTCGCCCCGATCGAGAGCGCTCTTGACCTCCGCCATGTCGGGACGCGTCAGGTCCAGGGCATCGAGCACCGCGTCGGCGGCTGCCGTAGTGCTGGCGTCCCGCCCGCCGATATCCGCAGACGCAGCGGCTGCCAACATCAACAGAGCCCTCCGCGAGATGGGGACAGCCATCCGTTCCCGCAGCGGCGCGTCCGGATGGGAGAGTTCCGGTTTTTCCATGGCGACCTCCACATGCTCTTTGCCCGGACTTCTGCCCGGGACGCGCCTGTTCCTCCCGAGCGGCCGCCGGACGAAGCGTGCAGTCCGCTCGGCGATAGGACGCGCAGCGTGTAGCCGTCGCTTCTTGCGACGCCGAGCGTGGTGCCCGTCACCGAACGCATGCGCGATCCGGTTCCCCCGCCCCCTGGGTGGGCGGGGGCAAGGGGGAGGGGGGATTCGTTCGC
>JBBIQU010000252.1:0-4654 GCA_037442185.1 Chthonomonadales bacterium | reverse complement strand
CCAACCACCAACACAATGCGTCGGCCGATCATTCCCGGACCTCCGAAACTTCGACGGCGCCGGATGACCTGAGCATGTTCCGGACCTCATCGGGCTCATATCTCGGATCCGACGCCTCGATGCACAGGAAGAACGCATCCGAACTTGCCCGATCGAACCCCGGGACGGCGAAGACCGGATGGTGCGGGCGTGGCAAGCCATTCATGGCGAACATGCCGAACACCGCTCCGAACGCGGCCAGCAGCACCGTCGTCTCAAAGGTCACGGGTATGAATGAAGGCCAACTGTGCAGCGGCCTGCCCCCAACGTTCAACGGGTAGTCAATCACGGACACGAAGTACTGCAGACCGTACCCGAGCGCAGCTCCGGCAAGGCCGCACAGAAACACGAGCCAGGGCAGCCGCGCATCCTCAGCCCCAAGCGCATCCGACAGGCCATGGACGGGAAACGGCGTGTATGCGTCTAGGCGGCGGTAGCCCTGAGAACGCGCAACCCTGACTGCCTCAATGAGCTCATCTGCGGACGCGTAGCGCCCCATCATGCCGTAGGTTCCTTGCTCACTCATGCCGGCTCACCCTCGGAGACGCGACCCGGCTCACTCTCAACCGCGACCGTCGGCTCCTTGCCGGCCTTGCCGCCTCGCAGGCGGTGGACCAGATCACGCATCTCGAAGATCGAAATCATGGGGAGGAACCGTATGAACAGGAACATCAGGAAGAAGAAAAGGCCCAACGTGCCAATGAACATGCCCCAATCCCACAGGGTCGGCACATACATGCCCCACGATGACGGCAGGAAATCACGATGCAAGCTGACCGGGATGATGATGAAGCGCTCCAACCACATGCCGACCGACACAACCAGCGAGACGCTGAACAGAACGATCGTGCTGGAGCGCCACCGTTTCGACCAGAGCACCTGCGGCACAACACCATTGCAGACCAACAGCGCCCAGAAGAGCGGAGCATACGGCCCGGTCATACGGTTCTTGATCAGAAAGCCCTCGTAAGGATTGCCGGAGTACCAGCCATAGAACATCTCCATAACATAGCCGTACACAACGATCAGCCCGGTCGCGAGCATGATCTTCGCCATCCAGTCGAGGTGCTTGTCGGTGATGAAGTCCTTGAGGCCGTACCACGCTCGTATCGGAATCGCCAGCGTCAGCACCATTGCGAACCCCGCATAGATCGCGCCAGCAACGAAGTACGGCGGGAACACGGTTGTGTGCCAGCCCGGCAGCACCGAAACCGCAAAGTCCAAACTCACTATCGAGTGAACCGACAACACGAGAGGGGTTGAAAGGCCCGCCAGCATGAGGTACGCCGCCTCATACCGCGACCAATGGCGTGCCGATCCTCGCCATCCCAGCGCGCCGATGCCGAACAGGATTCGGGCGATCTTGTTGCGGGCGCGATCCCTCAACGTCGCCAGATCTGGCACCAGGCCAACAAACCAGAAGAGGGCCGAGACAGTCATGTACGTTGAGACGGCGAACACGTCCCAGATGAGAGGGCTTCGGAACTGCGGCCACATGCCCATGACATTCGGGTACGGGAAGAGCCAGTAGGCAACCCAGGGGCGGCCGGTGTGCAGCAGGGGATACAGACCGGCGCAGGCCACAGCGAAGAGCGTCATAGCCTCGGCGAACCGATTAATCGAGGTGCGCCACTGTTGCCTCATGAGCAGCAGGATCGCCGAAATCAGAGTGCCTGCATGGCCGATCCCGATCCACCAGACGAAGTTGATAATGTCGAAACCCCATCCTGCAGGCTGGTTGATTCCCCAGATGCCCACGCCGCGATACAGCAGGTATGTGATCGTGAGCATCATTACGTTCAGCAGCATGAAGGCCAACGCAAACACCGCAAACCATGCGAGCGGGTGGCCGCGCTGGTTCAGAACGACAGCGCCGATCCTATCTGTGACAGTCTCATAGGTATGCGATCCGATGACCAGTTCAGGATCGCCGCCGTGCCCTTCGGCATGGCTCAGGGCAACATTACTTTCGTTCACGCGCCCTTCTCCAGGTCAGGGTTCCGATTGGTGAGCTTGGCCAGATAGGTCAGCCTTGGCTTCGTGTTCAGCTCTTCGAGCAACGAGTAGTTGCGCTCTTCTCGCTTGGCGCGCGACACGGCGCTGTTCGGGTCGGAAAGGTCGCCGAACTCAATCGCCCTTGGCGGACAAGCAGCCTGGCACGCCGTGACGATCTCGCCGTCCGTCACGGCTCTATTCGCCTTCTTCGCCTCGATGCGAGCGGCGTTGATCCGCTGAACGCAGAAGGTGCACTTCTCCATCACGCCGCGCCCACGCACGGTCACGTTCGGGTTCTGCAGAAGCTGCTTGATCGGAACGTCGTGATGGTTGGCATAGTTCAGGAAGTTAAAACGCCGCACCTTGTACGGACAGTTGTTTGAGCAGTAGCGCGTGCCGACGCAGCGGTTGTACACCATCTGATTCAGCCCCTCATGACTGTGAACAGTCGCGGCCACAGGGCAAACGGGCTCGCACGGAGCGTTCTCACAGTGCATGCACAGCACCGGCTGATGGTGAATATCCGGCGCGTCGGGGTCGCCCTCGAAGTACCGATCTATGCGGATCCAGTGCATCTCTCTGCCTCGCTGCACTTGATCCTTGCCGACCACCGGGATGTTGTTTTCCGACTGGCACGCAACGACGCAGGCATTGCAGCCAGTGCAGAGGGTCAGGTCAATCGTCATCCCCCAGCGGTATCCGTCATAGGCATGGTCACGATTCGGGTACAGGCTCGGATGGCTGCCGTCACCGGCACCGTGTCCCGCGGAGGGCTGATGTCCGCCGGTGGGTCCCGCGCTTTCGCTGAGGGGCAGCACGCGGACGATGTCGCGCCCTTGCATGCCGTCCAGTCTCCCGTCGGCGATAGCATGGTGGTGTTCGGTCCGCGCGAACGTATGTCGCCGGCCGGTGCGCTCAATCCCAACGCCCTCGGCGATCCACAAGGCGTCGCTGCCTCGCAACGCATATGCCGAACATCCGACGCCGGACCCCAACGCACCGCCGTTTGCCCTGCCCCCTCCCAGATGGAGCGTCACGCTTCCGCGCGCGTGACCGGGCTGAACTTTGACGGGTACCGAGACAGAACGTCCGGCCAGTTTCAAGAGCACCTCGTCGCCGTCCGATACCCCGTACTCCTTGGCGGTTGATGGAGCCATCAGCGCGGCATTGTCCCAGGTCAGGCGAGTCAGCGGCCTCGGCAGCTCCTGCAGCCACCCATTGGAAGCGAAACGGCCATCCCAGACCGTTGGATCCGGCGCGAACGCTAACTGCAGGCCCCTCGGATCCGAAGTGCGGCGTTGGCCTGCTGCTGCACTCAGCGCATCGGGCCGACACCTCACATCGAGCGGCTTGAACTCGGACCCTTCTGCCAGTCCGTCATGGACGGCCTTGCGCCACCGACGCTCGAAGTCCGCTGCCCCGAGCATCTTGCGCCACTGTGCCCGAACCGCTTCGTAGCCACCCGTCGGTCGCTCTGTGAGCGCCGCGATGAGCTCGATCTGGCTCCGGGCGTCATACAGCGGCTTGATCAACGGCTGGATGACAGAGGCCGTTCCATCATATGCTCGACAATCGCCCCAGGCCTCCAGCGAGTGAGCCTCGGGCAGACTCCACATGCATTTCTCCGAGGTCTCGTTGGGCCTGATGCCGAGGCTGACCGAGAACGGCACCCTTGACAGCGATGCTGCGAACGGTATGTCAGCCGGAGCATCATACGCCGGGTTCACGCCGAGCAGGAACAGCGCTTCAACACTCCCACGTCCCATTTCTTCAGTCAGCGTGGCCAGTTGGCCGACCGGGTCGTCCCATCCGGCGTAGACCGGATCTATGTATGCGACGGCGTTGCCGTTATTCCCGAGCCGTTCGTTGAGAACTGCAACGAGCGCATGCACTTCGGGCGGCTGGTGATCGCCTGCGAGGATTACGGATCTGCCACGATTGCGCTCGAGGTCGGAGACGCACGCGTCAATCCAGCGGCGTGCAGGCTCACCCAACGTCTCAGTCTCC
The DNA here is from genome assembly GCA_037442185.1 of Chthonomonadales bacterium. GTDB lineage: Bacteria > Armatimonadota > Chthonomonadetes > Chthonomonadales > CAJBBX01 > JAAYVH01. The sequence continues at coordinate 613 of JBBIQU010000252.1, read as the reverse complement.
TGGGACGAGCCCGCCGCCCAGCCGTTCAGGAGTCTTCTCGCAAGCTCTCGCGCGACGACGGCGATGTCGCTGGGACGCACCGGCAGCCGATGATCGGCCGTGGCGCCCGTGTTCGTCTGGATACTCTCGGCAGCGTAGATCCGGCTCATCCGTGCGTTGCCGCCACGCACGCGACGCCGCGCCATCAGGTCGCGAGCATATCGGACGTGGCCGGGTAGCTGATCAATGGGATCGGCATCGAGCGTTACGACGATGTCGGCTTGATCGAACCGGTAGATCGGTTGTACGGCTCGCCCGAACGCCTGGGTCATGCCCAATCTCACATTGTTGCGATCCACCGGCTCCCACTGAATCCAGCGAGCCTCAGGATAGGCGTCCATCAGCCGCGCCATTGTCGCCGCCAGCGTTGGCGAGGTCACGGCGCCGGTTACGAACCGAATGCCTCTGCCGCCGTCCGCCTTGTGTGTCTGCAAGAGGGCGCGCGCTTCGCTGAGAAACGATGCCCACGTCTCTATTCGGCCCTCTTTGGTGACCGTTCTGAGTCGCTCGGGGTCATAGAGGTCGAGCAAAGGCGCTTGGGTAATCGCGTCTGTGGCGCCAAGCGAGGCCGGAT
>JBBIQU010000251.1:4470-4764 GCA_037442185.1 Chthonomonadales bacterium | reverse complement strand
CGGCGTTGCAGTCCTAGAACGCCGTGCTGGATCTCGGCAGTTCTGCCCCGTTACGGGGTACTGCCAGATGGACTACCTGCTTGCGGCGCCACGAACGATCGCACGGGCCGATATCGAACACCTACAGTCGGTGTTGGACCGCTCCGAAGCCGCGCGCCGTGATGTTAGGGTCAGGATCATCACGTACGCACCGCCACGAGACAAGGACCCGCAGGATGCAGCGGTGCAGACAATCATGGAAGCCCTGCGCGATATGGAACTGCGTACCGTTGCCGATTTGGTTCAGGCCGGCCT
>JBBIQU010000251.1:3196-4412 GCA_037442185.1 Chthonomonadales bacterium | reverse complement strand
CTTGATTCTGCGATGTTCAGAAACGTTATAGGGGTTTCCAAGACTTTCGACACAGCCCAGCCTGTAGGTAGGGGATCCGCGAAGAAGGACATCGGCTGCATGGCCGCGAATCTACAGTACCGGTGCCGTACGAGGGCGTACCGTTCCGATTACGCAGGGAACACCGTGGCCCATTGGTACGTCCGCATACACCATCAGCAGCACATGGCGAATCCACTCGATGGCGTAGTGAAGGTATCACGGCTGGCTTGCGACCTCCACGAGAAGGAAAACGGACTGCCGCAGGATCTGGTTGATCACATTAGCCAGTACCTGATCCGAGAACGTAGTGTATCGCCGTATGGTGCTGACAGACGGTGGGCTAGTCACCTGTACCCGATCTACCTAACCGAGGAGTATCTGAAGTCCCGGTTCCTTAGCGATCTCGCCTTCAACGGAGTGTTCTAACATGGAACGTCCAAGCATTATTGGGCGCGTCACGACAGCAGTAGGAAGCCCATCTTCGACCACCCAGGTCAGGTTCTGGGTTCAGGACAGCGTCCAGATCAAGCCTTTCGACTTCGTGCAGATCGTACACATCGCGAGCACAGGCATCAGCGACCAGTCCCGGACTTACGCTGTCGTCCAGGAACTGGAGTACGCGAGCGATGCATCTAGTCACTTGGCCAACTACATCTCCTCGGACTTCGGTGATGCAAACGCCGAGCCGTTTAACCGGCGTATAGGGGCAACTCTGGCAACTGCCGAGGTGATCTACAACAACCAGGAGATCGAGATGCCAATTCGCGACGGCGCGCCAGTTAGTTTTGCCGACGCGGACGGCGTGAGGGCCGCCCTAGGTATGAAGGACCTCAAACGACCCGTTCCGGCAGGTTTCATGTCTATGTCAAACGGGGAGGACATCCCGGTCGCATTTGAAGCGGCCTTTCTTGTGGGACCCGAAGGGGCGCACCTGAACATATCAGGAATCTCGGGCTTGGCAGCCAAGACCTCGTACGCGATGTTCCTGCTCAGCGCGCTCCAGCAATCGGCCGCGGACCGAGTGAGCATGATCGTTTTCAACGTGAAGGGGAGCGACCTGCTGTACATTGATCAAGAGGCAGACCCTCCAATTCCGCAAGAGAGACTCCAGGACTGGACGAGGTGCGACTTACAGCCGCGTGTCTTCAGCACGGTTACCTATCTGCACCCGTATCGGGATCGAGCGCCACACTTC
>JBBIQU010000251.1:0-3171 GCA_037442185.1 Chthonomonadales bacterium | reverse complement strand
GACCCGCTCGTCCTAGACGACCAACGCGCCCGGGAGCAAGCCTTCACGTACCATTACAGCGTCCATGAAGGCCTCGAACGTTTGCCGCTACTGTTTGCCGACATCGAAGATCCGACAAGTTCACTAAGCTCCATTTTCGATGCTCTGCGCGACGAAAAGGAGAATGTAGATACGTGGGAGTCTCTGCGGGAGATCGCAAAGAGACGGTCTGCGCCAGGGACGCCTGACAAACACAACATCAGCAAGCAGTCATGGAAACGGTTCTCGCGTCTCTTGCAATTGCGTACCGCGCCGGGCGGCCTGTTCTGTCAACGCGCACAGACGAAGGCCGCAGAGCGCCGGCAGACATCGGTGTCGGAGAGAATCGGACGACTTCGCCCTGGCAGCGTTCTTGTTATTGACATTGAGCCGCTCCCAGACTATCTCCAGTGTATGGTCGTTGGGGATGTCGTGCGCACCGTCCTAGACATCAAGCGCGGGGTGGTCGACGATGTTGACCCAAACGTCCTTGGCACTGTTCTAGTGCTCGCGGACGAACTAAACAAGTTCGCCCCGAAGACTGGAGGGCAGAGCGTCGAGCTGACGCTGACTGACAGCCTCCTGGAAATAACCGAGCGTGGACGTTCGCTCGGCCTGGTGCTGTTTGGCGCTGAGCAGTTCCGTAGCGGCGTTCACGACCGGGTCCTCGGGAATTGCGGAACAAATGCGTACGGCCGAACAAGTCCGGTTGAGGTCGCCAAGAGCGCGGACTACCGGCACTTGCCGCGGAGTTACCAGAGCGCTGTAACGCGGCTGCAACCTGGCACTCTGCTTCTCCAGCACCCTGTGTTCCGCAGTGCTCTGCTGAAGGTGAGGTTTCCGTATCCGTGCTATCGGCAGCCGAAGCCGCAGATATGATGACACCGGATCGGGCCGGGGTCGGCGTATTTGCGCTCGATACGCTGACAACCGGCATGTATCACGACCCATTCGCTGTCGTTCGTGAGCTTGTGCAGAACAGCTGCGACGCCATCCGCGAAGCCGAGGACACTGGGATCCTCACACCGGGCACAGGGGAAGTCGTTATTCACCTGGACAGGGCGGCTCGGACTCTTCGTGTCAGGGACAATGGCGCGGGCATCCCGCAGGAATCGGCTCGGCGGGTCCTCCTCGACGTAGGCAAGTCTAGGAAAGATGCCCGGCGCACAATCGGGTTCCGCGGGATTGGTCGCCTGGCTGGCATCGCATACGCCGACCACCTGAGTTTTGAGGGTACCGAGGCGGGATCAGGCGCCGCTTGTCGCGTCACCTTTGACTGCAAGCGACTTCGCCAACTGATGGACCCGACCTGTCGATCGGATGACGAACTCGGCGAAGTGCTGTATGCAGCACACGACTATGCCGAGATAGACGCCTCGCCTGACAGCCACTACTTCGAGGCGGCACTTATCGGGCTCTCGCGCGAGGATGATGCCGTCCTTGATTCCGATAGCCTGTATCCGTACCTGTCAGCGACAGTACCGGTATCATACGATTCCCAGCGATTCATGTGGTGGGGTGAGATCGAGGACTATGCTTGTCGGCGTGGTTCACCGTTATTCCGAGTGATCATGCGTATTTCGGTGGACGGAGGCGAGCGCCTTGTGTTCAAGCCTTATCGCGGGCGCTACAAGACCGGTGGCACCCCGGCCCAGCCGGTCGAACTTGAGGGAGTAGAGTTCATTGAGGACTCGGAGTACGGGCGTTACTGGGGCTGGTATTCTCGTACGGCTCTTCTCGGTGCCATTGATGATGCTTCGGCCGCGGGCTTGCGGATCCGCAAGAACAACATGGCCCTAGGTGGGCGCGAGCTGACGGATCAATTCTTCCGGGAGTCACGATTCAACGCTTGGTACGTCGGCGAGATTCACATCACGGACGACGGCTGCATCCCCAACGCTCGTCGAGACGGCTTTGAGCCTGTCGGAAGTTGGCCTCTGGTGCGGGACGCACTGAAGCGCCTCGGCGAAACCTTAGGCGGCGAGTGCCATCGCGTTAGCAAACGGAGAAATGAGCCGGCTGCAAAGGTGGCGCAGCGTCTAAGCGAGGCTATTGACCATGCTCGCAGGAAGATGGAGGATGGATTCGCCTCGGCGACCGAGCGCGAACAGACGGCGGCCCGGATACGGGAGGCCGCCGACGCCGTACGCCGAACACCCGAGCGGCAGCTTGCCAAAGCGGGTGTAGACGCAACGAAGGTCCACGCTATGGTTATCGCCGCTGATCAGGCAATAGAGAATGTTCGCTCGTGCCGGGATTTCGCGGCCTTGCGCACCCGCAGCACCCTTGACCGAAGCAAGCGCAAGATGCTAGCCGAAGTGTTGGAAATCCTGAGAACCACCCTACCGGAAGACATGTACGATGCAGCGAAAGCCGCGCTCCTTCGTCACTTTGGGCAATGACGAACGCGCGCTCCCCTCTCAATGTCCTGCTTGTTGAGCCCGCCTACCGGTCGCGCTTCCCCCCACTCGGTCTGCTGCGGCTTGCATCCTACCATCGCGCCAAGGGCGATGGTGTTACCTTCGTCCGCGGGATGGATCCCCGCGCTCGCGACTGTCCGTGGCATAGAGTCTACATAAGTTCCTTGTTCACGTGGGAACTTCCCCTTACCCTTAGGACTGCACAGTACTACTCGAGCTGCGTTCCATCACGATCAGATGTCGTAATTGGCGGCATTGGGGTTACGCTGAACCCCTCCTACATTCGCCCCGAGTGGGGATTCCGAATTCTCGTAGGCCCGCTTGACCGGGGCGGCGAGCTCGAACTCGGCAGCCCTCCGTTGCCTTCTGTTCTGCCTGACTACTCAATCCTAGGGGAAAATGGTTATCAGTACGAACCCCGTGATGCTTACTTCGTAAAGACAACTACCGGGTGTATCCGTCGCTGCGCATTCTGCGCTGTCCCTCGCCTCGAAGGGGCTCTGACGCCTGGCCCCTCGGTCGCAAGCCAGTTGGCTCGGGTTGATCGAGTGCATGGCCCGAAGCTACATCTGGTCGTAATGGACAACAACATTCTCGGCCTGCCCTCGCTCGCCCGTGTGATCGCAGAGATAGCCGAGTGCGGCTTCGGCCGCGGCGCGACGCTCAACGGGAAACAGCGTCGCGTCGACTTCAATCAGGGCCTCGACTGTCGTTTGGTCCGTCCAGAAACGGC
>JBBIQU010000250.1:0-4780 GCA_037442185.1 Chthonomonadales bacterium | reverse complement strand
ACAACGCCCTGGACCGGATGATCGTTGGAGGTTCTCCCGGTCTGAGCCTGGCGCTGCCTCCGATCAGATTCCATCGCCTCGCGGCGTGTCGGCGGCATTTCGATCGCTCGGTTGAGACCATGGCGCGATCACGGACCGAAGGCACGGAGACAGCCCGAGCGCTGAGCAATCCGGCCGTCTGCGACGCCTGGAACAGCCTGCTGCAGGCGAACAAACGCTTGCGTGCCGACCGGCTGCCCATGCAGATCGTGCACGGCGATGTGTCGCCGGTGAACCTTGTCTGGAACGATCCCGTGCCGTCCGGGCGTGATGCGCCGACCTTCATAGACTGGGACTGCGCGCACGTCGGCATTCGCCTGTACGACGCCCTGGGCGACGTGCTGCTGCGCGCTCCGGGCGACCGACCGGAATGCCGCCGCTTCGATCCCGATGAGGTGCGAGCGTACTTGCGCGGGTATTCTGCGGCCATCAGGACGCCGCTGTCTTCGGCTGAGACCCGGTGCGTGCCCATGTTCCTGTTGGCCCGACAACTGGAAGACCTCCGTCAGCGCGCGGCTGTCGCGGCAGGCCTGACCGGCGAGCGGGATGCGGAATACGCCGAGCTTGTGCGCATGAGGACCCGCATCATGCGGCAGCTCAGGCCGTATGTTGATGAGGAGAAAGGACCGTGTCCATGGACATGATAAACCTGCGCAGCGATACACAGACGCTTCCCACAGCGCAGATGCTTGCGGCCATTCAGAGCGCCGACCTTGGCGACGATACGTACGGCGAAGACCCCACCGTCAGGCAACTGGAAGCCAAAGCGGCTTCGATGCTCGGCAAGGAAGCGGCCATGCTCTGCATCAGCGGCAATATGGCCAACCTTGCTTGCCTGATGGCCCATGGCGGACCCGGCGACGAGGTCATCATTGATCCGGATTCGCACATCTTCTACTACGAGGTCGGCGGGCTCGCGAGCGTAGCAGGCATGATGCCCATGCCCGTTCAGAGCCGCGAGGGCAAGCTCTACCCCGAAGACGTGCGCGCGGCCGTGCGGAGCCGGAACCTCCACTATCCCGTGCCGCGCCTCATGTGCCTCGAGAACACGCACAATCGCAGCGGAGGTCGCGTAACGCCCCTCGCGCTCCACAATGAGCTGTGCGACACGGCCCATGAACTGGGTCTGTCGGTTCATCTGGACGGGGCGCGCATCTTCAACGCCGCCATTGCGGCGGGCGTTCCTGCGGCTGCATATGCCGAACGCGTCGATTCGCTCATGTTCTGCCTCTCAAAGGGACTGAGCTGTCCGCTGGGGTCCCTTGCCGTCGGGAGCAAGGAGTTCATTGCCAGGGCGGATCGGGCCCGCAAGCGCCTTGGCGGAGGCATGCGGCAGGCGGGCATTATCGCCGCTTGCGGCATCGTCGCGCTTGACACCATGGTGGCCCGGCTTGCCCAGGACCATCAGAATGCCCGCATACTCGCCGAGGGCATCAATGCGATCCCCGGCATGTCGGTGGACATGGCGACCGTCGAAACCAACATGGTCTACGTTGACCATTCCGGAACCGGCATGAGCACAACTGAGGTCCTTGCGCGCATGAAACAGGCCGGCGTGCTTGCAAGCGGCCGCCCTCCAGAGCACTTCCGACTCGTCACTCATCGGCACTATGGCCCCGAGGACGTGCGCGAGGCCGTCGAACGCATCCGGAAGGCATTGGCGCAATGACAGAGCCATCCGACAGGTCCGACAGGTCCGCCAGGTCCGACCGGTCAGACTCCTCCGGTCCCGTCCGACTCGCCATTGTCGGCCTCGGCTCGTTCGCCGAGCGTTACATAGCCGCGCTGCGAGGCATTTCGGGCGTTGAGGTGACATGGGGCGTTGGACGAGACCCCGAGCGGACTGCCGCGGCGGCTTCCAGGCTGGGCATACCCCGCCACACCACGCGCGTCGAGGAAGCTTGCGCCGACGACCGTCTGGACGCGGTGATCGTGTGCACTCCCGAGGATGCCCATCGCGATCCGACCGTGGCGGCGCTGAGGGCAGGCAAGCACGTGATCGTCGAGAAGCCGCTGGCCTCGACCGACGAAGACGGCGTCGCGATGGTCGAAGCGGCCCGAGATTCAGGCAAGCTCCTGATGCCTGCCTTCCTGCTGCGCTTCGACTACCGCTACGCTCAGTTGCAGCAGCGTCTCGCGGAGATAGAGCCGATCCACAGCATCTACGCCTATCGCAACTTCGACCGCAGCCTCTTCAGACTGTACAGCCGCACGCACAGCTTCATCGAGAATGCCATCCACGACATTGACCTGATGCTATGGTACGTCAACAGCCCCGTCGAGCGCGCGCACGGCTTCTGCCGCAACACGCTCGGGATGCCCAATCCCGACGTGAACTGGGGCGTCCTCGAGTTCGCCAACGGAGCTATCGGCGTGCTCCAGACAACCTGGCTCTATCCCGACCAGCGGCACCGAGACCTGCAATGGAATGCCGGCATCCATGTCATGGGCGCGCATGGCGTGTTGGAATGCGCCAACGACGCCGGCGGCCTTCGGGCCAACACCGACGGCGCGGGCATATTGCTCCTTGATCAGACGGGATGGGCGAACATCCACGGCGAGTCGCGGGGCGCGTTCGGTGCCATGCTGCGGCATTGCATCGCGTGCATCCGTGGCGAGACCGAATGGGCAGGAACGACACCGGAGCAGGCCCTGGCCGCCATGCGCGTGGCCTGCCGGTTGGCCGATGACGCCCGACGGCGCGGCGCAGGCGGTCCCGATTCCCCACAGGAGGTCAAGGCATGATCACGTTCGAGCGGGCCAGGGACCTTCTCGCAGAACTGGTCTCGGTACCTTCGGTGAACCCAATGGGCCGCACATTCGATGGAGACGCTCCGGTCGAGCGGGGCGTCACCGAGGTCATGGAGCGGTTCTTCGATGTGCCGGGCGTAGGCGTCGAGCGCATGCCCGTCTCGAAATCCCATGAGAACCTGCTGATTCGATATCCGGCCGATGCGCCGGATCCCGTCCTGCTATTCGAGAGCCACATGGACGTGGTTCCGGCAGATGAGTGGCCGGACCGAGCCTTCGTGCCCCGGATCGAAGGGGACATTCTCTACGGACGTGGAGCGTGCGACGACAAGGGGTCGCTGGCGGCAATGGCCCTCGCGCTCATGGACCTGGCGGAGACGGGCGAACGGCCCCCACTGCCGATCCTCTTCGTGTGCGCCGGCGACGAGGAGTACGCCCAGACCGGCATCAAGGCGTTTCGCGATCTGCCCATTCAGGTTGCGGCAGGCGTGTTCGGCGAGCCGACGGGCTGCGCCCCCGTGGTGCAGCACAAGGGCACGCTGCGGTGGGACATTACCGTGCACGGCAAGAGCGCCCACACCTCGCGCCCAGAGCTCGGCGTCAACGCCATATACGGAGCGATGGAGTTGATCGCTGCCCTCCGTGCCCATCAGGATGTGCTCCAGTCCCGCCACCGCAGCCCTCTGATGACCGGTCCGATGCTCACCGTGAGCATGATCCACGGCGGACGGACGCGCAATGCCGTACCTGACGAGTGTACGCTTTCGCTGGACTTCCGCCTCGTGCCGGGCATGGATATGGACGGCGCTCGGGCGGACGTGATGGAACTCGTTGGCCGACTTGGCCTTGAGGTATCGCACAGCGAACTGCAGCTCAAGACCCCTCCCCTTGCGACGTCGCCGGACGATCCGTTCGCATTGAGCGTCCTCGACATCTGCCGACAGTATGCAGGCGACGCGATCGCCATTCGCGGTGAACCCTATGGCACCGATGCTTCTTGGATCGCCGACCGCGCGCCCGCCATCGTGCTCGGACCCGGCGACATTCGGACCGCCCATGCCGTTGATGAGCGCATCGGCATAGGCGAGGTCGTGACCGCCGCGCGCATCTACAGGCAGATCATGCTCTCGCCGACGCGGTAATCCCTTTGCGCGTCCTTGCCTCTGATGGACCCTGCATCTGCCAGACAAGGTTCGGGCGCGCGAGTCGGGGGAGAGTCCCCCGACGCGCGCGCCCGGTCTATCGAAGGTGAGGCTGCCGCCCCTCAGTAGATGTTGAGCGTCGCCTCGCCGAAGCCGGCGTCAACCCATGGATCGCCTGCGAACTCGCACCGGATCGTATGCGGCCCGACAGGTTCCACGGCCATGTAGGGATGCCGCGCGATGCCCGCATCAGACCCGGTTCCGGTAAAGACATCGGCTACCCAGGTGCCGTCAATGAGGAATGAGACGAGCTTGTTCTCCTGCTTGACATAGCCGGGCAGAGCGCGGAAGTACGCATACAGTCGAACAAGGCCGCCCAGAGGAACCGTGCGAGGATGGACCCAGATGTAGGGGCTCATCTTGAGCACGTTCAGGATGTTGGCGCAGTACGACGGCAGGTATCCGTCGTCGCCGAACCATTCTGCATGGATGGGCCGCGGCCCGGATCCGGCGCCAGGCGGGATGACGTAACCCCACTGGGCGCGGCCGGTTGGCGTTGTGAGGTCAATGCCCACCCAGGTTCCGTCCACCGCAAACCATATCTGCTTGTTGGGCACGGGAGTGCCGTCGAGCCGGTAGAGCCATGCGCGCAGGATGCGAGAGGACCCGATGGGGCCTTCTCGGTCAATCCCAACCATACGCGTAGCATGCGTCATTGCGGTCAGGATCGCCCTTGCATCCGAAGGCTCGTATGCGGCATCGCCCGGGAACTCGGCGAGGATGGAGCGCGTGGCGGGGCCGGGACTGATGATCCAGGGCAGATCGGCGCGCCCGGCAGGGTTGGTCTC
>JBBIQU010000249.1:4463-4808 GCA_037442185.1 Chthonomonadales bacterium | reverse complement strand
CAGGCCCAACTCGGCCCTGCGTTCGTTGTCGAGCGTCGTCGTCAGCACATTGCGCAGCAGGACGCGGACATTCGGCAGGCCGCGCAGCGTCAGGTTCATCGTCGCCAGCCGCACCATCTTCGGATCGACATCGTTGCCGAAGAAGGTGGCCGTTTGCAGCGCCGAGATGTGAGCCGCCGAGAGTTGGTCGCCCAAGCCGCGCTTCTGCTTCTTGCCGTCGATCTCCGCCTCGACGATGGCGGACGGCGAGGAGTTGGCAAGTCGGATGTGGTTGTAGGCCGCCACCAGAAAGCCGGCGGTGCCGGCGGCCGGGTCGTAGATGGTCTCGCCGATCTTAGGATCGCC
>JBBIQU010000249.1:0-4408 GCA_037442185.1 Chthonomonadales bacterium | reverse complement strand
ACTGGCCGAGTTCGCCGGCCTGCTTGATCTGGCGCAGGATGTGCTCGAACAGATCGCCCTTGGTGTCGGCGTCGGACTGATCGAGGCGCAGGCCATCGACGAGGCTGATGACTTGGGTCAGGACGGTCGGCTCGTCGATGGACAGACGGGCGCCGCTCATGAAGTTGTGCGCGGCTGATTCGCCGAGTTCGGCGAAGAAGGCGAAGACCTCATCGCGCACGAAGCGCACCAGCGCCTCGCCGTTCAAGGCTCTGGCCCACACCGACCAGCGGAAACGGTCGCGCGGCATCGTGTTCTTGCCGTCGATGGCGTTGAGCGGGTTCTTCAAAGCCCACTCGCCCGCGAACAGGCTCTCATAGGGCTGTTTCAGCACCTTGGCGCGCATCCGGTTCTCGGCGTCGATGCCCTCGACGAGGTAGAAGAAGAACAGGAAGGCCAGTTGCTCGGCGTTGGCGACGGGATCGGGATAGCCGCCGCCGTAGAGGTAGTCGCGAATCTGGTCTATCGACCGCCGCATCTCGGGGGTCAGGGGCATGAGGTAGGTTCCTGTGGTTAGTGTGGGGCGTGCGGCTGGTCGCTCGCCGTCCCGCCAGCGCCGACTTTATCGCCAAACACCGCGGCATTGAGGCCGGCGAGCAGATCGTCGAGCGCGTCGTCGCCACCGAAGACGCGGATCGCCTGCGGCAGGCCGCCCATCAGCGTGAAGGGGTGAAAAGCCAGATGGCCGGCGGTGAATTCCTCCCAACTGCCGGCGTTGGCCTTGATCTGGCTGCCGATGGTGCGCAACCAGCGTTCCTGTTCTAGGGTCAGCCCTTCCTGGCCGAGCAGCCACGCCTCAAACTTGGCGCCAAGCGCGGCGGCCTGCTGTTCGTGGGCCTCGGGGAAGACCATATTGCCGTCTTCATCGACGGTGATCCATTCGCGCGTGGTCGGGTCGATGTGGTCGTCGATGTCGAGCGAGAGCAGCCGGCGTGGCTGATACTTTTTCTTCTTCGGCTCCCTGACCATACCGCCATCGCCATAGTCGTCATTGTCGCCGTGGTAGCCGCACACGCCCACGAAGTCGAACATCGTGAAGACGGGCTTCTCGCGGGTCTTGCGGGTGCCCCGGCCGCGCATCTGCTGATACAAAATCACGGAACGGGTGAAGCGCGCGAAGACGAGGTTGCAGACTTCGGGACAATCGAAGCCGGTATCGAGCATATTGACCGAGACGAGTATCTGCGGGAACGGCTCCTTCTTGAAGCGCCGTATCTTGGTCATGCCGTCGAGCGTATCGTCCGGGCCTTGGCCGGACACCACATAGTCGGCGAAACGGATGTCGGGCGAGGGCTTCCGGTCGGAAAACTCGGCATCGAACAGTTGGGCCAGCGTCTCGGCGTGGCGCTTGCTGACGGCGAAGACGATGGTCTTGCCGATGAGCGGCTTGCGCAGAATGCCCTTGTTGTCGGTGAAGCCCTGTTCGAGCACCTGCCTGAACTCGCGGACGATGGCGCGGTTGCGTTCGGGGATGGTGAAGCGGCGTTCGAGGGCGGCGGGGTCGATGATGACCGGATCGGTGTTGGCGAACAGTTGCTCGAACTCGGCGCGGGTCTCGGCGTCCATGCCACCAATGGCCGTCCAGTCCAGTTCGTTGCGGCGCACCTCGAAGCCGCCTTCGGCGGCGGTCTTGACGGTCTTGGCCTGGTATATCTGATACGGCGCCAGCCAGCCGTCGCGGATGGCGTCCTTCAACTTGTAGGTGTAGGTCGGCCGCTGCACCTCGAAGAAGCGCAGGGTATCGCGCACGAAAGCCCGGTCTTCGTCATCCGCATCGTCGTCCATCTCGCCGGCCACGCAGGGGGTGGCGGTGAGGCCGATCTGCACGCCGTCGAAGTGTTTGAGGACGCCGCTCCACTGGCCGTAGATGCTGCGATGGCATTCGTCCGAGATGACCAGATCGAAGTAGCCGGGCGAGTAGTCGGCATACAGATTGACCATCGACTGCAAGGTGGTGATGGTGATGCGTTTCTCGTCCTGAAAGCGGCGGCCGGCCCGCAGCACATAGCAGGGATAGTCGGTCAGGTGCTCGGCGAAGGCGTCTTCGGTCTGCTTGGCGAGGGGGATGCGATCAACGAGGAACAGGACGCGGGTGATGAGGTTGGCCTCGAACAGTCGCTTGATGAGCGCGGCGGCGGTGCGGGTCTTGCCGGTGCCGGTGGCCATCTCAATGAGCAACTTGCGGCGGCCCTGCTGGATTTCCTTGCAGACGGCCTGTATGCAGTCCTGCTGATAGTCGCGCCCGGCGATGCGGGTGTCGATGGCGACATTGAGCGGGTTGCGCCGCACCTGCCGGGTGGCAAAGCGGCGTTCGAGGTCGTCCTGCTTGAAGAAGGTCTTGACCGGGCGCGGGAAGGCTTCGGTCTCCCACTCCCAGAATCGCGTCTCGGCGCCGTTGGCGAGGAAGACATAGGGGAGGCCCATCAACTTGGCGTAGTGCTTGCCCTGTTCCGCCGCGTCGCCGGGATTCACTGAAAAGCGCTTGGCCTCGATGACCGCCATCGCCCGACCGGCCCGGTCGCACAGCACATAGTCGGCGCGCGTGCCGTCGTCTAGGACGACTTCGTAGCGGACGCTGTTAGGGTCTTGGACATCCCAGCCCAACGCGGCGAGTTGTGCGTCGATGACGACGCGGGAGAAGGCTTCGTTTTTGTTCATGGCTTGCCGATCTGACGAACGGCAATAGTAGCGCGTTCAGGGCGTTTCATGACAAGCCAATCGCCTGTCGCGATACGGAAGGCGATCAGCCGGCTATCGCCTCGGCAAGTTCGCGAGCCATCTGCATGGCGGCTTTTGCTGATGCCGCTCGTGCCTCCATGTTGCCGATGATCGCGACATACTCATCTCCGTCCTGCTTGATGACGATCTTGCCAACATCGCCAGCCGGCGCGGCTTTCCGTTCATCCGGACGCGCCAAGTCTTCGGGCGTGAGGTTTGCGTAACGCGCGACCATGCCCTTGTCGGCATGCCCTCCGATGGCTGCCAGCTCTTCCAGCGTGAGGGAACGGCCCTCCCGCAGGGCTTTCGCCGCCGACTCCGCCGCCTTGTCCTTGTAGAAGCGCTTGACCAGATGTTCAAGATCGCCAATATCGAAGGCGTTCTTGACCTGAATGGATGACCAGCCGGACCCCGCCGCCCGTGTAATGACGGTGTGCCGCAAGTCGTGGAACTTCAAGTTGGTGATGCCGTGATCGGTTGCCAGCTTCTTTTGCAGCCGCACCCATGCTGAACGGAAGGTCAGCATAGTGACTCCGAAAACCTTGCCCTCCTTGGGCTTGCTGGCCGCCGTCCATGCCGCTGCTAATGCGTCGAAGGCAATCGGCAGCATGATTGCCTTTCGGCCTGTGCGCCTGTTGCCTGCGTTGGTGGCCTTGTCCTCCGGGATGCTGATCGTGCCAATCTGCCAGTTGATGTGCGACCAGTCGAGCGAGAGTATGTCGCCCCGCCGCATCGCAGTGCCCAAGGCAACACGGATCGCGAGCGCGAGGTAGGTGTTACGCAGCTTGTCTGCCTGCGCCAGCAGGGTCTTTTCCTCGTCCTCGGTCAGGACACGCTCCCGGTGCTGGGGCAGTTTCGGCCGCTCTTCCTTGTGCAGCAGCTTGCAGGGATTCTCAATCGGCTCGTGTTCGGGCCAGTAATCGCGGAAGCGATCCATGGCAGAGGAGATCATGCCGAGTTCGCGATTGACGGTAGCCGCCCCGACTTCCGTTTTCCGGCGGCTGATCCACGACTTGATGATCGCCTTGTCGCACTCAACCACCAGCACCTGACCAAATGGCGCACGGCCATCGACGATTTCAGTGCCGGGCCGGACCCGCTCGACTCCCCGCTTGCCGAGATTGACCAGCACGCGCGCGATGGTCGTCTCCAAGCGGACCCGTTCGGATTCGCGGGCGCTTGCCGAACGATACTGCTTCGTGCGTGCGTGATACGTTTCAAGGAGGTCGCGCATAGCCGGCTCTGCCAGCCGCTTGACCTGATTGCTCAACTCGACCGAGAGGGCGCCGGTCCTGATCGACAACCAGTGCCGCTCTTCCGCTCGCTTGGCCTCGGCCAAGGTGTCATACAACTCGTCGATATTGACGGGGATACGCTGATCGGGATCGTGCGTCGATTCCACCGTCGTGCGTATCCGCACACGGTATTTGACGATCTGGTGCTTCTGGCCACGGGGTTTGCGCGAGTAGGTCTCGATTGCCATGCCCAATCTTACGACAGCGGAATCGTTTGGGCGGAAATTTGGGCAGAGATATTTTGGGTAATTTGTAACCTATTGATTTATATAGGTGACAATTTGCCTCATTGCCCAACTTTGAAAATCGGGATAGGGGCGGTCAGGATACCTGACCGAGCCCCTCCCACACCACCC
>JBBIQU010000248.1:1344-4814 GCA_037442185.1 Chthonomonadales bacterium | reverse complement strand
CAAGGGGATCACAGACGTATTCGAGGCGCGAACGGTCCACACGGGCGGAACGGGCTGGGTCGTGCCTTCGGCCGAGACGCCTGCCGAGCTGGAGCGGCTCCTCGACCGCGTCGAGAGGCGCGACCTGCGCGAGTTTCTCTTCCCGCCGAACTGGGACGCCGAGGCGCGGCGCATCTACGAGCACTACGGGAAGAAGCCGCGCATGGGCGGCGGCGTTCGCGGGCCGGTGACGGCTGCAATGAGCGTCTACGGCGTCGAGGAGCTCATCTTCCTCATACGCGATGAGCCCGCCCTTGCCGCTCGCTTTCGCGATGTGCTGGCCGACAAGATCATCGAGATGACCCGCGTGCTGTACGAAGCGAGCGGAACTCCCAACCGACGCGGATTCGGCTTCGCCGACGACAACTGCGCCATGCTCAACGCCGAGATGTACGCCTACTTCGGCCTACCGATCCTGAAACGCGTCTTCGCGGAGTTCGCGCCGGACCCCGACGACACGCGACACCAGCACTCCGATAGCGCCATGACACACCTGTTGCCGCTGCTCAACGAGGCCGGTGTCAACCACGGCAACTTCGGCCCGACCGTGCGCGTTCAGGATATCCGACGCGACATGCCCCGATGCGTCATCCACGGCCAGCTCGCCCCGTGGACCTTCGCGCGCGGAACCGACGAGGAAGTGGCCGCCGAGGTGAGGCGCGACATCGAGGCAGTCGGCGCGGACGGCGGATTGATCATCGCCACTGCGGGCAGCATCAATCCCGGCAGCCGCCTCTCGGGCCTAAGGGCCATCATGAGCGTCATTCAGCGATACGGGAGGTACCGATAGGCCCGGGATCCTACAGCTTGGGGCTCAGACCGGGCAGGGCATTGCCCGCCCCCGTTGCGTCAATCTTCCAGACGCCGTCCACCTTGCGCAAAGTCACCTCGCGCGTGTTGGTGCCCGACTCGCCGCCCATCTTGCCCGTCACGGTGAGATTGACCTTGGCGGTGTCGCCAGAGATGGATGAGCCCTCGACCTTGTAGCTGTCCACCTGTATGCCCGAGCCGACAACGCCCATGCCCTTGACGAAGGCGTCGCGGTTCACCAACTGCTTGATCTGGGACGGAAGCTCGACTCGGTCGTAGACTCCGCCCCAGTTCTTCGCCTTGAGATCCTCCATGAACTCCGTGACTGCCGCCGCCGGACGCGTCTGCTGCCAGTACCAGTATCCTCCGGCGCCGCCGCCCCCAAACAGAAGAACGAGGACAAGCAGCACGACCCCGACTCTGCTCCCCCCCGATCCGCCCGTCTCTTCCTCGACGCCGCGCACTGGCCCGCGGCCTGTCCGTAGCGGGGGCAGTGACGATCCGCCGGGTCCCGCCTGCCGCGGGATCGGCGCAGGGCCGCGTCCGGTCGGCGCGCTCTGGCCGAGCATGGGGCCGCCGGCCTTGGGCGGGGCCGAAACCGGCACCTCGATCACGTCTCCGGCCAGTGTGCGCCGCAACTCGACGCCGCCCGTGGCAGCCTGCTGGCCGCCTCCGCCGATCTGCTTCTGCAGCACGTCGGTCTCGTCGGCTACCCGATCAATGCAAGGGATGCCGGGCAGTTTGGCCGGGTCTACGTCGTCGGCGGGCCTCTGCGGCTGGACGGGTGTCTGCAAACCGATTGGGCCGACTACCTTGGTCTGCTCGGGATCAAGCTCGGCCGAGCATATCTGGCACGTTGTGCGCCCATCGGGCACGCTCGAAGCGCACTTCGGGCATTGCTGCATGTCTTGTTTCCTTTCAGTGTCGCGCTCAAGTCAGGGCCGACAGCCGATGCTCGATTGCCCACAGCACAGGCGTCGGCGTGTCACATCATCGGCGCGTGGCCTTGGCGGCCGCCGTGGACGTAAGCTTGCTCTGGTCCAGCGCGACCTTCCATTCGCCTTTTTCATTGATCAGCACATAAGTGTCCGTATATGGGTCGCTCGCCGCCTGATACAGCGCCTGACCCGACTTCCGCACATTGAGGATGGCCTTGATCTCCGCCCTGTCGCCCTTCTCGCTGATGGGCTCAACCTGCCAGTTCGCCAGCCTGCCCGTGAACCCCCGCGCGGGCTCCCACCTGGATTCGTAAGCCGACACCGACGGGAAGTACTGCTTGGATGACTCGGCGAGCATCTCGTATTGCGCCTTCACGTCGCCCGCCTTGACATGACCCAGGTACCGCCCGAGCGCGATCTTGGGCGAGCGCAGGTAATCGGTGAAGTACCATCGGACGCCGTAGACGGCTCCCGCGATCAGAACGATATAGACGACGATCTCGGTAAGGCGCTCGCCAAGTCCCCGTCCCTCACGGATTCGTCTGCGCCCAACTATTCTGCCCATACCCTCGCACTCCTGCCATCCTCGCAGCCGGCCGACCTCTACCGGTCGCCTCGACGATGGTCACGCTGTCCATGATACCCTTCCGCCATCGCGGCTAAGCCGCCGGCGCGCGTTCCGGAAGCCCTACCCCTATAAACCCCCGATACCGCTCGCAGGTGGCAGATGCAGGCCGAGAATCATGTCGAGCGCCGTCCGCGAAAAGCCCGCGACGAACTCGCCCAGGATCAGCCCGATGAAGAACGGCAGTGCGCGCCGATAGGCCTGAAGGCCGCCGTAGCGCAGCAGCAGGACTTTGATGAGCCAGCTGACGAAGATCGGCAGCCACAGGCGGAACAGGCCGAAACTCCCCGCCACAAGATAGCCCGCCGGGTGGAAGGGCCACCACACGAACCGCACGCGCATGGCGGCAAGGAACAGCGTGAACAGGCAGCCGAACGCATAGGCGCCCATGGTGCCGGGGTCCGAGCGCTGGGGCGATTGAATCCAGCCGTCCAGCTTCTGCCAGGGCTCGCTGCCGAACGCCCAGATCGCCGGCCCGCGAAACCGCGCGCTCTCGAAGCCCACCTGATACATCGTGTGCAGATAGGCCCAGAACGCCGCAACCGTGCCGAACAGGCTGGCCATCAGTATGACCGTCGTCATGCTCGACAGCCGCGTGCCCGTGCGATGGCCGATCCGTACCGCGTCCACCTGCGTCTGCATGGGAAACTGCCTGTGCGTCCGGCTCAGCCAGAAGAAGAGCGTCATTGCGGTCAGGTCATTACGCGTCCATGCTCCCGTGCCGCTGACGCGTTGGAGCACCTGATCTGCGCCAACCTGATACAGCTCGTATGTCGGGAGGCCCAGCTCGGCCCTCAGCCGCGCGACCACGAGGACAATGACGAACAGGATGCCAAGGTAGAGCGTGGCCGTCTGCCAGCGCATGCCGGCGGCCATGGCGAACCAGACCATGCCCGCCGAACCCGCCATCAGCCCCAGCACCGCCGTGCGGTACGACATCAGCTCGTTCGCATCGCCATCTCCCCGCCCCCTTTCAGGGGGAGGGTCAGGGAGGGGGTCTGTTGCGCCCGCGCAATCTCCCCGCCCCCTTTCAGGGGGAGGGTCAGGGAGGGGGTTCT
>JBBIQU010000248.1:0-1244 GCA_037442185.1 Chthonomonadales bacterium | reverse complement strand
GCGCCCGCGCAATCTCCCCGCCCCCTTTCAGGGGGAGGGTCAGGGAGGGGGTTCTTCCGCCATGTGCACCGCCACGCATACGCCAGCTGCCCCCGCGCCGTATACAGGATCGCCAGCGCCACCCCCAGTATCGCCCCGACCCCCTGCTGCTGAACATAGGGGAACTTGCCCCACTCCGTGTAGCCCATCATCGCCGCGCCCACAAGCTCGACCCGGCTCAGCAGCATGAAGAACCAGCACGAAAACCCGAGCTGCGTCGGCAACAGGAACGTCAGACCATAGGCGAACGGGAACGACGAAATCGGCAACGGGCCGGCCGCGTTCCAGGGGTACGACTGCGCCGAGAAGTACTGCACCCCGATCGGCACGCCCGGCACCGACGGATAGAGATTGTGCACAAGGTTGATCGCCTGGCCCAGCACGCCGATCGCCGCTCCGCCCCAGAACAGCCTCGATCCGAACAGAGACCGCGGCTGCGAAAGCACCTGTATCGGTATCTCCGCGATCGGGTAGTTCAGCCGCTCGTTGTCCCACTGCCGCCGGAACAGCGCCACAAGGCAAAGCATCGTCCACACAACCGCCATGACGAACAGCGTCCACCATCCCAGCGGCTTCAGCCACGGCAGGATATGCTCGGGAGTATAGAGCGTCGAGCTGCCCACAAACAGCGGGTCAATCGCCGACTTGTCGCTCACCACAAGGTGCGGCGCAATGTGCGGCACGATGCGCGTTTCCCAGCCGCTCTCCGGCGTCGCATGGCGGAACACATACGTGATCGTCGTGAACAGGATCTGCAGCTGATCGTGCCCCGCCAGATTGCTCGCCACAGCCACGATCACGTAGAGGGCCAGCATCTCCTGCGTCGTGAACGGCCACCGCGGACCCAGCCGCCGCAACAGCCCGTTCAACCCCATGAGCGCCAGCAGCAGCGTCACCGCATTGAAGAAGATCGCCTGCGTCGTCGCGTTGTCCGAATAGCGGACGTATTCGATCTCCGTGATCCACCATGCGTTCAGCGGGATCAGCAGAATGGCGAGCAGAATGACCCGCAGCGTCAGCATGCCGGGTCTGGGCGTTGGCGACGCAGCCGGTGCGCTATCGGACTCGGACGGTTTCATCGAAGCTCCCCCCCTTTCGCCGCCGGGAGGGAATGCCTTCTTAACGGCCGTTGATGCCAAACTTGCGAAGCAGTTTCCGGATCCGGCGCGCACGGGCGAGTAAGAGGATAACCGTAGTTGCGAAGC
>JBBIQU010000247.1:0-4842 GCA_037442185.1 Chthonomonadales bacterium | reverse complement strand
GGCGTCCGGCGTCGTTACGGCCGCAGGCCGTGTAGCCGCGGGTTCTCCCCGCGCAGACGTTCCGCACGGTGCCAACGTTCTGCGTCGCGAGAAGCGACGGCTACACGCTGCGCGTACCATCACCGCCACGTTGGGCGGAAATGCAATCCGGCGTCCGGCGTCGTTACGTTCGATGGCACAGCGTTTCGGCGCATGTTGCCGTTACGGCCGCAGGCGAGACCTCTCGGCGTCCGGCGTCGTTACGGCCGCAGGCCGTGTAGCCGCGGGTTCTCCCCGCGCAGACGTTCCGCGCGTTGCCAACGTTTTGCGTCGCGAGAAGCGACGGCTACACGCTGCGCGTAATGTCACCGCTACGCCGGGGAGAGATGCGCTCCGCTCAACGCGCACGTGCGAGCGACGGCTACACGCTGCGCATTACGGCGTTGCGGGGTTTGTCCGCACCCCATGTGGGAGGAGGAACCGGCAACGGCCTCGCTGTGGCCGGGTCACTTGAGGCTGTGGCGGCGCGGACCGAGAATCCTGATCTGAAACGTCAGGTCCATCCAGCAGTGCACCGGCAGGTAGTTGGCGGAGTGCCGGTAGATCGCGCACGGGCCGCCTACTAGGCCGGCGAGGGTGGGCGATTTGGTCGGATCCGGCGTCCCAACCCATCGCGGGCCATGGCCCATCGGACGTTTATGCGTCTGCCGATCAATGGGCACGACGCGCGGGTCCGTATCGCCGGCCCGTTTGGGCAGGACGAGGTAGACATGGGCCAGGAACTCCGCCCCGAGGATGCCGGACATGCGCAGCGGGTAGATCGGCTCCGCAGCCCGGAACGTAAGCCTGATGGGGGCAAGCGTCCCTTGCCGTAAGCCACGTGCAGCCTCCGGAACGCTAACGCGCGCGGCCACGAAGGTCCACTTCTCACGGATATGCTGTTCTATGGGACCCTTGGCGGCAGACGGAATGGCGAACCGGTTGGCTTTGAGCCACTTCATGAGCGCCGACGCGTCGCCAGCCTCCAGAACGGCCACGTCATACGCCCCGACCTGCTTCCGCTCGAGGACGGTGACGCCGCCTGCAAAGGCACGCTCTGTTCCCTTCATCTTGCCGGGGCTGAAACTCGGAGGTGACACGAGGTCGGCAACTTCATGGAAGAGCGCCCCTGCGACCTTATCCACCTTCGGTCTGGCGGGGACCGGTATGATCCAGGCGAACCGTTCGGCCGGACCATCGAAGCGGGGGCTGATGATCAGGTCTTCGACGCCGTTCCTGTAGATGATGACAGCCTTCTGTTCGGGCTCGAAGATCAGTGATTTCTCACGGAACCGCTTGTACGCAGCCTCATCCGGGAAGAACACGCCGTCGGCAAGGACTGCCGCGCTCAAGAGCGCCACGGGGACGGCCGTCAGGCATCGGCAACACAATCGCAGGCAACGCGAAGTCATCGCGCTTCACCCTTCCGATTACGCACTCAGTACAGGCTATCTGCCGTTCAGTGCATCAGAGGGGCTACGACGCGTCAACGGAAACCGGGGATGCTCAGCGGCCGAAGAGGACCCGATCAGCGCGGGATAGCCGCGACGCTTCCGAGAGCGTCCAGGTAATCAGGAACATGGTCAGCCCAAGCGCAAGCGGGGGGATGACAGTGTATTCCAGCAGTCGAGTGATCTTCGGGCCGCCGAGCATGAAGAGCACAAGCGGATGGATCAGGAAGAATGCGATGGAACGATCCCCAACGCGCTGCAGGAATCGCCCGACAAGCCTAATCGGTCCGAGCGTTCGGCTCAGCGCCAGAAGAAGCAACGCGATCCCGAGACAGTAGGTCTTGATGCCGATATGGTACAGCTCGTTGGAGATAGGCTTGTTGAGATACATCATGAGCGCCGGCGGCAGGTACATGGCAAGCCCGGCCACAGCGAGCAGTGCAATGCCCCATCGCCATTTGCGCCACACGCCGTCCCACTCCTTCCAGTTCAGGCCTACCCACATGCCCGCCACTACCGGCATGCAGTACCAGAGCACCGTCGAAGCCGGGTAAGGCACAGGTATCAGATGTCGCTGCACATAGAACGCTGCCACCTGAATGCTTGCGCCAAGCCCGAGCGCTGCCGCGAAACCCATCCTCCAGCGTCTCATGGCAGCGAAGAGCAATGGGAAGAGGACGGAAAACTGGAGCAGGACGACCATGAAGTAGATGTGATAGTACGCCTTGCCCCAGAAGACGTTAATCCAGATGCGGCTCGGCGTCAGGAGCTCCGGCGTCGTGACGCTCCCGATCATCGGAAGGGTGAGCTGCGTTGGGGTGACATCCGACGGGTCCCGGAGCCAGAGGATGCGGAAGGCGATGTAGATGCCGGTCCAGACAAGGTACGGCATCAGTGTCCGCTCAGTGCGGCGCGCGAAGAATCTCCTCCAGTCGGGTCTCGGTTTCGATGCGACGCTGCGCGCGAGGAGTATGGCTGAGACAAGAAGGAACGTCGGCACCGCGAAATGCAGAATGCGCGATAGGACCGCCATGGTCCACCACATCGGATCGTGCAGTTCGGCGAACTTCCGCATGCTCGTGGAGAGCACATGATGCGTCATGACCTCGAGGATGCTGATGCCCTTGAGGATATCGAAGGTCGGATCACGCGGTCGCGGGACGGAGGCAGCAGCGGGAGCGCCCACGTCGGGCGGTGGAGGCGAATGGGCGGTCACGGCGCCCTGTTCGCCATGAGCCCGCGGGGCTCCTTCAGTGCCGCGCGCGTCCTTCAGTCCTCCAACGGGCGGTTGCGCTGGAGATGCTCGACGTATTTCGTCCATACATCCATGCTAACCCAGTACATGGCGACGACGCTCGGGCGCAAACCGATGTAACCGTTCATGATGTGGGTGGCATCGAGACGGCGCGTCAGTTCCTCATCGTAGACCGGGGCAGCGATTACGATCGGCGCTGCCGGATCCTCCGGCATGGATGTCCAGTAGCCGACATTCGGAAACCGGCGCAAGTACCAGGGGATCGGCCAGTGGTAGTTGTCGGTCCAGATGACTTTGATGACCATATTGGAGCCGTCGGGATGGAAACCGGCCAGCGCCTCGGTCCGCCGCTGGATGTCTTCCGCATCGGGCACCGTCTGGGCGTACACATATGGGTTCTTCGGGCTGACCTGATTCCGGAAGGCATCGGCATGGGCCTGGCGCGCCAGCAACGCCGCCAGCGCCAGCCCGGTCGCCCATCCGACCGCCTCGAACGCTCGACCACGCCTCGCGATTGCACCGAGAAGCCATGACGATCCCATTCCTGCCAGCAGGCAGAGGCCGATCAAGGGATTGAGGATGCACCATGGCGTCTTGTAGGGGACTGCGCTGTATGCTGCCAGGAGGATCAAAGTCGCGACCGCGATGCGCGCTCGCAGACGCCGGCGGACTTCGTTCATCGCGTCCATGTCCGCCTGCCCTTGCGGTCCGCGCGCGCAAGCGGCGAACGCGATCCCGATCACGGCAGACGCGGGTATGAACGCCTCGATCCACGCTATCTGCCCTGCAGGACGGATGCCGAAGAGGATGGCCAGATAGTATGTCCAGGAGTGGCCGTGAAGACCGGTCCCGTGCGCGCGCGAGAACCAGGGCGCATAGGACCTCAGATAGTCAACGGCTGCTCCCATATTGCGCCCGAGATCGGTCAGCACGAGCGCCGCCACGAGGATGGCAGTCAGCGTCGCGCCGAGGACTGCCCGCATATTCGGGCGCGCTCCGGTCAGCAGCGACGCGCCGATCCACGCCCCGAGCGTCAGCGCTGCGGTCTCCTTGGTGGCGATCATGAGACCCGCGAATGCGCCTGCAGCCACCGCCCACTGCACGCGGCGCATTGTGG
Organism: Chthonomonadales bacterium; assembly: GCA_037442185.1. Lineage (GTDB taxonomy): Bacteria > Armatimonadota > Chthonomonadetes > Chthonomonadales > CAJBBX01 > JAAYVH01. Next base: position 1,001 of record JBBIQU010000247.1, on the reverse strand, counting down.
CATGCCGCCACCACGCCCCGAGCGCCCCGACGGTGAAACAGACGAGCAGGGTTTCCTGAATGAAGTAACGACTGTAGAAGACGAAAGCCGGTGCCACGGCCGCCATCAGGGCCGAAACGACAGTAGCTCGACGTCCCAGGCCATCGTGCAGCAGGGCAAGGAGAAGGAGAAGAACGATGCCTGCGGCGACCGTGCCCAGGCGATAGTCGGCTTCGGTCGTGGAGCCGATGTCTGCCCTGCCTCTTGCGGCAAGGAAGGGCGCGGCGGCCCAGTAAAGCGTTGGGCCGTGAAACTCATCGGGATCGTAGATGTATGCGCCGCGCTGCCGGGCCTCCCAGAGCTTGACGGCGTGCACCGCCTCGTCGGCGTGGAACGGGCGGTTGCCGAGGTCGGGCAGGCGCAGGTAGAGCGCGGCGGCGAACACCAGGAGCAGAGCCGCACCGAACGCGGCCCTGCGCATCATTTGGCGGGCAGTCCGTACACCTCCACCTCGGTGTAGCGGTTGAGCGGATCGTTGTAGGTGCTGCCCTTGCTGTAGAGCCGTACGTACCGGGCCTTGACACCCTTGGCCGCGACGAGCTTCCCTTCGCTCGTCTCGAAGTACTCCCGATCCTTGCCGATTCCGAGCCCCGCCGAGTTATCCTGGTCGTTGTTGAACAGCGTGGTGACTCCCTCGATGAAGTCGGGATCCGACGACACCTGAACGACCACATCATGGTAGACAACCGGCTCCATGTGGAAGTGCCAGAAGACGATGTAGTGGAGCTCGCTGACCGCTCCCAGGTCTACCTGAACCCATTGCAGGCGCGGCGGAAGCTCGACTGCGGTGCCCTCCTGAGCCTCCTTGTTGCCGTCGGTCACCAACGCCAGGTCGCCCGAGAAGGGAGCCTTGCTGGCCGTGACCTTCTTCTTGAGCGCGAGGTTGATCGTGCCCTTCGGCACCTGCGGGACGGGGCGCGGCTTGCCCGAAGGCTTCTCGACGGTCGTGCCCGGCGGTATGT
>JBBIQU010000246.1:0-4892 GCA_037442185.1 Chthonomonadales bacterium | reverse complement strand
GGGACGTTGAATGTGGGAGCATGGGCGCAGGGAGCGATCTCGGAGGTTCTGATAGGATGAGTGGTTCCTTTGGAGTCCCATCGCGGCGAGGGCGAGACTGCATTCTGTCGCTCGATCTCGGCACCAGTTCCGTCAAAGCCGGTGTGGTATCCGATGATGGGCTTGTGACTCCTCCCGCACACGTGCCGTGCCGTCTCACGTATGGACGCCAGGTAACCCTACAGCCTGAAGCTCTAATCCGAGCCGTCCACCGGGCGCTGAGGGAAGCAGCCGAGGCTGCGCGATCACGGGGGCTGGAGCCGAACGCCCTGGCTGTGGTATCGCAAGCTCAGTCCTACATCCGCATTGGTCCATCCGGCGAGCCTGTTGGTCCTGTGGTAAGTTGGCTTAGCCGCGGCGAACCAAGGCGCGTAAAGCTCCTGACGCAACGCTTTCCCGACTATGCAGAGCGCACCGGCTTTTCGGCGCCATCGGAGCTCCAGTTCGTCGCCAAGCTCGGTGAGGACCGGCTGCCGAGAGCCAAACGGACCTCACACGCACGCGTGTTGCTCCTGAACGAATACGTCATCATGCGCCTGACCGGGCAAGCTTACGGCGACACGACGCTTCACGGCATGGGCGGTCTCTACGACATTCGGCGCAGATGCTGGTGGCCGGAGATCATCGAGGCCATCGGCGCTTCACCGGACATGCTCGCCGCCATTGGACCCGCAGGAGCGATCGGAGCGCCTCTGGCCGATCACGCTGCCGCTTCGATAGGCGTAGGGAAGGTCCCCGTGTTGTCCTGCGGGCTCGATCAATCGGCCTCTGCCATCGGGGCCGGCGTCGGCACGCGCGCCAACATGATGTGCAACTTCGGCACGGCGATGGTCGTGTACGCCCAATCGCACGAACCGCTCACGCCGGCCGGAGAAGATGAGATTGTGGGCATTGATCCGCTCACGGATCGGTATTTCGTACTGGGCCTCGAAAACGAATGCGGCAACATCCTCTCCGGGCTGGCGGGGATGTTTTTCCGGGGCCGGATGGGCGACCTGATCGCCGCCGGCGTCTGCCCGCCGCGCGATTCCGGTCACGGGCCCAGGCTCGTTCCGGGGCGTGGGGGCACATTCAACCTTGCCCACCTGACCCCGACCACCGATCGCGCTGCGATTGCCCGCGCGGCGCTAGACCATTTCGCGCACGTCTGCTCGCGCCTGATCAAGGCCATTGCCGCCCGAGCGGGAATAGAGCCCCGCGTTGTCGTGGGCGGGGGGCTGAGCCGGAGCAAGGACTGGCTCGACTACGTCGCTCGAATGTCGGGCCTCGACTTCGAAGCGCCTCGGACCGAGCACCCCGGCCTCATCGGGGCGGCCATCATTGCGCGTTCCGCGCTCAGTCGCTATCACAAACGGACGGAGGACGCAGCCGCATGAAGGGGCTCTTCATTCTCGAGCGGGGAAAGCTGGGGTTCCTCGATCTTCCCATTCCCAAGCCGGGATCGTTCGAGGCGCTTGTGCGCGTTCTGGCATGCGGGATATGCAACAGCACCGACCACAAGCTCATGCTCGGCGAGTTCTGCCCGGGACTGTTTCCGGCCCTGCTGGGCCATGAATCCGTCGGCGAAGTGGTCGAGGTCGGAGAGAGCGTTACCGCCTATCGGCCGCGGGACCTCGTGTTGCGTCCCGGTCTGACGGACGAACAGGTCGGCATCGCAGGCGCGCGGAGTGTCTGGGGCGGGTTCGTCGAGTACGCCCTTGTTCGAGACGTTTGGTCGGAGCGTGGCGTGCGTTACGGCTCTCTGCCGCATCCCCAACAGAAGGCGCCTCCGGGAACCGACCCGTGTCTGGCGGTCGCAATGATCACCCTGAAAGAAACGATGAGCTGCCTGCGCTCGACGGACGTGCCGAAGAACGGATCGCTGGGCATCGTCGGCTCGGGGCCGGTCGCCGAAGCCCTGACCCGCTTCGCATCGCTGGCCGGAATCACGCCGATTGTTGTGTTCGGGCGCCGTCCCGCGCACAGGGATCGGTTCATGAGGGCGGGCGCCAGTGCCTATGCCGCCGAAGGGGAACCATCGCCGTTCGGCTTGCTGGACCGCGTGATCGAGGCCGTCGGATCAAGGCTTGCGTTGCGTCGCGCTCTCGATGTCTGCAAGCCGGAAGGGCGCGTGAATGTCTACGGCGTTGCGCCCGCGTCGGATCCGTTTTCACCGGATGACATGGAGGACCCACGGGTGTTCGTCGGCAATGTGGCCGAGGCGGAAGAGCACGACGCCTTGATCCATCTAATGGCCCGAGGCGACATTCGCCTGTCGGATTGGATTGATGCGACGCTCCCGTGGACGGAATACGCGCGAGGGTTCGAGATGATCGAGCGGCGCGCCGCGCGCAAAGTCGCGCTGAGGATAGCGTAGCTGCGTACCTGGCCCACTGCTGGCCACACGCGTACCCGGTCCGGCATGCCTGTTGGAGCGCATCGGGCGAGGCCATCACAGTCGCAACCGGCGAACTCGATGCGTCAGGTCCGAGGACGGCGCACCTATGGCACGCGCGGACCGGACGGCCCATTGTGCCGCCCATGGTTCACAGCGGGGCGGTCCGACACGTGAGCTTCAGCCCGGACGGCGCTCTGCTGATTACCGGCGGCGCCGATAGGACCGTGCGCCTGTGGAGCTCGGCAACCGGCGAACCCGTTACACAGCCGTTGCGAACGGACGGTCAGGTCTATTACGCGCAGATCGCGCGCGGCAACCGGCTGATGCTGGCCGCATCCAACGACGGAGCCGTCCGACTATGGTTCTTGCACCCAACCGCAGATACGCCCGACCATCTCAAGCGGCTTGCCGAACTCATGTCCGGCAGTCAAATAGACGCCGCAGGCGGCGTAACGCGGCTGCCTCGCCTGGCCGTTGCGGAGCTATCGGAGAGACTCACCGCCCTGCGGCCGCCCCCCGGCGAGTGACCTGGCCGAACACGCCGGGCAACGGTGCCGCGCACCGGTTGCATCTGCCGTCTGGTCCTAGCGCGACCATCCGCGACTCGAACCCGACGCGACGAATGAGGACCGACCCGCAACCCGCGCACTGCGTGATGCCGCCTTCCGGATCGTAGACATTGCCCGTGTAGACGTAGCGCAGACCGGCCTCGAGCGCCATCTTGCGCGCCATCGTGAGCGTCGAGCGCGGCGTTGGCGGGTGGTCGGCCATCCGCCAAGCCGGATGAAACGCCGAGAAGTGGAGCGGCACGTCGGGTCCGAGGTTCTCGACGATCCACGCTGTCATGGCACGCAGGTCCGCTTCGGAGTCGTTTTCGCCCGGTATGAGGAGGTTCGTGATCTCGAGCCATGTTCCGCCCTGGGCGCGCAGCTCGGCCACGCGGCGCAGTGTCTCGAGAACCGGTTTCAGGCCGGCCGAACACACGCGGCGGTAGAAATCCTCGGTGAACCCCTTGAGGTCCACATTGGCGGCGTCCATTGCCGAGAAGAACTCGAGACAGGGATCGGCCTCCATGTAGCCGTTGGTTACGGCAACAGTGCCTATGCCGCGCTCTCGACAGGCATGGGCTACGTCTACGACGAACTCAAGCGACGGTATCGGATCGTTGTACGTGAAAGCCACGCTGGAGGAGCCGGTCCGAACCGCCGCATCGGCGATCTGTTCCGGCGTGGCCCGCTCGGCAAGCCGGGCGTCATCCCGCGTCGCGCTGAGATGCCAGTTCTGGCAGTGCCGACATGCAAGATGGCATCCAACCGTACCGAAGGACAGGACCGCCGAACCGGGGAAGTAATGGTTTAGCGGCTTCTTCTCGATGGGATCAACGCAGAAGCCGGACGCTCTGCCGTAGGCCGTGAGGACAAGTGCGCCGCCGTCGTTGCTGCGGACGACGCACGCGCCTCGGGCGCCGTCCTTGAGCCGGCAATGACGTGGACACAGGTCGCACTGGACGCGACCATCGCCGGTGGTGTGCCAATAGCGCGCGCGCATGGTCTTATTGTACAACCGACGATGGGCTCGATGCGCGTCGCGCCCAACCGGCGGGTTATAATACTGCTCGGGAGACATCAACTGATGCCGGCCATTCGGCAACCTGCAGTTTCAGGCACGTTCTACCCGGGGTTCGGTCCGGCCCTCCGAGCCGCCGTCAACCGATGCCTGCCGAAATCGTCGCCCGTGGGCCAGGTGCCCAAGGCGCTCATCGTGCCCCACGCCGGCTACATCTATTCGGGTCCGATCGCCGGTTCCGCCTACTCGCTGCTCGTGCCCGGGAGGGCGACCGTCCGCAGGGTTGTCTTGATCGGTCCGTCGCACCGAGTCGGCTTCACCGGCGTCGCCGCCAGCCGCGTGTCCGCGTTCCGCACGCCGCTCGGCGACGTGCCCGTTGACACTCGGTCCGTTGATGTGCTGCTGTCGCTTCCTATGGTGCGGGTGGTGGAATCGGCGCATGCCCAGGAACACTCCATCGAAGTGCAGCTCCCTTTCCTTCAGACGGCCCTTAGCGGCTTCGCAATAGTGCCGCTCCTCACCGGCAGCGTGACCGCCGACGAGGTCGCGCGGGTACTGCAGGCCTCATGGGACGGCGCGGATACGGTGATCATCGTCAGCACCGACCTGACGCACTATCTTCCCTATGATGTCGCCGCAGAGGTGGACGCGCAGACCGCGTCTGCCGTGGTCAATCTCGACCCTGACGCGATCGGCGACGATTCCGCGTGCGGCCATGACGCGTTGCGGGGAATGCTGCTCGTTGCGCGGATGAACGGGCTACAGGTGAGGCAGTTGGATTTGCGCAACTCAGGCGATACGGCCGGACGCCGCGATGCCGTCGTCGGCTATGGCGCCTTCGCCCTGTTCTGACCCGCCAACATCGCGGGAAGAACCAGCGGCTACACGGCCTTCGGCCGTAACGACAACC
>JBBIQU010000245.1:0-4893 GCA_037442185.1 Chthonomonadales bacterium | reverse complement strand
GGGGAGAACCCGCGGATGCCGCCGTTACCCCCGCCCCCTGGGTGGGCGGGGGCAAGGGGGAGGGGGGATTCGTCTGCAGACCAAGACGCGGGCCAGGTTACGCGCAGCGTGTAGCCGTCGCAAGAACGGGAAACCGGCGACGCCAGCCGAGCGGGAGGGCGCCCCAACGGCGACGGGCCGAGCGTATCTCGGCTCGGCCCGTCGGATGCGGCTTCAACAACCGGCGTTCAGCGGTCAGACCTTGATATCGAACCGATCAAGTTCCATGACCTTGTGCCACGCTGCGACGAAGTCATGGACGAACTTGGTCTGGGAATCGGCGCATGCGTATACCTCGGCGAGCGCCCGGAGCTGGGAGTTGGAGCCGAAGATCAGGTCAACGCGCGTTCCGGTCCACTTGAGTTCTCCGGTCTTGCGGTCGCGACCCTCATAGACGTCGTCGTCCTCGTCGCTCCGGGTCCACACGACTCCCATGTCAAGAAGGTTGACGAAGAAGTCGGTGGTCAGCGTCTCCGGCCTGTCCGTGAACACGCCGTGCTTCGTTCCGCCGAAGTTGGTACCGAGAACGCGCATGCCGCCTATGAGCACGGTCATTTCGGGAGCGGTCAGCGTCAGGAGCTGCGCCCTGTCAATGAGCATCTCCTCGGCGCTGACGGCGTACCTGGCCTTCTGATAGTTTCGGAAGCCGTCGGCCTTAGGCTCGAGCACATCGAACGAAGCGGCGTCGGTCTGATCCTGCGAGGCATCCATGCGCCCGGGCGTGAAGGGAACTGTCACGTCAACACCGGCGTTCTTGGCTGCCTGTTCGACGCCCGCGCAGCCGGCAAGCACGATGAGGTCGGCCAGCGAGACCCTCTTGCCGCCCGTTTGAGCCGCGTTGAACTCCGCCTGGATGCCCTCGAGAATCTTGAGCACCTTGGCGAGCTGCTCGGGCTGGTTGACTTCCCAGTCCTTCTGCGGGGCGAGGCGGATGCGCGCCCCGTTGGCGCCGCCGCGCTTGTCGGAACCGCGGAACGTGGACGCCGACGCCCATGCAGTTGTCACGAGTTCGGAAACGGACAGGCCGGAAGCGAGGACCTTCGCCTTGAGAGCCGCGATGTCCTGAGCGTTGATCAGCTCATGGTCAACGGCGGGAATCGGGTCTTGCCATATGAGCTCCTCAACGGGAACTTCGGGTCCCAGATAGCGCGAGCGGGGTCCCATGTCGCGGTGCGTCAGCTTGAACCATGCCCGCGCGAATGCGTCGGCGAACTCATCGGGGTTCTCCATGAATCGCCGCGATATCTTCTCGTATACCGGGTCGTAACGCAAGGCCAGATCCGTTGTGAGCATGGTCGGCACATGCTTCTTCGTTGGGTCGAAGGCGTCAGGCACAGTCGCCCCAGCGCCCTTGGCCACCCACTGATGCGCGCCTGCCGGGCTCTTGGTGAGTTCCCACTCATAGCCGAACAGGTTCCAGAAGAAGTTGGCGCTCCACTTCGTGGGGGTCGTCGTCCACGTGACCTCGAGGCCGCTGGTGATCGTATCGGGGCCTTTCCCGCTGCCGAAGGTGCTCTTCCATCCGAGCCCCTGCTCCTCGATCGGGGCCGCCTCGGGGTCGGGGCCGACGTGCTCGGCCGATCCCGCTCCGTGCGTCGTGCCGAACGTGTGGCCGCCGGCGATCAACGCCACGGTCTCCTCGTCGTTCATGGCCATGCGCGCAAACGTCTCGCGAATGTCCCGCGCCGCGGCGAGCGGGTCCGGGTTGCCGTTGGGACCTTCAGGGTTCACGTATATCAGCCCCATCTGCACTGCCGCCAGCGGATTCTCGAGCTCGCGGTCGCCGGAATAGCGCTCGTCTGCCAACCACTCTTTCTCGGAGCCCCAGTAGACATCCTGGTCGGGCTCCCAGACATCCTCGCGCCCGCCGGCAAAGCCGAACGTCTTGAAGCCCATTGTCTCGAGGGCGACGTTGCCGGCCAGGATCATGAGGTCGGCCCACGATATCTTGCGGCCGTACTTCTGCTTGATCGGCCAGAGCAGTCGCCGCGCCTTGTCGAGGTTGACGTTGTCGGGCCAGCTGTTGAGCGGCGCGAACCGCTGCTGTCCTCGTCCGGCGCCACCGCGCCCGTCGCCAACGCGGTAGGTGCCTGCGCTGTGCCAGGCCATGCGGATGAACAGCGGGCCATAGTGGCCGAAGTCAGCCGGCCACCATTCCTGTGAATCGGTCATCAGCGCTGCGAGGTCCTTTTTCACGGAAGCGAGGTCGAGGCTCTTGAACTCCTCGGCGTAGTTGAAGTCCTCTCCCATCGGATCGGACTTTTCGGAATGCTGGTGCAGAATCTCCAACCGAAGTCGGTTTGGCCACCAGTCCTCGTTTGTCGTTCCTGCGGCGGCGCCGTGGCCATTGCCGCCGGTTACCGGACATCCGTTGTCCTGACTCATTTATCGTCTCCTTGCACTTGTCGGCGAGTCTGTTCAGTAAGCCTGCAGATCTCCGTCGGGCTCGTTCTGAGTGCAGTCCGGGCACAGTCCGTAGACATCGAAGCGATGGCTGACGAGCCGATAGCCGGACTGCTTCGCTATCTCCTCGGGCAGCGCTTCGAAACCCGGGGCATCATGGTCGGTGATCTTTCGGCAGCGGACGCAGATGAGATGCGGATGCGGCTTGGGACGGTTCCCGTCATAGCGGCTGCACCCGTCCGCGAAACCGAGCTCAAGCACCTCGTTGGCCGCTTTGAGCGCCGCGATCGTCTTGTAGACAGTCGCCAGGCTCGTGGTGGGGAACCTGTCGGTGATCCGGGCGTAAACGGTCTCGGCCGTGGGATGCCCATCGCTCTCCGCGAGGACGCGCAGTATGGCCAGGCGCTGGGGCGTGATGCGGCACCCGCGAGCGCGTAGCTTGGCAACCATGCTCTCATACCGTACCGACGATTCCTGATGCATCGGGGCTTCCGTCAAGAGATCATTAGTGGATAATAAGTTGCCACAAGTATACGCTATCCTTTGAAGATAGTCAACCTCCGGCGCAATCCCTCGCTGCGGATCGGAGCATGGCCTCTGCGGCCATCGAATGGGTCATCCCGGGCTCGATAGGGCAGCGGCTTCGCCATCGCCATTGGCACTGCGCTCAACGTGGCCGACGGCAGCGTGAAGCGGCAAGCAATCGGGCTCCTAGTATCAAATGTCAGCACTGATCGGGCGGCCGGTCAGGGCCGGAATGCTCGCCACGGTGCCCGCTGGGATGGGCCGCGTTCACCGTGTCATAAGGATGCTCGCTGAGGACGTCGTCACGGGTGATCGAGTGGCCTATCGGCGCGACGTAGTGACGCGCGCCGGCCGGTTCTGATCGAGTCGCTTGCGGGGCATGCTGTCTTCGCCCCTTTGTCCATCGAGACCGTCCTTTTGGAGACGGGACTTGACCTCCTCAGGAACGCCCCATACCAGCTTCAACGGACCCAACCTGGACACCCCACGCCGTAATGAGAACACCTCGGACGATCCGTCTGAGTACCACACTCGGCACCGCGCAGTGCGGTGTCCCTGTGGATCGGGCAGCCACGCAGCGATGCATGCGTCGCTCGAAGCTGGACGAACAGCCGTGCCGCTCCGCCACAGATAGACCGCCGGATTGGGGCGGAAGCTGACGCCGGCTACGGCCTTGGGGCCGTCGCGGCCGTCCGCTATGGCAGCAACCCACGTCCAGCTGATGGGGATCGGGAGGTCACCGAGAAAAGCGCCCTTCGGCTGAAACCGATGGCTGTCGTGGACCCTCCAGAAGTTGCTGTAGATGCCCGGCTGTCCCCGGCGGGATGTTAGCCTCGCCTCCTGTTGTGTCTGACCGCTGTCGAGGACAACGCCAAGGTCCGATCCTTCTGGAATGCCCTGATCTGTTCGCCTTCTGACAACTTGCGCACGGTACACAGCGTCCCTCGCGTCATGGAACAGCATGGGATACCAGGCCGTCTCGATGCTGTCCGGGCGAATGGCAGGTACCTTGATATGAGGCGCCGCCGAACTCGGCCCAGAGTTGTCGTAGACCGTAAGGACAACGCGCCCGTTGCGATCGGACTGTACCGATCCGGGCGAGCCGGGCTGGCCCACTCCTTGCATTAGGTCAAGGAACCGACGGGCGGCCGCCAGGACTTCCCCGCCAGATTCGCGTCGCCGCGTCCCGAGCTTGGGAAGGTCGTCAACTGCCGGCCCAGCATCCACACGCGCAGGCGGTGCGGTTACTCGGGTCGTGGAGCGGATCAGCAACGCGACTGAGCCCACGGCAATCGCGACGAGAACGACAGTCGCAACCGTGGCGGCAGAAATGCGCGTAACTCCCATGTCTGCCTCTGTGACAGCGAAGGCCCAGTGACGTTTCGCGCCGCGACTCCGCTGCCGATCTGCGTCCTCGCACTAAGGGTAGACGGCCCTAAACGCCCCGGCGCCAAGGTCCTGGGTTTCGCGAAGCGCCTTGCGATCCGGCCGGAAGACAATGTCCTCTATTCGATCGGCGACCCAGCCGCGCTCGTACTCTGCACGACCGTTGCCTATCCAATCCACGTACATCCGGTTGATGTTGGTGCGCTGAGCCATGTTGATCCGGGTCTCCTCCACAGGCGCGACCCAATCACCAATGAGTTTGCCGGTACGCAAGACATTCCAGCCTCGCTTGATGCAGTCCCACACACCACCGTGCCCGCTCGGATCAACCCAGTTGACGGGGTCGTGCTCGCAATAGAGATACGGATGCTCCGGCAGAACGGTGTCACGGGTGATGAACCGCCCGACCTGCGCGTCGTAGTAGCGCGCGGACGTTCATCAACGCGGCGTCGCCGTCGGTGCGGTAGCCCCACGCGCCGGCCCGGTCCCCTCTCCCGCGCGTATCGAACATTCCGACGTTGCGACCGGCGAGCGCCCGGT
>JBBIQU010000244.1:0-4909 GCA_037442185.1 Chthonomonadales bacterium | reverse complement strand
CGAGATCGAGGCGCTCAGGACGGCTGCTGACCTTCTGGGCGATGCGATCATGGATCGTGATGCGGCCGAGGAGCTTCGAGCCAGCGAGGAACGTACGCGGCTGATCGTGGATACCGCACTCGATGCGGTGATCTCGCTTGACGGTTCAGGATGCGTGACCGGGTGGAACGCGCAGGCGTCCTGCATGTTCGGTTGGACCTCAGAGGAGGCCCTCGGCCAATCGTTGCTCGATCTCGTGGTGCCAATCGAAGCGAGGGACGAGTGGGTGTCCAATGGTGTTGGGCCGCAGTTGGGTGTTACGGAAGTCAGCCGGCCCAGTCGCTTTGAGACAATCGCTCTCCGGCGCGATGGCGTGATCATTCCAGCCGAGGTCGCCGTGTCGCGGGCGCGGTTCGACGGCTCCATGATGTTGAGCCTGTTTGTCCGTGATCTGAGGCCACAGAAGAACGCCGAGTTCCTGCTCGGCGAGGCTCGGCGTCAGGATGTGGTGGTCGCTTCGCGTATCCAGAGGGCCATGTTGGTCGGCGATCCGCCGATCGTGACACCGCGGTTGTCCATCGCAAGCGAGACGCGGCCCGGCGAACTGGTTGCTGGTGACTTCGTTGCCAGTCTGCGGCATGATGAAGACACCATAGACGTCGTGATCGGCGATGTCATGGGCAAGGGTTCGAACGCGGCGTTGCTCGGCGCCATCACCAAGGGTTACATCTATCAGGCAACACGGACGCTCGCGTTGCATCTCTACGAGTTCAACAGGCTACCGGACCCGCATGAAGTAGTGTATGCTGTCCACTCCCAGATCACGCCTGAGCTGCAGAAGATAGACAGCTTCGTGACGCTCATGTATGCCCGGTTTGATCTGCGGTCAATGCGGTGCACACTGATTGACTGCGGACACACACGCAGCGTTCATTACCGGTTCGCCGAGAAACGTTGCGAGATGATCCAAGGGGACAATATGCCTCTGGGCGTCGCGTCGCGCGAGTTCTTCGCCCCGATGAGGGTCCCGTTCGGTCCTGGCGACGTGTTCTTCTTCTATTCGGATGGCGTTATCGAGGCCGAATCGCCGGCAGAAGAACAGTTCGGCGAGGCAAGGATGGTGGATGCCATTCTGTCGGCGCCGAGCAAGTCACCTGCAGAACTGATCAGCCATGTCTTGGCGGCGGTAGACGAGTTCAGGGGCGAGCGGCCACCCTCCGACGACATCACTTGCCTGGCCGTCACGATCGGCGATGCTCCGATCGAAAGGCCCACGTTCCAGCGGGCAATAGAGATTCCAGGCACGCTCGACGAGCTGGAGCCCGTCCGCGAGTTCGTCGAGCGCTTCTGCCGCGAGATGCCGGGCCGGCGACTTCCCGATGAGGATGTTGAGGCCCTAAAGCTCGCCGCCCACGAGGCAACCTGCAACATCATCGGCCACGCCCACGAGTGGCGCTCAGACATACCTGTGCAAATCCTGGCGGAGGCATATGACGACCGCGTGGAGTTGCGCTTGTTCGACATTGGACGCGGTTTCGATATCCAGGGCATAGAAGACCCCAGTAGTGACGGAACGCAACCGAGCGGCTACGGAATCTTCCTCATGCGTCAGCTTGTGAGAGTGGACTACCGTCGGGATGACCTGGGCCGGAACTACTTCTGCCTGGTCAAACCCCGGCCACGATAGTCGCGGAAGCTGGCTGGGTCCGACGACTGAAGTCACGCAACCAAGCGGGACGAACTCCGCATTGGCAGACCGTCGCCATTATCGGGATCGTGTCACCGAACGCACGCGGAGCGGAGTTGCCGACACGTTACCGCCGGATCGCCGGCGGGTGTGATCATTGGGCGCGTTGATGCAGGGACGATGTTGGCTGGATGCGACGCGACCGATTAGATGCTATCGCGCGGGTTGCCTGCCGAGCGCCTGAGCTCGCGTATCGTAGATATCGAATACGCGGTGCATGCGTACCATCTCCATGACTGAGCGAACAGGCTTCTGCAGGGCACACAGCTTCAGCGCGCCGCCGCCTGCGGTCAGGCGTCTCAGGCACGAGAGAAGCGCGCCGAGCCCGGAGCTGTCCATAAAGCGAACCGAGGCCATATCGAGCACGGCTTCCTTGGCATCGGCGAGAACCGGCTCCATGGCGCGCTTGAACGTGTTGGCGTTGTTGGCATCCAGCCGGTCGGCCTTAATCACCACAAGAACCACCCCGTTTTCGCGCTCGACTGTGAACTCCAATCTGGTTCCTCCAGATGTCGGTTTGAACTGTGCGCACCGCTAACACAGCGGGACGCGACAAAGTCAGACCGGCTAGGGAAAGGTTGTCCTGCTCACCAACATCAGTATATCTCGTGACAACGCAAAGCACAAGCACCGGCGCACGCGCGCGAGTTCGGTATACTTCCTGAAATGTCGCCTCGGAAGCGAGTCAGCCCGACCGAAAGTTTCGGCGGATGGGCGCGACATGGCCGGGCGGTTGGCATACACGCATGGGAACGAGTATAATAGCGACCGTTTCGTGGGGCTGTAGCGCAGTTGGGAGCGCGTCTCAATGGCATTGAGAAGGTCAGGGGTTCGAATCCCCTCAGCTCCATTCACTTTCGTGTTTCGTTCACCCGTCGCCTTCCATAGAGCGTTTCGATCTGCCGCCTCCCTCTGCTTCCTGATGTCGTGCATGCTGCGCGCCGGGGCTCAATCGGCGGACGGCACACGCCTCATCGTGCTTGTCCAGCCGATGGGGAGCGCGACAGCAGTGGTGATGACCTACTCCGGCGTAGTGCCCCACACGGCCGCGAGAGCCCGAGTGATGCGGCTTGCCGAGGCGACAGGCGCAACCGTGGCTACCGTGGAAGTACGGGATACCACCGTGGCAGGTACGTCAAGATCCGACAAGTCGCGGGTCGTCCAGACGGGCGTCGAGGCTCTCATGACCGGTATGGAGTTTTCGACGGACCGGGCCTTCCTGCTCCAACCATTCATAGCAGCTCTTGGAGACGTAGGTCGCTTCGAGGTCATGTTCCTAACGCGAAAGGTGGACGGGTTTGCCGGAATCCGCCACTGGGATTCCGACGGAGTTACGGTCCACTTGCTTCAGGACGGGGCGCCCTATCGCTACAGGTTCGCCATTGCATCGAGGGCGGCTACCGCGGCGAACTTGCCTGTCTACCAGCCTGAGGCGCGGCAGCCATCCCGCGGCATTGACGCTCGGCGGACGCAAGCGCCACTGCAACCGTGGCTGCTGGTTAGTGCGGGCATATGTGGCGGCGCCGTGTTTGTCATAATGCTTGTCCGGGCGCGATTCCGCGCTGCAGACCGGACGAGGCAGTTCACTGCCGAGAAGGGGGGAGTTGGTGATCACGCTTGACGAGATGCTCCTGTACGCGGACCAGCAGGAGGCTTCGGACCTTTTCATTCGGGCTAAGTGCAAGCCCGCAATACGCGTCCATGGGCGTATCAAGGAGACGGAGTTCGACGCCCTTACACCGGACGAGACCAGGGCCATTGCCTACAGTAAGATGACCGGACGCCAGATCGAGGAGTTCGATCGGCACCATGAAATGGACCTTGCGTTCGATCTTGGCACCACCTCTCGGGTTCGGTGCAGTGTGTACAAACAGCGCGGAACCGTCGCGCTCTCCAACCGTCTCATCCCGATGCGCATTCGGTCGCTCGAGGAACTTGGCATGCCGCCAACGCTGGCGGAGTTCACCAAGAGCCGAAACGGACTTGTCCTTGTGACCGGACCCACGGGATCGGGCAAGTCAACCACCCTGGCGGCCATGATTGACCTCATCAACAGCACGCGCAGGGTCAACATCGTTTCTATCGAGGACCCGATCGAGTACGTTCATCCCGACAAGATGGCGATTGTCAACCAACGCGAGGTCGGGATTGACACGGACTCGTTCCAGGAAGCCCTGAAGCGCGTCTTGCGCCAGGCCCCAGACGTCATCCTGATCGGCGAGATGCGCGACATCGAAACGATGAACGTTGCGCTTCAGGCGGCCGAAACAGGACACCTTGTTTTCGCGACGGTGCACACGTCGAGCGCTGCGGAGACACTGGACCGATTGTCGAACATGTTTGCCCCGCACGAGCGGCCGATGCTGTGGTTGCGCCTCTCTGTCTCGCTGCGCGGCGTTGTGTCGCAGAAGCTGCTCCCCAGAGCGGATGGTCTTGGGCGCGTAGCAGGTGTCGAAGTCATGGTGGTAACGCCGACGATCACCAAGATGCTCGAGGAGGGCAAGTCCGAAGATATCTACAGCCAGATACGCCAGGCGGGCCAGGAGACATACTGGGGCATGCAGACAATGAACCAGTGCCTTGTCAGGTTTGTCAAAGCCGGCGTCATCACTGCGGAGGAAGCTCTGGCCAACGCGGGGAACTACACCGAAATGCGGCAGATGCTGCGCCGCTAAAGCATCAAGCGTTGTCGGTGAGGTGCCTACGACCCGCGTGACGGGAACCTGAGACACGCGAACGGCTGCGCTCGTACTCGACAGCAATGGTACACATTGACGATCTCTTACGCATGCTCGTGGAGAGCGAGGCTTCCGACCTGCACCTGCGGGTCGGTGAGCCGCCAATTATGCGCGTTCACGGCCTACTCCGTCGAGTGCCGGGCATGCCGGCTCTGACAGATCGGGACATGTACGACACGCTGTATGTCATCCTGAACGAGGACCGACGTACGCGGTTCGAGCAGAACATGGAACTCGATATGTCGTATGCCGTTCCGGGGCTGGCAAGGTTCCGCGTAAATCTGTTTCGCCAGCAGGGGCATGTCGGGGCGGTCATGCGGGTGATCCCGTTCGTCATCAAGACCATTGACGAACTGATGATCCCTCCAATCGTGAAGGACCTCTGTATGCTTCCACGCGGCCTGATCCTTGTTACCGGTCCGACGGGCTCAGGCAAGTCCACGAC
>JBBIQU010000243.1:0-4922 GCA_037442185.1 Chthonomonadales bacterium | reverse complement strand
GAGCGCGACGCCCTTGCCGTCGGGCAACCGGAAGATTCCGGCCCTGGTCCTCGGCCGGCGATGAGCCAGTCGCCGGACGATGCCGTCGAGCGAGGCAAGGGCGGCAACGCGCTCAGTGTCGCTTGCGGGCTCTGACCCCCGCCGGTCATCGTCGCCGCCAACATGAGCGTGGCGATCGGTATGGGCATGATGGTCTCCTTAGCTTGCGCGACGTCGGACACCGGCTGCTCCGAGGCTCGTGCCGGAGATCACAGCAGACGGACCGGCAGGTTCAAGCCGGAGCTTCAGTTTTCCATCCCGGCGGGGAAGACGCGAACCGAGATCAGAAGGCGACACGCTGCCGACCACACGGTACATGCGAACCAGCCATCACCTCGTACACGAGCGCTCACCCATTGGTGGTGTCTCCGTGGTCTCGCTGGGAGGTATGAGCTTGCGGCTTCTGTACTGCTCGTGCAGCTGCATTATGATCCGAGCGACACCATAGCCAGCCGAAAGCATGACATACTGAGCCCCGGTCTCTCGGCATATATCGCTTGCTGCTTCGGATACAGCGTGCCGGGAGTAGTTCTTCACGATGACGATGATGTCGGAGCGCCGTATCTCGGCCTCAAACTTGTCTGGCGTATCGGATTTCTTGGCCTCAGGCCATATGACCTCGCCAAGACCAAGTGCATCCTGCAGACGGGGAGCTGTGTTGACGCGAGGCACCCCTCCGAGCAATAGGAGGCGCTTGCCGGCGAGTATGGGCCTGAGCTCAGCGGCCATACGCTCAACATTGTCTGTGACGCCAGGACTCACGTCGAGTACGTCAGCGTCGCCGGGATCCGATGCTTCGTCATGTTCCCGGCGTTCCATTTCGGCACGGACTTCGCGGACCATGACACGGAACTCGGGCAGCCCGTCGAGTATCGGCAGCCACCTCTCGAGGAGTGCGTCACGGATGTCCTTGTTGGAAGGCGGCACTCCGGCGTCCAGCGCGCGACGCAAGTGGGGAATGATCGCAGCGCGATCCTCCGCGAGGCGTTCAGGAATCGCCCCCATGTCTGGCCTCGCTCGCACGGCTTCCAGGACCTTGGCAATGGCCTCGTCTCGTGGATCCAGTGACAGCCCTTCCGGTTCGAGATCCGGTTCCCCAAGCGCGATCAACTCGGAGAGGGACTTTGATGTATGCGGTGGTGTTTCCGAGGCCAGCTCGGACTCCGCAAGAGGATTCACGCCTAGTTCGGCGGCGAGCCCAGCCGCTTGATCCACGACCTGATCCACGAGATCATCTGTCAGTCCGATATCTCGGAGACACCGTTGGTGGTACTGCAGGGTGGCGTAGGCTGCGCGTAGCCGGTGCGCTCGAAGTTCGTCACCGGCACTTTGCGCGCCGTACATATCCTGAACCAAGAGCTCATACGCGAGCGCACTTCTGCAGTAGCCGTCTGATAGGCGACGAACAACAGCAGCGCGTGACGTTGTGTCGGGATGGCAGTGCGCGACGGACGGTGGTTGCCAAGGGTATCCGAGCTTGCTCATCCGCTCAAGGATGCCACCCCTCATGGCTCGGGCACTGCGTGTATCAGCTGTGGAGGAGGGAGTGTCGGACACTCTGATCACGAAAGCGTGGAATCCGCAAAGGACAGCTCTGAGCTGCAACGCCCCTCGGATCGCCGTCCATGGTTCGCTGTCGCGCGCCAGTGCATCCTCGACCTCTTGCCAGCGCTGCCTCCAGTGAGCAAGATCGCCACGGACAGGACTAGGTCCGACAGCTGGACGGGCTGGCGGCTGCGTGGACGGGGTCAGTCGTTCCACATCCGGACGTGGATGGGTCCGGTCGGGGGGAACATCATGGGATGGTGTGTCCTTACGGTCTTCTGGAAACGTACCGAGAGCTTCGGCCCTGATCCTGCGTACTTCTGCGCGCAGCCACTCAGCGGCCGGTTGGTCGTCCTCAACAGACGCGATCTCGGCTTCGCGCACAATAGTGTCGAGAAGGGCTCGCAACTGATGACGCGCCGAACGGCGCTCCTCCGCGAGTCGTACGATCTCCGTCGCCTGCTCTATCAGGGAGCGCATGAGACCGTTGCCAGGAGCCCGGTTGGCCGCGGCTGCCAACCGACTGCATTGGTCTTGTGCGCAGCCGGTCAAAACGTCTGCCGACGTATCGGACATGTGGTTCACCCCCTGTCAATACCCACCTGTCGGTTCGAGAAGCGAGCGTCTCCGTTCAACCAGCGCAAGTGCGTACTCGAGCAGACATCACGATCCCGGCCCGTTAGGTCTCGTTAAGGTCACTCGTGCCGAACACCGATAAGGCGGAATCGCGAGTCTTCCATTTCTGCACTGCCGAGATCGCGATGTTCGCAACGGCTCCTCGGAGCACGACGGTGACTGTTGTTCTGGGCATGAGCGTTTCCTCCGCAACCGTGCGCGTACCCCTGCCTCTGATCCTATTGGGAGGAGCGAACAGGACAATCACTCCCTTACACGCTTCATCATCTCGTCGTAGACGGTGTCATCAACCGGGAAGCGCAGCTCGCGGAACCTGGCGCGCATGTCGCGCTTCAGGCCGTGCGAGACGGCGGCGACCATGAAGGTGGAGCGGAAGGCGTCGTTTGCGGGCATCCGGTAGCGCCGGTGGTCCTCTTCGTTGAAGGTCTGCAGGAGCCGCATGAGTCGTTTGGTGGTTCCGCGGAAGTCGCCTGCGCGTTCGGCGCCCTCTACGAAGACGTAGGCGACAGTCATGAACGTACCGAAGGTCCGGTCCTGCTTCGTCCCGGGCTCCTGCCGTGTGGCGAACGTGCATCCCTGCGCCACGTAATCCCGATGCGCACGGGCCAGACCGGTGAACGACATCGCCACGCTCCGTTCGAGCCCTTCGGCGAGCGCCTCTCCGAGGCCGTAGCGCTGAGGGTGGTTCAGGATGAGCCACGCCGTCGCGTGCTGCATGATCTGCGCGAGCGTTTCCGACACGATGGTGTTCATGGGCCCGTCGGTCTTGCCGCCGAATCGGTAACGAGCCGGGCTGTTGAGCGTGATGTTGTGTCCCATCTCGTGGTACAGCGAGCTCAGACCCGACAGGTTGCTCAGATAGGCCGGATTGGCGCCCATGACGACCGGGCGGGTGAACCAGAGCGAGAACGCGCCCCCGAACTTGGGCTGGCTGAGCACGACCTGATCGAGACCGCCTCGCGGGTCTACGTCGCCGTTGCACAGGTCCATCTGAATGGCGTGGCCCACGTCCAGGGCATATTCCAGCGCATCGCGCGGCACGGCCAGATCGGCGTCGGCGAAGCCCTTCAGGTCCGTCGGCGGACGGTAGCCCGGCATGGTGGTGTCGAGCGCAACGGGCTCGGAGGGTATCCGTATGCGCCTCGGGATGCTCGGGTCCCGCCGATAGGCGTAGGACGGCCGGACGAACGACAGGCGAACTGCCTGAGAGGCGCTTCGGTCCCCATAGTGGGCCGTAACCGTGATCGTGTACGATCGGCTCGTGTCGGCGTAGGTGTGCTTCGCGGGGAAGAAGCTGCACGACTTCGTCCCGTCGCCCCAGTCGAACGTGAACGGCGTTCTCGGTCGCGCCGAGTCGCCGCCGTTGACCGTCACCTCCGCGCCCGATACCGTCGGCTCCGCCACATGCAGCGTCGGCGGATCCCCCATCAACGGCGCAAACGAGAAACGACGTTCCTCAGCGCCGACACGGCACGCGAGGAACACGAGCAAACACAACGTGGCAAGGTTCATGGACGCACCTTTCGAGGAAGAGCGGCTAAGGTCCTTCCGGTCATAGGGCCGCATATCGTGCCCTTCTGCAGGACTCGGCCCTGTTTGCGGCGAAGGCAGCGACGTGGCGGCTCCATAGCCGCGGCTGCTCAGATCGCCCGGGAGGGCTTGCGATGGGAAGGATCGGCATCGGCGTCAACCTGGAGTTCGTTAGGCACGAGGATAAGCCGTTCGAGTGGGCCGTTCGCAAGGCGGCCGAACTGGGGTACGAGTATGTGGAGCCCATGGTCCATCTTGGCCGGGAGCTGCTGAGCGAGGCGGGGTACTTCCACAGCGTCTCGATGCTGGATGACCCAATGCGGGTGAAGCGCGCCTGCGAGGAGGCCGGCGTGAAATGCTCTGGCCTGTCAGCCCACACGCCGCTCTGCAAGCCCGAGATCGGCACGGAGTACCTGAAGCAGGCTATCCGCTTCGCCGCCGAGTGCGGCGCGCCCGTCGTCAACACCGACGAAGGCCCGAAGCAGCCATGGACCACCGAAGACGAGGACTACGTGCTCATGCGCTACACGCTGCAGGAAGCGGCCAAGGCCGCGGAGCCGCGGGGCATCCTGATCGGCATCGAGCCGCACCAGCAGTACAGCAAGCACCCCGACGGTCTCGACCGCATCTACGGCCTCGTCGCGTCGCCTGCCATCGGGATCAACTTCGACACCGGCAACAGCTACCTGTGCGGCCACGATCCCTACGAATGGCTCGAACGTGTCGCCGACCGGCTCGTGCACCTGCACGCCAAGGACATCTCGGTTCAGCACTCGGAGTCGGAGCGCGGCAAAGTAACGGGCACGCCCGTCGGCTGCGCGTGCGGTGATGGCGTCATTGACTGGCGTCGCGTTATCGGCATCTGCCTTGGCGCCCCGCGCGACATCGTTCTATCCGTTGAGTGCGGCACCGTTGCTCAGGCCGAGCGCAGCATTGCGCATCTGAGGCAGTGCATGCCGTAAGCCTGCGCGCAACCTGTCGCTCACCGAGCCGTGCCGCCGGCGGCGAGCTGCGCTAAGGTTCAAACGGATTGACGAACCGGACGCCGTCCAGCTCCGGCGCCGCCTGACCGTCTTCGGTGTAGATCGTAGGCACGCCGTGCAACTTCGCCGTAGCCAACAACAAGGCATCCCAGAAGGACATACCCCACCGTTCTACGGCCCCAAGCGCTG
>JBBIQU010000242.1:0-4940 GCA_037442185.1 Chthonomonadales bacterium | reverse complement strand
ATGATCCACCCGAGCCGCGAACACGAAACCGATGTTCGTCGCTTCTCTCAGCCTGAGCTGCAGTTCCTCGTCTTCATGAGCTGCGTGGCGATAGCGCTCATCAA
Source organism: Chthonomonadales bacterium (assembly GCA_037442185.1). GTDB lineage: Bacteria > Armatimonadota > Chthonomonadetes > Chthonomonadales > CAJBBX01 > JAAYVH01. The sequence continues at coordinate 4,836 of JBBIQU010000242.1, read as the reverse complement.
AGCCGCCGATCTGGTGGAACAATGTTCTCTCGACTGCGATGTTGGCGGACCAGAATAGCCCGCCGGTCAGGTTGACCGGACACTCGGCGAGGTCATGAGACATGTCACCCACAGGGTGTATCGAGCCTTCCAGCGCTCGCGCATCGCTGTTTATCGCCGACGCGAACGCTGCCAGCCAGCCGGCATCCGGAAGGCAATCGTCATCGGTGAAAGCGAACCACTCTCCGCGGGCCAACGATGCGCCGTGATTCCGATTCGCCGCCGGGCCACGGCGCGGCCCCTGCGTCCATGTTGCCCAGGAAAACCGCTCACGGACCATCGCCTCTGCCGTTGTCTCGCGGCCATCGTCTGTGACGATCACCTCGTACTGCTCGAACGGCAGCGTTTGCGCTCCCGGCACGAGCCGCTCAAGGCACAGCGCCAGCGCCTCGTTGCGATGGCATGTGGGTATGATCACGCTGAAGAGCGGTCGGTCATCCATCGAGGCCTCGGTACCACCCCACCGTCCTGCGCAATCCCTCGTCCAACGGCACACCTTCGCCCATCCCGAGCGCCTTCAGCTTCCGTACGTCCACTTTCCAGTACTGCGCGTCGCCAGCCCAGCTTGAGCCCGTATAGTGGAACTCGACATTGCTCAGTCCCAGTATGTCCACCAACATGGTTGCCAGCTCGGTAACCGAGTGGTTCTGACCGGATGATACATTGTACGCCTCGCCGGGCTTTCCCGTCTCCCCGAGGAGCACGAGCCCTGCGACTGTATCGGTCACGTAGGTGAAGTCGCGCTGCTGCTTGCCGTCGCCGAGTATCTCCAGTCTGGTCGGGTCGCGCTCAAGCTTCTTCAGGAAGTCGTAGACGATGTAGCGCGGCACGCGGGGGCCATAGCTGTTGAAGATCCGCGCGATAACCGTCGGAATCCCGTACACGTCGAGAAACATGCTGGCGATGTGTTCGGCGCAAAGCTTGCTGTAGCCGTAGGGCGAGATAGGTTTCAACGGGAAGTCCTCGGTGATGGCAAACCGGTCCGGCTGACCGTAGACGGCGCCCGACGAGGCAAGCACGACCCGCGGCGTCATGTTCAACGCGCGCAAGACATCCAGCAGTACGAACGTCCCGACGGCATTCGCCTCGAAGTCGTACGCCGGGTCCTCGACTGATCCAGGGACCGACGCGTTGGCAGCGAGGTGATAGACGACATCGGGCGCGCACTCCCGGAGAGCCGCCTCCACAGCGATCCGGTCGCGCACGTCGCCCTGGATCACATTGATACGATCCCGCACGTGCGCAAGGTTCTCGGCCGACCCTGCCCGCATGCTGTCGAAGACCGTTACGGTGGCTCCATCGGAGACCAATCGCTCGACCAGATGCGAGCCCAGGAAGCCGCAACCGCCTGCTATGAGCGCGGCGGGACCTCTTGTGGTGCCGTCATTTGTCATCCGTATTGCCCCTATCAGCTGTGCACTCGCGCTCCGCATCGCATCCCCCGCGCAAGCGACACGTGGAATACAGCTCGACGACTCTGCCGACGACCTTATCCGGAACGTAACCCAACGAGAACTGTCGCCCAGCCTCTCCCATTGCGCTCCTGCGAGCGGCGTCCCCGAGGAGTTCCAAGAGCGCCGATGCTACAAGGTCGCACCTGGGTTCCCGCAAGAGCACCCCTCCTCCGCACGCGTCCATCAGCTCACGCAGAGGCGAGATGTCCAGCGCTACCACGGGCTTGCCGTGTCGCCACGCTTCAAAGTATATCAGACCGAAAGACTCCGCCGACGATGGAACGCATAAGAGATCGCACGCAGCGTAGAGATCCTCCCGATCTTGATCGGTCACGATGCCGGTTTCGACGATCCGCCTATCCTGCCGGATGGCAACCTGCGCGGGAGTCGGCTCGTCCTGATCCGGCCCCACGAACACGAACCTGACATCGGGCATGGACTGCCACACGATCGGCGCGCTTTCCAGCAGCAGACCGTAGCCCTTGTAGTGGGCTTTGCGCGCCACGAACAGCACCGTGGGGCCATCCAGCCCGAACTTCTTTCTGGCCCGTTCACCGTCTCCGACGGGCGCTTCCGGAACTCCGATGCCAACCACCGAGACCCGCGCCGGATCAACGCCGCCGGCAATGTAGACGTCACGCTCCCAGCGTGTGTGGGCCAAGATACGATCGGCCTTGCGGTAGAGTCTGAAGTCCAGACGCGAGTCGCCCCATGTCCCCGGGTGCATGTGGGTAGTGATAACGAAAGGGACGCCGCGCCTGCGCGCCACAGTCTCGGCACAGAACCCGAACATCTCACGACCGACGCCGTTAAAGTGGACAACGTCGCAAGGACCGATCGCCGTATCGAGCGCATCGGTCAACGCAGTTTCGAAGAGTTTGATAGCCCACGGTTCCGTGCGGTCGTAATAATGTAGCCTGTGTACCGGATACAGAGCGAGGCGCCTCCAGCCGCGGGGCCGGATCACCCTGACCCGAACACCGTCGTCTTCATAGGAGGCCGCAGGGTCCACATCCGTGAGGCTTGCCCACGTTGTGGGCCGAAGGCCGGACGTGAACCTGGTCGCAACCGTTACCTCATGGCCCTGTCGTACCAGCTCGCGCGCGAGGTCTCGAGCATAGATCATCTGGCCACCAACGATGGGCCAGTAGGCAGTGGTGACGAGGGCGACGCAGGTTCGGGGCTTCGCGGCGGCAGGACTGCCGTCTGTACAGCCACGCGTGCTTGCTCGTCTCACGTCCTTGCGCCCGACCGAGGTTGTCTGCGGTCGGCCCAGCAGCTGAGTAGTCGGGACAAACGAGTAGCTTGCCTCATTCCGGGAGCCTCCACAAACGTATATGTAATCCACGACACCGCCACGGTCAAGCCTAGGATTCCCACGTAACATAGACCGAATCCTACCGACGATTCGGCAACAAGTCCTGTGCGTCGGACAGCATGGGGAGCAATGACATTCATGAACACGTACATCACAGCAAAGTGAGTTAGATAGATGCTATAGCTAATCTTTCCGATGAACCGAACAAATGGGTTAACCAAGATCGGTACCGGATATGCCGCAAGTGACAGAAGCAACAGAGCATGTGCCAAAGCCGATAGAATGTACGACGCCAACAATGGCAGATGGCGATTCACCAAGACGAATTGCAGACACGTCCATAACAGAACACCCCCACTGGCCACAGCCAGAGTCTTGCCCGGTTTCCGGCCAGAACTGAGCTCAGTGCAGAGACGATCGCGCCAGAAGAAATAGGATACAAAACCGAGTGCGAACACCGGCAACTGTCCCGGAAGGAACATCCACGCAAACTCGTGCGTGACCGCTGGGTCCAAATGCGAATAAACTCTCAGTACGACGAGCGCGGCGAACTTGGCGAATAACCACGTAGCGACCAGCAAGATCAGAGCTGACCTAAGCCGACGGACTCTGGAGTGCAGGAATGGAACAACGGTGTAGAATCCCATTTCGACGGCAATAGACCACCCGCCTGGCACAACACTGTTGAACGAGTAGGGGTGCCACCCTTGGGCAAAGAGCGCTACCAAGGCCAGTTGCCACAGATGAAGCCCAGTTGGTGTCCAACGTCCGGTTCGGGGTTACGTGTCAGCCAGTAGTACGCCACGGCAATGTAATACATTGGAGCAATTCGGCACAGTCGGCGCGCTGCAAACCCGAGGACTACACTCTCATCGCGACCGCGTCGTCTGTCGAGTGTTAGGAACATTGTGAAGGCACTGACAATGAAGAACAACTGGACCCCGCGCGCGCCTTGTTCGGCCAGAGCCGCGACTGGTGTCGGCAGACCCGGGAAGTAACGGCCAACGTGCATTGCGACCACCCCCAAGGCGGCGATGCCTCGCAGGGCATCAACGAACTCGAGGCGACCATCGTCAGAACTCATTGCATCACCACTCCAGCGCAGTGACTCACCGGCTGTGTAACACTCGTTCGGCTGGACGATGGTGAACGCCCCACTGTAGGCTCGGATGGCAATGAGTACGCGGGATAGCAGCGTCGCCCGCACCGATGCCGCTTTCCGATAACAGGCGCCGAACAACCGTCGCCTCTCTGTCGTCGCCGACCACGCCGACCAGCTCAACGTTCGCGCCAAGCGCCGCCAGATTTCTCGCCACGTTCGCGGCGCCGCCAAGGACATAACTGCGCCGGTCGGGATCGGCCTCGAGTATCGGTACCGGGGCCTCCGGCGATATGCGCGAGACCGTCCCATGGATGTACTCGTCCAGCATAATGTCGCCCAGCACGGCTACTTTCGTGTCTCGGAACGAGCGGATGAGCCGAATCACCGACGAGGTGAGTTCCGCATCAAACATCGTGTGGTCTCACTCCTTGAAGCGCTGCCTGCATTGCACCCATGAGATCATCCGGCTCCCCAATAACGATGTCATTGGCATCCACCTGATCGGTGAGACCGCCGACATCCGTCACGATCACCCGTCTCCCGAAGAGCCTGGCCCGGGCGACAACACTCGACGAGAACGCTCTGAGGTAGGGCGCGACCACAACATCGGCCGCCGCATTCCATGTATCGTATTCCCCATCGCTCAGGAACTGCTCCAGAAACTCGACACGATCATCGTGCGCGGCCATGCTGCGTAATCGGGACGCATACGCGGTGGCAGCGGCATCGTCATCGCGAACCGATCCCACAACGGTCAGTCGCGCGGCAGGATTGTCAATCTCCTTCATGGCCTCGACGGCCAGGTGGAAGCCCTTGTGTTCAGACAGGAAGCCGATGCACAGGAACAGGAATACATCTTGCGGCACGCCCAACTCATCGCGCGCCGTATGGCGATCAACCTCACGGTACCGGTAGAGAAAGGC